>JBFFWN010000094.1:0-12085 GCA_041570235.1 Lysobacterales bacterium | reverse complement strand
CCGGCCTCGGTAATGAATACGCTGAAGATGATCAGTGCAAACAGTGTATTTAGCGAGAATCGTCTGGTGGCGCCGAACGTGTAGCTGTACACACCATAAGGTTCGGCCAAGGCATTTTTTACCCTGATATCCAGACGGTCAGGCAACAAGAATGTCTGGGGTAATTGATACAATTTCAGTGTCCCCGAACATTGAATCTTTTGCGCTTCCTCGCAAGGTGAAACTACTTCACAAGCTTCTGTGCTATTAAGCGACGGTTCAAGTTGCTTGAAAACTTCTTGCCGGGGAAAAGCATCGGAACACCTGTATGCGATTCCGAGCTCGGTACTGGTATCCAGAACGGTGACATTGCCAACCAGTAAAAAAAGCAACAGAAATGTGAGTCCAGAACCGACCAGGTAATCCAATAAAAACTTTGTGACTCGCAATGAACTCACACCCCCCCCTCCTTATAGAAATGAACCTGCACCCTGGCCCATGTAGGAAATCTAACCCCCAAATTCGTCAGCGATTCTCCTCGGCACCCAACACAAACATTCTGCATTGATAGTTCCGCATATTCCTGATTTGTAGTACTTAACACCGCCCCACGCCGCACAGGTTATTCGGCAATCACGCTGTGAAATCATGGTTTTCGCAATACATGCAGCTTCAGTGATAATAATCGTCAAAAAATAGCACCAGGGACATTCAACCTTCTGATCACCCCCCAAGGCCGCCTGCGCCAACATCTCGTTGGCTTTTTCCTTACTGAAATTCCCCCGCAACGGATCACGGGATGATTCGGTCAGGTACTCCATCTGCTGGCCATCTGCAACGTTGGTAATGATGCTTCGTGTAAACCCGTCGTCCTGCTCAACCCTGCGCACATGGGCAAACACCTGGCGACTCATCGGTCCGCTGTGTGTGAGTTGAAAACGGGTCGAGCCATCTTCGTCCACGGTAACGTTCTCAACCTGGATGTCGCTGAGAATGTCTTCCGGCAATTGAGCCCCCTCAAAATCCAGTATTGGCAAAATCTGCCCGCCTGCAGACGACCAGCCCTCGATCAACGGGCCGGGCTCTGCATAAGCCGGGTCAGATGCATTTGCCGAGATCGAAAAAACAACGAACAAAAAATAGGCGCAGGACAAGCCAAACGCTTTTGCTTTTGCAATATTCATAACGATAACCTCCAGTAGTATTGTAATGAAATCATGTAATTATGATTTATATACAAGCCTACGGGGCCAGGGAAAGTGTAACGACGGTATAATCATGTCGAAGCTGGTAGGCGCTTTACGGCAAACGTGTAGGACATTTGACCGGGGGGTTCTTGTCCATGGAAAACAGGGATCGCTGTTTACTGGAATCCTGTCAGGATAGTGTTCTCATTCCCTGTTCAAGACCTGCCACCGTCAGAGGAAACATGCGCTCTTCCATCATCTGTGAAAGCATCCGGATAGACGGCGTGTACTGCCACCGCTGAACCGGCTCGGGGTTTAGCCAGATGGCTTTTGGATAGGTGTCCAGCAATCGTTTCATCCAGGTGGCGCCGGCCTCTTCGTTCCAGTGTTCAACGCTACCCCCGGGGTGATGGATCTCATAAGGGCTCATCGTTGCATCACCCACCAGTATCAGTTTGTAATCGGCGCTGTATTTATGCAACACGTCCATGGTGGCAATGCGTTGGTTGTGGCGTCGCTTGTTGTCCTTCCACAATCCCTCGTAAATGCAGTTGTGAAAATAAAAATATTCAAGGTGTTTGAATTCACTTCTTGCCGCTGAAAACAGTTCTTCACACACGCGAACGTGATCGTCCATCGAACCGCCGATATCCAGAAATAGCAGCACCCTGGTGGCATTGTGCCGCTCTGGCACCATTTTAATATCCAGCAAACCGGCATTTTTGGCGGTGCTTTCTATTGTGTCGGGCAGATCCAGTTCTTCGGCTGCGCCGGTACGGGCAAACTTTCGCAACCGCCGCAGCGCCACCTTCAGGTTTCTCGTACCCAATTCCAGCGTGTCATCGAGGTTTCGAAATTCCCGTTTGTCCCATACCTTGACAGCACGACGGTGCCGCGAGCCCTGCTGCCCTATCCTGATGCCCTCGGGGTTGTAACCATGTGCGCCAAATGGCGATCTGCCGCCGGTACCGATCCACTTATTGCCGCCCTCATGACGTTCCTGCTGTTCCTCGAGCCGTTTTTTAAGCGTCTCCATCAATTTTTCCCAGCCGCCGATGGCCTCAATCCGGGCTTTTTCCTCTTCCGTCAGGTTCAATTCCATCTGCTTGCGTAACCATTCCTCGGGTATGTCGGTGTCGTCCGGTCCGAACAAGGCCTCGATACCTTTGAAATGCGCTGAAAAGACCCGGTCAAATCGATCGTACAAGGCCTCGTCCTTGACCAGGCAGGCGCGCGAGAGATAATAAAACTGCTCCACATCAAAACGGATGACCCGCTTTTTCAGTAGCTCCAGAAGGCTCAGGAACTCACCCAGTGAAACCTTCAGTCCCCCCTGCCGCAGTTCAAAGAAAAAACCGATCAACATAAGGCTCAGCGGCTCTCGCGTTGGTGAAGAAATATCAGGCGTTCAAACAGGTGGACATCCTGTTCGTTTTTTAACAGTGCGCCATGCAATGGGGGTAAGGACTTACGACGGTCATCGCTGGACAGGGCCTCCGGCGGCACATCTTCGGCCAATAACAGCTTCAGCCAGTCCAGCAGTTCGGATGTCGAAGGCTTTTTCTTCAGGCCCGGTACATCACGCAACTCGTAAAAGGCGTTCAGCGCTTCACTCAACAGCTCTTTTTTCAGACCCGGGTAATGCACCTCAACGATATCGGCCATGGTGTCCTTGTCGGGAAAACGGATGTAGTGAAAGAAGCAACGACGCAGAAAAGCATCCGGCAGTTCCTTTTCATTGTTGCTCGTGATGACGATAATCGGCCGGTGCTTTGCCACGACGGTCTGGTGGGTTTCATAAACATAAAACTCCATGCGATCCAGTTCACGTAACAGATCATTCGGAAATTCAATATCGGCCTTGTCAATTTCATCGATCAACAGCACCGGTTGCATGTCCTGCTCAAAGGCCTCCCACATCGGGCCCTTAACAATATAATTGGCGATATCGTGGACGCGCTCATCACCCAGCTGGGAATCACGCAGCCTGGCCACGGCATCGTATTCATATAATCCCTGTTGCGCCCTCGTGGTCGACTTTACATGCCATTGCAATAGGGGCAAATCGAGACCACGGGCAATCTCCTCTGCCAACTGCGTCTTGCCGGTTCCCGGTTCACCCTTGATCAGGATCGGCCTTCCAAGGGTGACAGCAGCGTTAACGGCAGTGGTCAGGTCTTCGGTTGCAACATACCGGTCAGTGCCGGAAAAACGGGAATCAGCCATGGTTTATGGTCTCGCTTGTGGTCTCAGGGCAAAACCCCATTTTAACCGCTTTTCAGCCGACCGGCCCTTCCCTGTACGCGCCTAGGCAACATGTGGTCAAAATTTTGGCTGAGTGCGCCAGGCTGGGAATCAACAAACACGGCACTCCCCCTGTATGCTACACACCTGGGAGCGTTACAATTACGCAGAGACAGGAATATCGATATGAGCGGCCAACACAAAGCATTTACCCTGCAAAAAACTGAATCCAGATGGCAGGGATCAGTGAGTCCGGGCTGGCGGAGCAAAACGACTGGTAAGACACCCTGATGGACCGGAATATGGTTAAACGCTGGGTCAAGATTGGCCTGCGCACTTTTCACCTGTTGTCCGTGACCGGAGTGGGCGGCGGCATACTGTTCGAAATTGATCGATCCGCATGGCTGGGCTACTGGTGGCTGGCGCTGGTCAGTGGTTTATTGATGATGTTGATCGACATCTTTGCAAACCCGGTATGGATGGTCCAGGTCAGGGGCCTGGTGATGTATTTGAAATTTTTCCTGCTGATATTGATGGGCCTTTATCCCCCCATGGACCATCAGTTATTGTTTATCATCATTATTATCTCTGCCGCGATCTCTCATGCACCCGGGAATCTCAGGTATTACTCCGTGTATCATGGAAAAGTCATATCATCAACCAATGATTCAAAAGGTTAATGTATTTATCTGATATTATTGGTTTTTTAAGCTGTTTTAAGAATCCAAAAACCCTGGGAACCGATACCTGATGCTGCCCATACTTTATTCATTCCGTCGTTGTCCGTTTGCCATAAGGGCCAGAATCACACTGGCATATGCCGGCATTGAGGTTGAGCTGCGCGAGATCCTGCTGCGGGACAAGCCGCCCGCCATGTTACACGCATCACCGAAGGGTACTGTGCCCGTGCTCGTACTGCCGGACGGCAGGGTCATCGATGAGAGCGTCGATGTGATGCGCTGGGCGCTGGATCTGAACGACCCTGATCATTGGTGGAGCAATGAAGACGGGGAACAGGCCGTGGAACTGGTTAAACGCTGTGATTTTGAATTCAAGCCCTGGCTTGACCGTTATAAGTATGCAGACCGTTATCCAGAGCACCCCGGGAGTTTCTATCGACAACAGGCAGAATGCTTTTTGGCAGAACTGGAACAGCGGTTGGAAAACGCAGGACACCTGTTACATGACCGCATAAGCTACCCCGATGTTGCCATCTTCCCGTTTATCAGGCAGTTTGCCATGGTGGATAAACCCTGGTTTGACCAGGCGCCCTACCCCAGGCTGCAAACCTGGCTTGAATCGTTTCTGAGTTCTGTACTGTTTTTAAACGTGATGACAAAATACCCGCCATGGCAAGAGGCATAAAAACATGAATAATCCATGCGTGACCCTGGCAAGTAAAAATGACATTGCGTATGTCACCCTGAACCGGCCGCAAAAACGCAATGCCCTCGACATGGCCATGTTCAAAGCCATCGACAAGCTATCCCGTCAACTCAGGAAAGACCGAAATATACGCGCGGTCATCGTACAGGGCGCCGGTGAGGATTTTTGCAGCGGCCTTGATATCAAATCGGTCATGCAGGGTAAAGGCGCCATTTTGTCGTTACTGCGCAAATGGCTGCCCGGAAAAGCCAACCTTGCGCAAAGGGTTTCTTACAACTGGCGGCAAATACCGGTGCCGGTCATCATGGTCATCCAGGGGCGTTGCTGGGGCGGAGGTCTGCAAATAGCACTCGGCGGCGACTTCCGCTATGCCACCCCTGGCGCCAGCCTGTCGATCATGGAGGGCAAATGGGGTCTGATACCCGATATGGCGGGCAACCTGGCCCTGCGCGAATTGCTTGCCAGGGATGTGGCCACCAGGTTGGCAATGACTGCTGAGGTCATCGACGCACAGACCGCGCTGGAAATTGGTCTGATCACAGGCATTTCCGAAGACCCGTTGGAAACCGCGGAAAAACTGGCTGCACAGATCAGTGAACGGTCACCCGATTCTGTCGCGGCGGTCAAAAACCTCTACCAGCAGAACTGGTTCAGGCCGGACTGGCTGATGTTGGCGAAAGAGAGTTACTACCAGGTGAGGATTCTGCTTGGCAAAAACCAGGCCAGAGCGGTCAAAAAGCAATTGAAGCCTGAAAGCGACAGCAGCTACTCGCCACGAAAGAGATGGTGATAGCCGTCGCTCAGGTGTTTGTTAACTGTTGGAGGTTTTCGAAAACAACTTCGGCTTTAAGCTCATCCATACAGCGGTTAAAAATGCATTTCTTTTCGATCGGCGTTTTTGCGCAGGGCTGGCAATCCACGCCTGAAGTCAAAACCCGATGGGAAACCTGCCGCCCATAAGGGCCGGTAAGTCTCGGGTTACCCGGCCCGAAAAGTGCTACCACGGGCGTACCAAGCGCTGCCGCCAGGTGCATGGTGCCGGTATCCACCGATACCAGGGCGCGGGCTTTCGTCAAGGCAAACATCAAAACCGGCAAATCGCTTCCAAACAGCGAAAAAACACGATCCTGCTGCAACAGGCCCGAAAAAAGCTGCTGCTCTTCGATGGTCCCATTGACCAGGACCGCCAGGGAGGTATTTTCCCTGATCAAATGTATCAGGCGCAGCCAATGATCAAGCGGCCATGCCCTGTGGCCTCGATACCCTGCCCGCCCTATGCCTGAAAAACCTGGATTCAAAATCACGAACTCGTGGTCATGCTCAACCGGCAGCGGCGTGGCTTCCAGGCTGATCTGTAGCCGTGTTTCAGCGGCAACGGTCACTTCAGGACCAAGAAAATCAGCATAGATGGTCTTTTCGGTATCCACGCAGTGCCGGTCGGCGCGGTGCGAGGGCGCCGCCAGCGGACGGCCGCAGAACTGCGTATGATGAACAAAGCGGATGAAGTCGTCACACTCATTACCGCACTCCAGGTTGATCACCAGGTCATAGGGGTGTTTACGGGAATGCCTCTCCAACGCGCGTTTTTCGGGGTGCAGACGCCAATGCAACTTCCTGTGAGCCACCGGAAAAACACGGTTGACACGCTGATCCATGGCCAGGATACGGGCGGACGACCCCGTGCTGGTGACAAAGTCGATGCTGACATGACCACCAAAATAGTCGAACAGCACACTGATCACCGGCGTTGCAAGAATGGTATCTCCAAGCCGGCCAATACGAATCACCAGTACCTTTTTGAGGCCAGGCTCATGTGAACCTGTCATTTCAGAAGACCTCGGGTACAAACTCCTGGTCTTCAATGGGCGGCCGCACATAGCCAACAAAAGACTCGGGCCGCTCGGTCAGCACGATTTCCTGCGGTGTCAGATCCTCGTATTCAACCAGGCCGAGCAGATGTGAAATGCAATTCAAACGGGCATGCTTCTTGACATCCGAGTTCACCACGTACCAGGGCGCCTGCTTGATATCGGTATGCGCAAACATCATGTCCTTGGCCCTGGAATACTCCACCCACTTTTTACGTGATTCGAGGTCCATCGGACTGAGCTTCCAGCGTTTGGTCGGCTCCTTGAGCCGCGCCTGAAAGCGTCTCTCCTGCTCCTTATCGCTGACAGAAAACCAGTATTTGACCAGGATAATGCCACTGCGCACCAGCATACGTTCAAACTCGGGGCAGGAGCGCAGAAACTCCATGTACTCGTCCTGTGTACAAAAGCCCATGACTTTTTCCACGCCGGCGCGGTTATACCAACTGCGGTCCATCAGCACCATCTCACCAGCGGCGGGCAGGTGGGCGGAATAGCGTTGAAAATACCACTGGGTTTTTTGCCTGTCGGTGGGTGCCGGCAGCGCCGCAACCCTGCAGGTCCGGGGATTGAGCGGCTCGGTAATCCGCTTGATGGTGCCGCCCTTGCCTGCCGCATCGCGGCCTTCGAAAATCACAACGATCTTCAGCCCCTTGTGTTTAATCCATGCCTGCAACTTGACCAGTTCAACCTGGAGACGGGCGAGCTCCGTCTCATACACCTTGCTCTTGATGACACCCTTTGCCGTGTAAACCTCAGGGTCAATTTTCTTGTTTTTCATGCGAATTCCTTAATTTGATTAACCCATACTTTCAGCATTGCCACCAATTAGCATACAAAGCATTGGTCGTATTCTCCAGCCCAACTGATTGAAACCAGGCTTTTTTGCATCGACAAACAGGCCTCATAGCCGTGATCAATAGCGCAATTGTTTGCGCATCTTAATATGCCTGATCAGGTTACGGGGCTTTGGCTTGAGATGACCAAGACCCTTTTCAACCAGTTTATCCACCGCATCCAGAAGCCGCTCACTGCTGCGCCCATCCGTGTAGGGATGGGCCTGTTTTGAATGCTCTTCAATGGCAGCCATAACATCCGCCGGACGTGTCAGGGCACGCTCAATGGCCGGACCGATCTCCTGCTTTGAAGTAATATTGATCATGAACGGTTTTGGTGATTGGTTCCTGTAGGTCACCACTGGTTTCTGAAGCAGTGAGAACTCGGAAATAATCGATGATGTGTCACACAGCATAACGTCGGCATTCAACAATAAGGGCAACGTGTCCGGGCCCTCAATGACCTCCAGCTTTTCACAGCTCATGGCGCGATATTGGTCGGTAACCTCGGCCGGCATTTTGGGATGAAACTGAATCTGCCAGTGCCAGTCCTTTTCAGTCAGCAAAGCGCGTACAACATCGACCAACTGAGGCGCTGCGGTCAAACGCGGTGAGAAAGTCGAGGCAAAAAACACCACGGGCCGATCGAAGCGCTTTGCGCTGATACTGCCGTCGAACAACGGGTCCAGTTTTGACCAACCGCATTCTGCGACATCAAAATACCCCGCTTTTTCCGCCATCTGCCGCCAGACCGGCGTTGAGCTGGGGCCGTGACCGATGTACAGGTCAAATAAACCACGTTCGATAAAGTGATGCAAAACCCCGTCTTTTTTGCGACGCTTTTCAGAAACCAGCCCATGGGTCACCATCACTTTAATACCGGGAATGAAATCAGGTACAAAATTACCGGGGGCGAGCACAGCGCAGGGGTTCCAGGCAATGGCCTGGCTGACATGGTCGAAAACCTTTTCATCGCTGTCGAAATAGCTGGTATCAAAATCACTGTCGACAGGCAACCATGCTGCCTCATCGCCCCGTTCCCTGATCACTTTCTGAATCGGGCGAAGGATACCGTAGCAGTAGTTCTCTTCAACATAGAAAAGGTAACGTTTCAGACTTTTTCTCCGATGTCTTCCATCAAAACCACACCCCTCGCCAAACCTCTGAGCCATTTGCGCCTATCATGCCACAACAATGTAGCGGCGATAAACGCAATATCCTCAACCACCGTTACCTTGACGGGCTTTTCGAGTAACATTGGCCTGTACCCGTAACTCACGATGACACCTCGACCGACAGGATTGACCATGCCAAACCCGGGATCCACAAACGATCCGCTGATCGCAAAATTCCAGGCAGTGCTGCCGGAACACTGTATTGTTTCTGATCCCGTTTCCATGAAACCCTACGAGTGTGACGGACTCAGCGCCTACCGGCAAATGCCGCGACTGGTGTTGCTTCCCGAAACCGTTCAGCAAATACAGTTGATCATTAAGATCTGTCAGCAAACCGCCACGCCTATTGTGCCGCGGGGAGCAGGAACCAGCCTGTGTGGCGGTGCTATGCCACACGAAAACGGCGTGCTGCTTTCAACTGCAAGGCTAAATAAAATCCTGCATGTTGATCCTGTCAACCGCACTGCCAAGGTGCAGCCGGGCGTCAGGAACCTTGCCATATCGCAGGCTGTGCAAAAGCATGGTTTGTATTACGCACCTGACCCCTCTTCACAGATCGCGTGCACCATCGGTGGCAATGTAGCCGAAAATGCCGGCGGAGTGCACTGCCTGAAGTATGGCCTGACCGTGCACAATATTCTGCAAGTTAAACTGGTGACCATGGATGGGGAAATCACCACCTTGGGTAGTCATGCCCCCGATGCTCCCGGCTACGACCTGCTGGCGTTGATGATGGGTTCGGAAGGCATGTTGGGCCTGGTGGTTGAAGTGGTGGTCAAGCTGCTGCCGCGGCCTGAAACCGCCAGGGTTTTGATGGCAGCTTTCGACCAGGTCGAGGCAGCTGGAAACGCTGTCGCCAGCGTCATCGCCAACGGCATCATTCCGGGTGGGTTTGAGATGATGGACGGAGCCGCCATCCAGGCGGCGGAAGATTTTGTGCATGCGGGATACCCAACGGACGCCAGCGCCATCCTGTTATGCGAGCTTGACGGTTGCGAACAGGAAGTCCTTTCTCAAGTGGCTAAGGTCAGGGAAATTCTGGCTGCCGCTGGAGCCACGGAGATCCGGCTGGCCGGGAATGAAAGTGAAGCACAAAGATTCTGGTCTGGCCGAAAAAATGCCTTTCCCGCCATGGGACGAATCTCACCCGACTATTACTGCATGGATGGCACCATACCGCGAAAAATGCTGGGGCCCGTGCTTACCCGCATCACGCAGCTATCCGAGAAGTACGGCTTACGGGTTGCCAATGTTTTTCATGCAGGTGACGGCAATTTGCACCCGCTGATCATGTACGACGCCAACAAGGCGGGTGAACTCGAGCGGGCCGAGAATTTTGGCGGTGAAATCCTCGATCTTTGCGTGGCGGTTGGCGGCACCATTACCGGTGAACATGGCGTGGGAGTGGAAAAAATTGACCGCATGTGCGTGCAATTTGACGAGGCTTCAATCGCTCAGTTTCTGCAGGTGCGTAAAGCCTTTGATGCCAACGGCCTGCTGAATCCTGACAAGGCTATACCCAGCCTGGCACGTTGCGCAGAATTTAATGCCATGCATGTACATAATGGCGAACTTCCCCACCCCGAACTGGAGCGTTTCTGATGGCTGATAAATCCGCCGAAATCGCATCCAGGGTAGCATCCGCTTACCGGGCAAAAACACCGTTGAATATCCACGCAGGCGGCACCAAGTCCTTCCTCGGACCCGAGTATCCGGGTGGCGACCCGCTGGATGTTACCGGGCACAGGGGGATCATCGATTATGACCCCGCTGAACTGGTGCTGGTAGCCAGGTGCGGCACAAGGCTTGAGTCGATAGAAGATGAACTGCTGAAAAACCGGCAAATGCTGGGTTTTGAGCCACCTTTTGTGCAAGACGGTGCAACCCTCGGTGGTGCCGTGGCTGCAGGACTTGCGGGGCCAAGACGGGCCTTTGCGGGCGCTGCGAGGGACTTCATGCTCGGCGCAAAATTTGTTAACGGCAAGGGTGAAATCATCACCACTGGCGGAAAAGTCATTAAGAACGTAGCCGGCTTTGACCTTTTTCGGCCGATGGCCCGATCCATGGGAACCCTCGGCGTATTACTGACCGTTTCCCTGAGGCTCTTACCCCTGCCGGAACAGGAAAAAACCCTGCTGCACGAGGAAAAGGAAGAGCAAACTGCACTGGAAAAAATCAACCACTGGTCAAGCAGGACACAATCCATCAGCGCCGCGACCTGGGATGGACATATTATCCGCATAAGATTGTCAGGATCTGCTGCCAGCATGGAGCACGGTAGAACACTGATCGGAGGTGAGTGGTTGGAGGATGAACAATACTGGCGGGCCCTGAACAACCTGCAGCTCGACTTTTTCCAGCAACCCGGTCGCCTTTGGCGCATCAGCGTGCCTCCAATGAGCGGCCCCGTACACGACGGTCAACCACAATTGCTTGATTGGGGTGGCGCGCAGCGCTGGCTGAAAACCGACCAACCCCCCGATATCATCCGGGCCCGGGCCACAGCATTGGGTGGTCATGCCGAGTGCTATAGCAGAGATTCGACCGTGGACACGTTTCATCCCTTGAGCAGGGAACAACTGGTTTTCAACCAGAAATTCAAGGCTGCCCTGGACCCTGCCGGTATACTGAACCCCGGTCGTCTGTATCGCGAACTCTGAAGCCATGGAAATACACCTCGATAAAAAAATTGCCGATCAGGGCTGGGCCAGGGAAGCGAAGGATATTGTTCGAAAATGTGTGCATTGCGGTTTCTGTAACGCCACCTGCCCGACCTACCAGTTGCTCGGGCATGAAGCGGACGGGCCACGAGGACGCATTTACCTGATCAGCCAGTTACTGCAGGGCAAACCCGCTGACAGGCAAACCAGAGCGCATCTTGACCGTTGCCTGTTATGCCGGGCCTGTGAGACCACCTGCCCCTCCGGTGTCCAATACGGACGACTGCTGGAAACCGGTCGCTTTATGCTGGAAGGGCAATCTTCAGCTGACCTGGACAGTGTCAAGCGCAAGGCCCTGACAAGCCTGGTGCCCAATACCGGCCTGATGCAGATCGGCGTCAACCTGGCCAGTTCTTTCCGGGCATTTCTGCCCCGCAAACTGACCACCCAGCTACCCAACAAAGGAAAAAACCTGGCGCGGCCCAAAACCTTTCATGAACGCAAAATGCTGTTACTCGAAGGCTGTGCTCAGTCCAGCCTGACGCCGGAAACCAATGCGGCGGCGGCCAGGGTCATGGACCGAATGGGTATCATGCTGGTACCCGAACCCGTCAATGGATGCTGCGGCGCAGTGCGTCTGCACACATCGGAACGGGCAAAAGGCCTGCAGGATGTCAGGAACAGGATTGACAGCTGGTGGCCGCAAATCGAATCAGGGGTTGAAGCAATCATATCCAGCGCCAGCGGTTG
>JBFFWN010000093.1:0-12125 GCA_041570235.1 Lysobacterales bacterium | reverse complement strand
TGCAGAACTTCCGCCAGGTATTCACGCTCGGTGCGGATCGCATCTTCGGCAGAGAACTCGACATCAGCACAGGCCGCAACGGCCAACCTGACCCCATTGACCGCGTGCTCGATCACCTGCTCGCGGTTCATTTTGAGTTTTTCTCTGCGGTGAATCGGGCTGGTGGAGATAAACGTATGTATGCGGGCCTTCTCAGCCGGGGCCAGGGCCTCGATGGTGCGCTCGATATCACGTGGAATGGTCCGGCACAGGGCTGCAATCACCGGGCCCCTGACCTGGGTCGCGATCGCGCGAACAGCCTCGAAATCACCCGGTGATGCGGCAGGGAAACCCGCTTCGATGATATCCACCTTCATGTCCGCGAGGGCGCGAGCGACACGCAGCTTCTGACCCAGGCTCATGCTGAAACCCGGACTCTGCTCGCCATCTCTCAGCGTGGTGTCAAAAATAAAGACTTTGCGGCTCATTGGTTCTCTCCTTTGTAGTCCGTCGGACCTGGCTCAACCAGGAACTGACAGGCTGCTGTTAATGGGCCGTAAGCCCGGCTTGTTAGGTTTTGTGGAAGCGCCTGATTTTAACTCAACCTGCAAGACGTCATGCAGTCGCTCCAGTTGTCTTTTCAGCAGGTCGCCAGAGCGGCTGGAAGCCACGCTGACCTGCATTTTCTGGCCTTTCGGGTCCGCTTCATCGAGCGAGCACCTGACCAGGCGGTAACCCCGGCGCTCGATCAGACCGAGAGCCCTGATCACCGAGCCTTCGCAACCGCTGAGCAGAATATCCAGGGTGTAATTCATGTTTTTCTACCTTCCATTGTCAGCGTTGGATTTCATCATTTTGTGATTGGGTTTGCCGGGCGGCACCAGCGGCCACACATTCTCCATTGAATCGATCGCGACATGCAACATGGCTGCACCCTCGGTGTTGAGCATCCAGTCCAGTGCATCTGCGACTTCATCGGGTTCCCTGATGCTTTTTGCCTGGATACCAAAAGCCCGTGCAACGCCGGCAAAATCCGGGTTGTCAGTGAGGTGAACCTCGCTGTAATTACCATCAAAAAAGATTTCCTGCCACTGCCTGACCAGGCCGAGTGCGGAGTTATCCAGCAGCAGGATTTTGACGTCGATCCCGTAGCGTTTGATGGTGGCCAGTTCCTGGATATTCATCATGATCGAGCCATCGCCGGAGACACATACCACCGTGTGTTCAGGACGCGCGATCTTTGCACCTATCGCCGCAGGTAACCCATAACCCATGGTTCCGAGACCGCCGGATGAGATATGCTCCTGCGGATCGTTGAAAGAACAGTGCTGCGCCACCCACATCTGGTGCTGACCGACATCGCAGGTGATGGTCATACCTTCGGGTTTTGCCCGTGACAGGTCGCGCAGCATTTTTGGCGCATAGATGCCTTTTGCAGGTGCGTCATAACGCCAGGCAAATTCCCTGGTCCAACCCTCACATTGGGCAACCCAGCCTGCGTTGGCCTTGCGCTCGGGTTGAATACCCTCAAGCGCCGGAGCAAGTTCACCAACAATGGCGACATCCGCCTTGCGCAGCTTGGAAATCTCAGCCGCATCGATATCCAGGTGGATAATCTGCGCGGAAGGCGCAAACTGTGACAGGTGACCGGTGGCGCGGTCGTCAAAGCGCGCACCGACAACCATCAACAGGTCACAATTCTGAACCGCATGGTTGGCCGCACCATTGCCATGCATGCCCAGCATGCCGACGTAATGCGGGTCATCCGACGGCATCACGCCGAGACCTTTCAGGGTGGCCGTCACCGGCACGCCAGTGCGTGCCGCAAAGCGCCGGAACACATCCACCGAATTTGAGATGGCGATACCGCCACCGGCGATCACCAATGGGCGCCTTGCCTGTGACAACAAACTGGCCGCTCTTCTCATTGCCTTTGGATCAGGCGACTCAGCCTTTTGCAACGGCAAGGGGGGTTCATTGTCTACCACCGCCATTCCCGCAGAGATGTCCTTGGGTAAGTCGATCAATACGGGTCCGGGCCGCCCGCTTTGGGCAATCTGAAATGCCTCGTTGACGATGCGCGGGATGTCGGCAATGCTGCGCACGATATAACTGTGCTTGACGATGGGCAGGGTGATACCAAAGATATCCACTTCCTGAAAGGCATCTGTACCCTGCAAGGCGGAAGGCACCTGGCCGGTGATCACCACCATTGGAACCGAGTCCATAAATGCGTTTGCAATTCCTGTAACCAGGTTCGTAGCGCCTGGCCCCGAGGTGGCCATGCATACACCCGGCACCCTGGTGATCCTGCCGTAGGCATCAGCCGCCAGGGCCGCGCCCTGCTCATGCCGGCACAGGTAGTGCTGCAGGCTGGAACCGACCAGCGCGTCATAAACCGGCATGATGGTACCGCCCGGATACCCGAAAATCTGCTTCACGCCATTGCGCTCAAGCGCTTCGATCAGAACCTGTGATCCGCTACGCTGAGCTGTAGCCAGGTGGATGGATGCTTTCATTCAGATTGTCCCCGGTCTTTTGACCGTTTTTCATGCCGTGTTAAAAAAAAACCCCGCTTCCTTTCGGTTGCGGGGTTTTGCTGATCTTTTTCCTGCTGCTCTAGGCGACCAAAAATACCCCGCTGGATAACGGAATAATGGATAGGGCTAGAAGCAGGGAAGATATTGCTTTCAACGAACGATTCAAACCGCACTGGCCGTTCAGGCCGCCCTGCAGGGTTGTGTCGCGTTGTTGCAATAAATAAAACATTGCCGCTTTATCCCATTCTCAAAAAGCGCTGTCAACCATTATTTGAGATTTTTTCTGACATGGCGGCCGAATTTCCGCCTTGAAAGCGCCGCTCAATCATCACCTGCCCCTGGGGGCAAGGTGCCGGATGATCTGTATTCAGGTACAATAACGGGCTGATTTCGGTAAATTGCCGACCCGTTTAAAAGCCCGGATTTATCAAACCCGGGTGTTCACGACCGGTTCGAATTTTCTATTTGCAATTTGGGTTGGCGTGCCGCATCCCGGGACAGGGAAAAGGCAGACCGGTTAAAAGGAATGTCGTTATTTGGTTTCCATCATGTTGGTGCGAAAACACTGGTTGCAGCAAAGGCAGGTAATAAGAAAATGAACGTTAATATGCCACTGAACGAAGACCTGGAATTATTGCGGGATACGTTACGGCGGTTTGCAGAGCAGGAAATCGCGCCGTTTGCAGAACAGATTGACCGTGACAATGCCTTTCCGCAGGACCTGTGGCCCAAGCTGGGTGAACTGGGCATATTGGGCATGACCATCCCCGATGACGTGGGCGGCTCAAATTTGGGTTACCTGGCCCATGTTGTGGCGATGGAGGAAATTTCACGGGCATCGGGCTCGGTGGGTTTATCCTATGGCGCCAACAGCAACCTGTGCATGGATAACCTGAATAAAAATGGCACAGATGCGCAGCGCCGCAAATATCTGCCAGGCCTGTGTAGCGGTGAACTGGTGGGCGCCCTGGCAATGTCAGAAGCGGGCGCCGGCTCGGACGTGGTCGGGTCAATGAGCTGCAAGGCTGAATTGAAGGGTGATCACTGGCTGGCCAATGGTTCGAAAATGTGGATCACCAATGGGCCGGAGGCTGACGTACTGATCGTTTATATGCGCACGGCGGGCAAAGAGGCCGGATCAGCGTGCATGACGGGGTTCCTGGTTGAAAAAGGCATGCCGGGCTTTCGCACCGAACCCAAAATGGACAAGCTGGGTATGCGCGGATCAAACACCTGTGAGCTGGTTTTTGAGAATTGTCAGATCCCGGTCGAAAACGTCATCGGCGAGGTCAACAAGGGGGTCAAACTGCTGATGGGCGGTTTGAACACCGAGCGCCTGGTGTTATCCGGCGGTCCGCTCGGCCTGATGCAGGCGTGCCTGGAACTGGTCATGCCCTATATGCGCGAGCGTCGGCAGTTTGACCGCGCGATCGGTTCTTTTGGCATCATGCAGGCCAAACTCGCCGATATGTACACGGCACTGCAATCGGCACGGGCCTTTGTTTACCGCACCGCGGAAGACTACGATGCCGGCAAACGCTCACGCATCGACCCGGCCGCCTGCCTGTTGCAGGCCTCATCAAGTGCAGTGCAGGTCGCACTGGAAGCCATCCAGACATTGGGTGGTAATGGCTATATTAATCAATACCCTGCCGGACGTATCTTACGTGACGCCAAGCTTTATGAAATCGGTGCGGGTACCAATGAAATCCGTAGAATGTTAATCGGACGTGAACTTTTATCCCTGTAACCAGAAATTTAAATCCTGAATATATTTTCCATCTTACTATGGAGTTTTCAAAATGAGTAACAAGGTTGTTATTGTCGCTGCCAAGCGCACGCCCATTGGCTCTTTCCAGGGCCAGTTCTCAACTGTTCCCGCTGATGAACTGGGCGCAGCGGCCATCAAGGGCGCCCTGGAGCAGGCCGGTCTTCAGCCAGAGTTGGTTGACGATGTACTGATGGGTTGTGTTTTACCTGCGGGTATCGGCCAGGCGCCTGCCAGGCTGGCATCACGCAAAGCCGGCATCCCGACTTCAGCCGGTGCAGTAACGGTTAACAAGGCCTGCGGCTCTGCCATGAAAACCATTCAGATCGGCCATGATCAGATCCTTGCCGGTTCATCTGAAATCGTGGTTGCCGGCGGCATGGAAAACATGACGCTTTCACCCTACCTGCTGCCCAAGGCGCGCGGCGGCTACCGCATGGGTCACGGCCAGACGTTGGATCACATGTTCTTCGACGGCCTGCAAAATCCGGATGACGGCCTGATGATGGGCGCATTTGGTGAACGTTGCGCGGAGAAATATGATTTTACCCGCGAACAGCAGGATGCATTCTCGATTGCATCCATAGAACGCGCCCTCAAGGCGATGAAGGGGCAATTTGAGGCGGAAATCACGCCGGTGACCGTCACGTCTCGCCGTGGCGAAACGGTCGTCAGCGAAGACCAGGAGCCACCAAACTGCAATATCGGTAAAATCCCCGGCCTGCGTGCGGCGTTCAAAAAAGATGGCACGGTGACTGCGGCTTCATCATCGAAAATATCCGATGGCGCTGCTGCCACCATCCTGATGACCGCTGAAAAGGCATCAGAACTCGGTATCACACCGTTGGCCACGATCGTCGCCCATTCGACTTTTTCACAGGATCCGGAATGGTTTACCACCGCACCCATTGGCGCCATCAGGCTGGTTTTGGAAAAAGCCGGCTGGAGCATGGAAGATGTTGACCTTTTCGAGGTTAACGAGGCCTTTGCAACCGTCACCATGGCGGCCATGACAGACCTGGATATCGACCATGACATAATGAATGTCAATGGCGGCGCCTGCGCCCTCGGCCATCCAATCGGCGCATCCGGCGCACGCATCGTGGTAACGCTTATCAATGCACTGCGTCAACGCGGGCTCAAGAAAGGTGTGGCCGCTCTTTGTATAGGTGGCGGTGAAGCCACCGCAATGGCTATTGAACTGCCCTGAACCCGGCAAGAGGTCTTTTAAATGGCGATCATCAATTCACAAATAGATACCAACAGCAGTGAGTTTGCTGCCAATGATGCCCATATGCGTGAACTGGTTGCCGACCTGCAAGCGCAATTGGACAAGGTTGAAATGGGCGGGGGCGAGAAGGCCTGCCTGAAGCACACAAAGCGCGGCAAAATGTTGCCGCGCGAGCGTATCAATAACCTGGTTGACCCCGGTACGCCCTTCCTGGAACTGTCACCGATGGCGGCACACGATATGTATGGCGGAAAATCCCCTTCTGCCGGCATTATTACCGGCATTGGCCGGGTCAGTGGACAGGAGGTGGTGATTATTGCCAATGACGCCACCGTCAAGGGCGGCAGTTATATGCCGATCACGGTCAAAAAGCACCTGCGTGCACAGGAGGTGGCTCTGGAGAACAACCTGCCCTGCATTTACCTGGTTGATTCGGGCGGTGCGTTTTTACCATTACAGGACGAGGTATTCCCTGATCGCGAACACTTTGGGCGCATCTTCTACAACCAGGCACACCTGTCTGCGGCCAATATTCCGCAAATCGGTGTCGTCATGGGTTCGTGCACTGCAGGTGGTGCATACGTGCCTGCAATGAGCGATGAATCCATCATTGTCAAAAACCAGGGCACCATCTTTCTCGGCGGGCCACCGCTGGTCAAGGCGGCCATCGGTGAAATCGTTGATGCCGAGTCACTTGGAGGGGCGGATGTTCATTGTACAAAATCGGGTGTTACCGATCATTTTGCCCTTGATGATGCACATGCCCTCGAGCTTGCCCGTGACGCGGTTTCCTATCTGAACCGTCAAAAACACAATCCGCTTGAGATGCGCCAGTCGGTCAGCCCTGCCTACCCCGTTGAAGAAATTTACGGCATTGTTTCCCGCGATACACGCTACCCCTACAAGGTTCGCGATATTATCGCCCGCCTGGTAGACGGAAGTGAATTTCATGAATTCAAAGCCCGATATGGTAAAACCCTGACCTGCGGATTCGCCCGTATCCACGGCTATCCGGTTGGCATTGTCGCCAATAACGGTATCCTGTTCTCTGATAGCGCACTGAAAGGAACGCACTTCATCCAGATTTGCAATAAGCGCAATATCCCACTGGTTTTCCTACAAAACATTACGGGATTCATGGTCGGAAAGGCGGTCGAAAATTCCGGAATTGCAAAGGATGGCGCCAAAATGGTCACGGCGGTTGCCACCTCTCATGTACCCAAATTCACCGTCATCATCGGCGGCTCATTCGGCGCGGGCAACTACGCCATGTGTGGCCGGGCCTACCAGCCCAGGATGTTGTGGATGTGGCCCAATGCGCGCATATCAGTGATGGGCGGCGAACAGGCTTCCTCGGTGCTCGCCACCATCCGCCGTGACGCCATTGAGGCATCCGGTAACGAATGGCCGGCCGAAGACGAGGATGCCTTCAAGCAGCCCATCAGGGACAGCTATGAAAAGGAAGGCCATCCCTATCACGCCACGGCCCGCTTGTGGGATGATGGAATTATCGATCCTATCGATACACGTCATGTGCTAGGCCTGGGATTATCGGCAGCCATGAACGCACCGATCAAGCCCGGAAAGCATGGCATATTCAGGATGTAAAACAACCCTATATGGTCGCTTATTGATGCACACACTGATAACAAAAACCGATGACCGGGGCGTTCTGACGCTGACCATGCGCAGACCCGCCGTGTTCAATGCCTTTGATGCCGACATGATCGCCGAGTTGACCGTGGCACTGAAGTCAGCGGCAGATGATAATGATGTCAGGCTGGTCGTTATCACAGGCTCGGGTAACTGTTTTTCTGCCGGCGCGGACCTGAACTGGATGCGTAGCCTGGTAAACGCCAGTCTTGAGGAAAACGAAGCGGATGCCATGCGCCTGGCCAAGCTGATGCGTTACCTGAACTACCTGCCGAAGCCTACCATCGCCATGGTTAATGGAGCGGCGTTTGGCGGCGGCGTGGGCTTGATTGCAGCCTGCGATATCAGGATTACCGTTGAAGGCGCCCACTTTGGCCTGACCGAAGCCCGTCTTGGCCTTGCCCCTGCAGTGATTTCACCCTATGTCATCCGCTGTATTGGTGAAAGTAATGCTCGCCGCTATTTCCTCAGCGGGGAACGTTTTACTGCATTGGAGGCGCAGCGCATTGGCCTGGTCCACGAGATTGTCACTCCTGATTTGCTCGAGACAAGTGTCGAGCAGACCATTTCGCGACTGTTGAAAAGTGGTCCGGAAGCAACCAAACAATGTAAACAACTGGTTTTTGAGGTCGTCGGGCACAACCGGAAAACCCAGAAAGCGCTTGATGGATACACGTCCCGCCTGATCGCCAGGTTGCGTGTATCTACCGAGGGGCAGGAGGGCCTCGCTGCCTTCCTTGAAAAGCGCAAGCCGGACTGGATCGATCAATGAGTCTTAAGGAAGATTTTGTCACGCTGGTAGAAGTCGGCCCGCGTGACGGTCTGCAAAATGAAAAGCAAACGCTGGACGCGGCAACACGGGTGGAATTGATTCACCAACTTTCAGCATGTGGCGTACCCGTCATCGAAGCCGGAAGTTTTGTCAGCCCGATATGGGTACCGCAAATGGCCGATACCGAATCGGTCATGAAATTATTAAAACCAACAGCGGGAACGCGTTACCCGGTCCTGGTTCCCAATATGACCGGACTGGAACGGGCAATGAGCTGCGGCGTGACTGAAATCGCCGTATTTACAGCAGCTTCCGAAACATTCAGTCAGCGCAATACCAACTGTAGTATTGCCGAATCAATGCAACGTTTTGAACCGCTTATACAGACGGCGAAAACTTCCGGAATCAGGGTTCGTGGTTATGTCTCCTGTGTACTTGGCTGTCCCTATGAAGGACCGGTCGAGGAATCCATTGTTGCAGATATCTGTGAAAAACTGATGCAACAGGGCTGCGATGAAATATCACTGGGAGACACCATTGGTGTCGGCACACCCGGCATAGCCAATGCACTGGTCAAAACGGTCAGCAGCGTTGTACCAATAGATAAACTGGCCGTGCATTTTCATGACACCTACGGGCAGGCGCTGGCGAATATACTGGCATGCCTGGATGAAGGCGTACGGATTGTCGACGCTGCCGTCGCCGGACTGGGTGGCTGTCCCTATGCAAGGGGCGCCAGCGGCAATGTGGCCAGCGAGGATGTCGTTTACATGTTGCACGGACTGGGCCTGGCTACCGGTATCGACCTGCACGCCCTGGCAAGCACGGGCGAATGGATTTCAGGGCAATTACAACGAAATAACAACAGCAAGACAGGTCTTGCTTTAAGGAAGCCATGACCTGTTCATGAAACCGTATGTAGCGTTCAGAACAGATCAGAGCTTGCTTCACCACATCACTTTGAAACGGGAGTTATCAACATGCAATTAAATGAAGCCAAAGCGCTAATCACCGGGGGTGTTTCCGGTCTTGGGCTGGCAGTGGCACGTAAAATAGTCGCCAGCGGTGGCCAGGCAGTATTACTGGACATCAACGACGAAGCCGGCGCGGCTGCGGAAGCCGAGTTCGGTGGTTCCGCCAGTTATATCCGTACCGATGTGACCTCCGAAAAGGGGGTGACCGATACGGTCGACCTGGCCATCAAACATATGGGCCTGGTCAATGTGGCGGTCAATTGCGCCGGCATCATCGGCGCCGGACGGGTACTCGGGCGCGAGGCGCCGATGCCGCTGGATTTCTTTTCGAAAACCATACAGGTCAACCTGGTGGGCAGCTTCAACATCATCAAAACGGTTTCGGCTGCAATGGAATCGAATACACCGAATGAGGACGGTGAACGTGGTGTCATCATCAACACCGCTTCGGTGGCAGCCTTTGATGGCCAGATCGGCCAGGCAGCCTACTCGGCCTCAAAGGCGGGTATCGTTGGCATGACACTGCCGATTGCCAGGGAACTGGCGCGCATTGGTGTACGGGTTAACACGATTGCGCCCGGCATATTCTGGACCCCGATGGTGGATGGCATGCCCGAGCACATCCAGGAATCGTTGAGCGCATCTATCCCATTTCCCAGTCGATTGGGCAAACCGGAAGAATATGCTGAATTAGTTGCCCATATCATGGAGAATGGTTATCTCAATGGTGAGACCATCCGTCTGGATGGCGCGGTGCGACTGGCGCCCAAATAAGGAGTAATAATGGAAACTTTTGCCGAAGTCAGACAACACGTGATGGAAAATCACACATTGTTTATCGATGAACCCTTTCAAATCGGGTTTGAATACCCAATCGGTGACGGTGACAGAAAACAAAGTATTTTTCTGGCCGAACTGAAATCCTCCGACAACCGGCGCTATATACGTGTCGAAACGCTGATATGCCCGTTGGAAGATTTCGACGCAGAGAAAGCCCTGCGAATCAACCTGATTTTACGTGTCGGCTATCTCGCTGTTGGAGACCTCGAGAGTACTCCCTATGTAAAAATGTGCGAAAACCTGGCCTACAAGTCACTGGATGGTGATGAACTGGAGTATGTCATCGACCACGTGGGGACGATGGCCGACCGCATGGAACAGGTGCTGGAAGCGGACGGTGATATCGCCTGACAGACTGCTGCAACGCAATTGGAGAAAATAGTTAAATGGAAGAAATAAAACAGTTTATAACGGATGCCAATCTTGTTGATATCCTGGTCAACGGGGCGATCAACCTGGTTATCGCCATCATCATTTTCGTGGTGGGGAAATGGCTCGCCAAACGTGTTCAAAACACCATTAAAAAATTATTGCGAAAACGCGGCATAGATCATGTGCTGGTCGATTTCCTCGGCACCATCGTATTTGCATTGATTCTTATCGTTGCGGTCGTGGCAGCATTTGACCAGCTGGGCATCCCGGCGACATCCTTCGTGGCGATTATCGGTGCAGCCGGCCTGGCGGTCGGCCTGGCGTTGAAAGACTCGCTGTCAAACTTCGCCTCCGGTGTGATGCTGGTATTGTTCCGCCCGTTTACAAAGGGTGATTTTATCGAGGCCGGCGGTGTTACCGGCACCGTCCAGGAGATTCACCTGGTCAGCACCATCATGACAACGCCCGACAACAAGCTGATCACCGTTCCCAACGCCTTGATGTATAACTCGACCATTACCAATTTTTCCGCCAAGAATACGCGCCGCGTGGACATGGTGATCGGCGTGGGTTACGACGATGACCTGAAGGTTGCAGCTGACGTGCTGAAAAAGGTCTGCGATAACAACCCTCTGATCCTGAAGGACCCGGCCACCAAGATCTTTATCAATAACCTGGGAGACAGTTCGGTAGATTTCGTGGTGCGACCCTGGGTAAATGCCGCAGATTACTGGACCGTGCTGGCCGAGGTACTGGAAACCGCCAAGCTCGAGCTTGAAGCTGCCGGCTGTAACATTCCCTACCCGCAAACCGATGTGCATCTGCACCAGGTCGGTAAACAGGCATCATAAGGAGCAAAGTATTATGGCTAATGAAGGCTATCATGAACCCATCGAGGAGCTCAGTGACGAAACCCGCGACATGCATCGCGCGATCACTTCCCTGATGGAAGAACTGGAGGCGGTGGACTGGTACAACCAACGGGTTGATGCCTGCAAGGATCCCGAACTTCGTAACATCCTCGCGCACAACCGTGACGAGGAAAAGGAACACGCTGCGATGGTGCTGGAATGGATTCGCCGGCGCGACCCCTCAATGGACAAAGAGCTTAAGGATTACCTGTTTACAGATAAGACCATTGCTCATAGCTAGCAGACTTTACATGTTCATGTTGCTGCTGCCATTCCAGGCAGCAGCAGCACCGCTGGCAACCCTGACGGCCTATGCCGAATTACCGGCCGATACCTTCATCGCCGGACCAAGCTCCGGGCAGTACATTGATGCTGCCAACGGGCGCAACCCGCCCTTTGTTGGTGAACAACCCGTACAGGGCTTTTCAGCGCTGATCAAAGGTGAGGACGATACCTACCTGGTTTTAAGCGACAACGGCTTCGGCAAGCGTTCGAACTCGGCCGATTACCTCCTCAGCATCTATCAAATCGGGGTGGATTTTCGAACCGCAGCCGGCGGCAGTGGCGCCATCAAGTTGCTGGAGGTCATCAGGCTAAGCGATCCACAGGGTTTTCTGCCCTACCCCGCCACCCGCGAACAGGACCACCTGCTGACCGGATCGGACCTCGACCCGGAGTCTTTCCGCAGACTGGATGATGGCAGTTTCTGGATCGGTGAAGAGTTTTTGCCGGCAATCGTGCATGTCGATGCCAACGGGCGAATGCTGGCGCCGCCATTCGAACTGGAGGGCCTGGCCGCAATGAATAATCCACAGGGTGAGCCCGCCACCCTGCCCGCCTCGAAAGGTTTTGAAGGCATGGCCATGTCGCCGGACAAACAACGGCTTTACCCCATGCTCGAAGGCGCGTTGACGGATGCCGGGCCGGGCCTGAATATCTACACCTTCGAGGTTGGTGAGAAGGTGTTTATCAACCCCCACGCCACGCAGCCGAGCTATCGCTACCGTCTTGACAATGAGGCCACTGCAATCGGGGACTTTACGATGTTCTCCGGTACCGGTGGACTTGTGATTGAAAGAGACTCC
>JBFFWN010000092.1:0-12403 GCA_041570235.1 Lysobacterales bacterium | reverse complement strand
ATCAATCCTGCAGGGATAATACGTGCAAGTAACTGAAGAGAAGCAAAACCAGAAGACGCAAAACTCCGTTGAAGACGAAGTTTGTGTTCACCTGATCGAAAGCGGTCGTCTTAAAAAGTCCGATCTGAAACGTGCGGAAACCTTTCGCGATCAAAATGGCGGCGACCTGATTACATTGCTGGTCCGCCTGGGCCTGGTGTCAGAGCGCGACGTGGCCGAAGCGGAATCCAGTTTGCTGGGCCTGCCGCTGATTACCACCGCCGATCTGCCCGAAGAGGCGCCGGATATCGGTAAGCTGTCTCTGCGTTACCTGAAGCAGAACCTGCTGTTGCCGGTCAGTGTGACCGATACTGAAATGGTCGTGGTGATGGCCAATCCACGGGATGCTTTTGCGTTGAAGGCAATGGCCATGGCCAGTGGCAAAGTGATCAAGCCACAGGTAGGGGTGGCCTCTGAAATAGAAAACGGCATTGAAAAACTGTACGGTGTCGGCCGCAGTGCGATGGGGCAGATCGTTGACACGCTGGGCGAGGGCAGTGAAGACATAGAAGATGTCGAACACCTGCGTGATCTTGCCTCTGAGGCACCTGTGATTCGCCTGGTCAACCTGATCATGCAGCGTGCAGTAGAGGCGCGTGCATCGGATATTCACATAGAGCCTTTTGAAAACCGCTTAAAGGTGCGTTACCGCATTGATGGCGTTTTGCAGGAGGTAGAGTCGCCACCGGCAAGTTCAACCGCCGCGGTCATTTCACGTGTCAAGATCATGGCGCGACTGAATATTGCAGAACGTCGCCTGCCCCAGGATGGCCGGATCATGCACCGTGTGCAGGGTAAGGAACTCGACCTGCGTGTATCCACCATCCCCACATCGCACGGTGAAAGCGTGGTGATGCGTATTCTTGACCGTCAAAGCATTGTGTTGGATTTTGATTCCCTCGGTTTTGATGACAGTTTGCAAAAGGCCTTTATCAAGCACCTGGAAAGGCCGCATGGCATTATCCTTGTCACCGGTCCCACCGGGTCTGGTAAAACCACCACGCTTTATACAGCGCTCAGCCATATCAATACACCGGCAAGAAAGATCATCACCGTCGAAGACCCGGTGGAATACCAGCTTGAGGGGATCAACCAGATCCAGGCACAGCCATCGATCGGCCTCGACTTTGCGCATGCACTCAGGGCCATTGTGCGCCAGGATCCGGATGTGATCATGATCGGCGAAATGCGCGATCTCGAAACCGCGCGCATTGCGATTCAATCGGCATTGACCGGTCACCTGGTGCTGTCAACCATTCACACCAATGATGCTGCCAGTGGAATCACGCGTTTGCTGGATATGGGTGTCGAGGACTATCTTCTGACATCAACCATTAACGCGATTCTTGCACAGAGGCTGGTCAGGACCCTGCGCAAGGACGCCAGGGAACCGGTTCAGCTGCTCCCCGAAGTTGCCGGTGAGATGGGTTTTGTCGAGTTTCTGCACCAGGACAGTTATACGGTTTACCGGCCCGTACCTACAGAGGATAATCCTACCGGTTATTTCGGCCGCACAAGTATCCTTGAATTACTGCCTATGTCGGATTCCATCCGTCGCATGGTGATGCAGGGGGCAACCTCCGGCAGCATCCATGACCAGGCGGTCAACGAGGGCATGCGTACGATGTACCAGGATGGCCTGCTCAAATGTCTGAGCGGGGTTACCACCATTGAAGAAATCCTCAGGGTCACACAGGAAGCCTGATGCCCCAGTTTGAATACAAGGCGGTTGCGCCTTCAGGGGAAACGGTCAGGGGCAGCATGGAGGCGCCGGCCGAGGCCGCTGTTATCGCCAAGTTACAGGAGATGGGTAATATCCCCTTGTCCGTGAATGCGGCCGGTGAGGGTGGTTTCAGCCTGGATTCACTGAGCCTTAAACGGCGCGGCATGAATATACGCGAGGTCGGGCAGTTTACCCAGCAACTGGCTACCCTGTTGAGTGCCGGCTTGCCGTTGGACAGGTCGTTACATGTGTTGCTGGAACTGGCTGAGAATGCGCGCGTGGAACAGACCATTGCCTCCATACGGGACCATGTTCGCGAGGGCGGCAGTTTGTCCGATGCCCTGGATGCGCAACATGGTTCGTTCGGTCGTCTGTTTATCAATATGGTACGCGCTGGTGAAGTGGGTGGCTCGCTCGATACTACCCTGGAAAGACTAGCCGACTATATGGAAAGATCCAAGGACCTGAAAGACAGCGTGGTTTCAGCGATGATCTACCCGATCATGCTGATGCTGCTGGCCGGTGGTTCGCTGGTCCTGCTGCTGGTTTACGTGATCCCGCAATTTACACCCATTTTTGAAGAACTGGGTGGTGACCTGCCGACGATCACCAAGATCGTATTGGGCGTGGGCAGTGTGCTGCAGAATTTCTGGTGGGGCCTGATAGCCCTTACTCTCCTGGGCGTATACATGTTCCGCCGTATGCTGGCGAACCCGGAGCAGCGCTTGCGCTGGGATACCCGTGTGCTGGGTATGCGCTGGGTTGGTGACCTGGTCGCGAAGATGGAAATCGCGCGGCTATCGCGCACGCTGGGTACGCTTTTGCTAAATGGTGTGCCCTTGTTATCAGGGTTGTCCATTGCCCGTAATGTTATGAACAACAGCCTGTTACGCAAAACCGTCGAGGCCACGGCGATGGAGGTGAAGACCGGTGGCGGGTTGGCGCACAACCTCGCAGAGAGCGGTCACTTCCCGAGGCTTGCGTTGCAGATGGTCAGCGTGGGTGAAGAAACCGGACAACTGGATGTCATGTTGTTGAAGGTCGCAGATACCTACGATAAGGAAGTTCGCTACACCATCGACCGCTTACTGGCAGTGTTTACACCCGCGATCACGTTGCTGATGGCGGTGATGATCGGCACCATAGTCATGTCCGTTTTGATGGCAATCATGGGCATTAATGAACTGGTTGGATGATTGAACGGTCACAGACTACATATAATAATTGCAATAAGCATACCGGCAAGCAGATCTTGGCTTGGCCGGTTGATGTGTTATCACCGCTCGCAGGAGACTTTTTGAATGAAACTTAACAGGCATTTCGAAGCGCGAAGAAATGGACAGCGCGGATTTACGCTGGTCGAATTATTGCTCGTGCTGGTCATTCTGGCCTTGATCGCCGGCCTGGTATTGCCGGGCATTATCGGCAAGGCAGAGAGCGCCAAGGCCAAGGCTGCTTCCTCGCAGATCAGTCGTATCTCCATGTCGGTGGAAAGCTTTTACCTTGATACCGGTATTACTCCCGATTCACTTGACGAACTGGTGAATGAACCGGCAAGCGTTTCCGGCTGGAATGGCCCCTATATCAAAAACTCACTGTTGAAAGACCCCTGGGGCAGGCCCTACCAGTTCCGTGCACCCGGTGAACATGGTGATTTCGATATCTGGTCGTTCGGCGCTGACGGCCAGCAAGGCGGTGAAAAAAATAACGCCGATATTACAAGTTGGGAATAAACGCCTTCGGGGTTCCAACCACGAGGACTTGATTTGAGCGTGTCGCGCACAATTAAGATCGGCCGGGCCAGGGGCTTTACGCTGGTTGAGATCATGGTGGTAATGGTGATTATCGCGTTGATTCTTGGCATGGTCGGCACTTCCATGTCACGCAGCATTTCCAGTGCGGAAGCAAGGGCCGCGTCACGCAACCTGGTGGCGTCACTCCGTTATACGCGTGCACGCGCCATTATTGACAAACAGGAGACGGTGTTTCAGGTCAACACCGAGGAGCGTAGCTACCAGGCACCCGGTCGTAAGCTGGTCACCCTGCCCGAGGGCGTGGACGTGACGATCACCACCGCCCGTTCCGAGGTCACATCGGAATCCGTTTATGGCATACGTTTTTTCCCCGATGGCGGCTCCACCGGTGGTCATATCGAACTGACCGTCAACGACCGTGAGTACCGCGTCAACGTGGCGTGGTTGACCGGTGAATCAAAACTGCAGAGATCCGAAGGTTGAGACGTTTCATGAACAGATCATCCATTTACGGAAGAAGGACGTCTGCGGGGTTTACCCTGCTCGAGGTCATGCTGGCCTTTGTGATCTTTGCGATCAGTTTTGCCACCGTGCTGGAAATTATGGGTGGCTCGATGCGCAGTGTCAGCCGCGCATCTGATGATACCGAGGTTGCCTTGCTGGCGCAGTCGGTCATGGACCTGGTCGGTACAGAAATACCGGTCGAGGAAGGTCAGTATGACGGCAGCAGCATGGAGCGCTATAACTGGCGCCTCGACATTTTTCTCTATGAAGTCAATGGTGAACAGGATCTGGCGACACCTGAACTGGTGGAATTATCCGGTATCGAGTTGTATTGGATTGACCTCAATATATCCTGGCAGTCGGGACGCCGGGAACGGGACATGCATTTCAGCACCATAAAAAGCAGGTTGGCAAACCGCCGATGAGCAGGTTTCCCCACTCAATGGCAAAACGCAATACGGGGTTTACCCTGGTCGAATTGTTGCTTGCCATTACCCTGATGAGCATACTGCTGGGATTGACCTATTCAGGTTTGCGTGCAGCATCCCGATCATCCGAGCGCGGTGAAGAGTTGTTGGCAGCCGGCGGCAGCCTGCGTGTCGCACATCAGTTTGTACGGCGCCAGTTGAACCAGATGTTGCCATTACCATTTGGCATTATCGGCGACAACGAAGCCCGGGTGGTGTTTGAAGGTGACTCCACCCATATCCAGTATGTTGCCCCGATGCCCGGTTATCTCGGCGCCGGTGGTCCGCAGGTACAGTTGCTGGAGGTGGTCCAGGGAAATAACAATGATGTGATTGTCCAGTTTTCGCATTCACTCCTGCAGGGGTTTGACCAGGACTACATGTATGAGCGCGATCCGGTTATTCTGCTCGAAGGCGTCAATTCCGCTGGTTTTGAGTTCCTTGGCAAGGATGATGAGGGAAACCTGACAGGTTGGACGGCATCCTGGGATGAGCCGGAAAAACTGCCGGTAGCGGTGCGCTTGCATGTGGAGTTTTTTGAAGACCTGAACCTGCAATGGCCAGATCTCGTCGCCGGGGTCAGAATTGACGAAGAGGCGGTCCTCGGCGGTGCCGGAGAGGGTGGGCGTGCGGCCTACAAAAAAGCTATCCAGGATATGATTCGGGGCAGGGACAGGTCATGAGGAAAAGACGGGGACCCGGGTCGCAAAACGGTATTGCCCTCGTGTTGGTATTGTGGGTATTGCTGCTGCTCACTATAATTACTGGTTCGTTTTCGTTGATGGCGCGGATGGACAGGTTGGAAGCCAACACGCTGTTGTCAGGAACCCAGGCGCGTTTCAGTGCGGAGGCGGCAATCAATATGGCTGTTCTGGCTCTGCGGGACCCGGTGGACGAAACACGAATGCAAGCCGATGGACGTAAGTATGAGACGGAGATCGACGGGGTTTATGTCGAGGTCAGTGCCATCGATGAACGCGGTAAACTGGATATCAATGCGACCGATGAATTGAGTCTGGCCAACCTGTTTACAGGTCATGGCATGGAGCTTGACCAGGCAGAGGTGCTGGCAGCCGCGGTGCTGGACTGGCGGGATGGCGATGAGATGGAACGGGTCAACGGCGCCGAAGAGGATGCCTACCTTGCAGCGGGCCTGGCGGTCGGACCGGCCAACAGGCCATTTATGATGGCCGAGGAGCTTTTGCAGGTGATCGGTATGCCCTACGAACTATTCCGCAGACTGGAACCCGGCATAAGCGTGTATTCAAGGGCCGGTACGCCCAATGCGGCTTTCGCGCCGGTGGAGGCATTAATGGCTCTGCCGGACATTACTTACGACGAAGCAGTGAACTTTGTTGAAGAAAGAAACTCTCAACAACCCGGAGAGTCCCTGGGGACGGAATTACCAAATGGAACGGTGGTCATGGAACAAGGCAGGGGCGTCACGTATAGTATCAGGGCCAGGGCAACGATGCCCAATGGTGTTTGGGAGGAATTGCAGACTACCATCCGCATCGGGGGTGATGCTGATGGCAACCCTTACCGGGTATTGCGGTGGCGGGAAGGTTTTCAATAACAGGACTTTTTGATATCGATGGCCATTGCAATTAAAAACACCTTACAGGGTATCCGTCACCGCTTTTCAAGTGGACCAGCCGGTCAATTCTTTGGCTGGTGGACCAATGAACTCGCCAATGCCTTGCCGGCACAGTTCCGCGAGCGTTTACAATATGCCCGCCGCAAGCTGTTAATGACGGTCGATGCTGAAGGCATCGGGCTAAGCATAGAGGACTTTGATTCGGTCCAGTCACTGGATTCACTGCCAGCGGACCAGGATGCTCAAATACAGCAACAGCGCGTTCGTGAATTATTGCTACAACACGAGTTGACCGAAGTGTCGCGTGAACTGCTGCTGCCGGAGGCGGTGGTGCTGCGTACCGAGGTTGTCATGCCGCTGGCGGCCGAAGCGGGTCTTCGACAGGCGCTGGTCTATGAAATGGACCGGCATACGCCATTCCAGGCGGATGAGGTTTTTTACAATTGGCGGGTATTGAGCCGGGACCGTGATGCAGGTCAGTTGCGTTTTGAATTATTTGCGACGCCACGCGAACCTGTTGAGGAACAAATCGAGAGCCTGAAGCGTCTTGGGCTGGCGCCAACCGGTGTCGATATCCTGACCGATGACGGCCCCATGGGTATCAATCTGCTGCCTGAGGAATTACGCTTCCACATTGTCAATCAGCAGGTACGTGCCAATTGGGTCATCTCTGCGGTTGTCGCATTTCTGCTGTTGTTTGTGATGGCGCAGTCCTTGTGGTTACGGGATCACCAGGTCCAGTCAATCAATGAAGCCATTGAAGATGTCAGGGCGGAGGCCATGGCGGTTCAACAGATACGAAAGCAGATCGAGGATGCGGCCGAGGCGGCCGGTTTTATGCAAGCCCACAAGATTGAAAATGGTTACAAACTTAAAACCCTGGCTGAACTGACACAAATTTTACCCGACGACACCTTCCTCGACCGGCTGACATTAAACGGAAGCGAGGCCCAGATGCAGGGTAAGTCGAGCAATGCCCAAAAACTGATTGAGTTGATGAACGATTCTCCTTATTTTGAAAACGCCTCATTCAGGGGGCCCACTCGTCTGGATAGCCGCAGCGGTAAGGAGATCTTTGATCTGGTTGTCAATATCACCGAGCAGGATGCAGGCTGATGCAAGTTATTCCTGATCAGAAAAACTCAAAAACGACTGCCTTTCTGCTTTTGGCCATTGCAGTGCTGCTGGTTTACCTGGTGTTTTTTCACTGGTTTGTAATGCGTCATAAGGAATACGCAGGCGAAATTAGTGATTTGCGTGATCAGTTAACCCGTTTTCAAACGGTTGCTTCACAGCGAACAGCCTTGCAGGAGCGCCTGGGTAAAATTCGTAACTCCCAGGAAGATGCCGGTCTGTTCCTCGATGACCCATCGTTTGATGAGGCGGCTGCATCCATCTCGAGTAGCATTGGTGATATGGTGAGAATACATGCTGATGACTCCTGCCAGATCGTCAGTCGGCAACCAGTACGCGCTCGTGTGCAGGAGCGTTTTGAGAAAATCACTGTCAATGTACGCATGCGTTGCAATGCGGAAGACTTCCTGAAGATACTTCACTCCATGGAGACCAACATGCCGCTGATGCTGGTTGACGATCTCAATATAATCCGGCCGAGGACACGCAGCAGGGCCAGGAACCAGCAAGAGTCAGTTCAGGGCGCGCTGGATATCCGTTTTAACGTATCGGGGTATCTCAGATGAAATGGTTGCAAGCTAATCCCGTAGGTATGGCGCTTGCTGGCATTGGCGGCTTTTTGGTGCTGATGGCATTGATCATAGGCATATTTTGGACACTGCCCGTTTCCGTTGATGTGGATGAAAACGCCGGTGCTGACCTGGCCGGCGCTGACAAGGTGGTAATGGCGGGTAAGCTTGAATCCCTGGGTGAATATGAAATCATCAACCAGAGACCCGTGTTCAACGAAACACGTCTGCCGGTTATCGAAGAAGATGAAATCCCGTTGGAAGATGACGAAGTAGAATCTGAGATAACAGTTGCTGGTGCGCCGGATGTCAAGTTGACAGGCGTTATCATTGCCCCCGGTATGAAACTGGCTTCGTTAACACCCAATGATGCAAGTATCGAAAGCGTTATGGCCTACGAGGGTGATGCATTGACCGGGGAGTTCCTCGGTTGGCAAGTCAGCAAAGTTGATCCCCGCAAAGTGGTGCTTGAGTCGATGAATGGGCAGACACTTCAGCTCGAACTGGAAATTCACGATGCAAAAATTCAGCAGCCGCCTAAACCCGCCCCGGAACCTGCGTCCAGGGAAGTAGCCAATGTTTCGGCGGAAGCGGGCGCCGAACAGGGGCAACCGCCTGCCGCCGTGGCTGATGGTGAAGACGAGCCCCTGAGTCGCGCAGAGCAAATCCGTCAGCGTATTGCTGAACGTAGAGAAGAATTGCGGCGAGAGCAGGAAGATCAGCAACAGCAAATGAAACAGCGGACGTCAAGGGCCGCCAGCGCACCAGGGAACAATGCTTATCAGAACGCGATTCGCGCAAGGATAAACAATCAACGCAAGGACAAGAGCAGTGATGACAACGAAGAAGGATAGCGCACCAAAGAAGGGGAGTGCGATCAGATGAGATCATTGATATACGCCCTGACAATTTTACTGTTGGTCAATAGTTGTGCCAGCACATCGGTAGAGCGCCGTGACTCCGAGCCAAGGCTGGACAAGGTCTTGGGGCAGGGTAGTGAAGACCCGATTTTCTCTTCTGCCGTAAACAACTCGGAGGCCGGTGGTGTCGAGGAAATAGAATTGACCTATGGCGAGGGAAGTTTCATCAATGAAGGTGCGGCCAGGCGTCGTAGCAGTGCAGTTTCTGAAGATGGTGAAATTGTACTGAACTTCGAGGGTGAATCGCTGCAGTCGGTTATTCACACGATTTTGGGTGAGGTCTTGCAGGAAACATTTGTTATCGGGCCGGGCGTCAGCGGGCAGGTTACCTTTTCCACTTCAAAACCGGTATCGCGAGATCAACTGATGCCCATCCTCGAGGTACTGTTGCGTTGGAACGGTGCGGCGATGGTGCTGACGGAAGGCCGTTACAATATATTGCCGGTAGCGGAGGCTATCCGTGGCAACCTGGTTCCGGTGTTGGACGCGGAAGCGCAGGCCATGGGTTACGAGGTGCACGTCGTTCCATTGCAGTACATTGGCGCCCTCGAAATGTCCAAGATTCTTGAGCCCTATGTTCGTGATGGGGCCCTGGTGCGTGTTGACCCCCTCAGAAGCATGATTTTCCTGGCCGGCACACAGGAGGAGTTGCGCAACTACAAACAAACCGTTGATATTTTTGATGTTGACTGGCTGGCCGGTATGTCGGTGGGTATTTATCCGCTCGAGACCGTGGACGTGGAATCCATCACCTCTGAGCTGACCAATATCTTTGGTATGGATGCGGAATCGCCGCTGGCGGGCATGTTCCGGTTTGTGCCCCTGGAGAGACTGGCTTCGGTCATGGTGATTACGCCCGAAGAGGCCTATCTTGAGAAAGCCCGTAAATGGATTGAGACACTGGATAGGGGTGCGGCCGGTTCCGGTGAGCAGTTATATGTATACCGGGTCAAAAACCTCGAAGCGCAGGTACTGGCTGGATATCTTACCCAACTGTTCGGTGGTACCACCAATGCACCAAGTCAAAGTCAAAGCCGGGGTACGCTGGCACCCGGCTTGCAGGAAGCGCAAAGCAGTTCTATCATCAGTTTCAATAAAAACATACAGGCGGCCAACACTCGTGGGGTTCCGTCAGCTCCCTCATCCAGCGGCATGGTGAATGCCGAGGAAGGACAGATACGCATCACCTCTGTTATCGAAACCAATTCACTATTGATCCAGGCCTCGCAATCACAGTATTCATCCATCCAGGCCGCAATTGAACGAATTGACCAGGAGCCGCTGCAGGTTTTGATTGAATCACAGATACTGGACGTAGAATTGACCGAGGATCTCGAATTTGGTGTTAACTGGTACCTGACCAACAACCCCGATATCAGCCCCCCGCTGGGTGATACCGGTGGTAGTTTTGCAGACGAATTCAAAGCGGTGGAGTTTGGTGGCGCCAATAATTTCTTCGCCAACATTACCGGTCCGATCGGGTCAGCATTTATCCAGGCCACGATTTCTGCACTGGACAGCGTGACGGATGTCCGGTCACTGGGTGCACCATCATTGCTGGTGCGAAACAATGCGACTGCGACGATCACCGTGGGTACCCAGGTGCCGGTTCAGTCCTCCAGTATTTCTACCGGCAACTCAAATGTCGTAAGCAGTGCGCAGTACGTATCGACCGGTGTGACGCTGACTGTAACGCCAAGGATTAACCCGGGCGGTCTTGTTTACATGGATGTCACCCAGGAGGTCAGCCGGCCCGGTGCACGTGACCCGGATGTTTCTACCAGTGGAAACCCGCCGATCAACAACAAATCGGTCACCAGCCAGGTGGCGGTCCAATCGGGGCAGACCATTTTTCTCGGTGGCCTGATATCAGAGCAAAGCCAAAAGGGTCGTACCGGCTTGCCTTATATCAGCAGGATTCCCGGAATCGGCCGCCTGTTCGGCAGTTCAAAGAAAAACACGTTCCGTAGTGAAACCATTGTCATGATTACGCCTACTGTCATTGAAAGTATTACGGACCTGAAGACCGTCAGTGATGATATCCGCTCAGAATTCATGAAGGTGCCACCCATCAAACACGCCACGTTGTTTAAAGAGGAATAGAAGTTTATGAAACGAAGTTTTAACAAAAAAGCGGGCCTCTTATTGATGGCTTGCCTGGTGTTGTTGTTATCCGCCTGTGCCACGTCCCCTGCAAAGCCGAAAACCTCGGTCATTGAACAACGCGCAACAGAGCGCTGGTCAAAAATGTTAAGCGGCGATGTCGCTGGTGCCTACGAGTACCTGTCTCCCGGGTTTCGTTCCGGTGTTTCATCCATCCAGTATCAACGCAGTATCCTGTTGAAGCGTGTTCGGTGGACCGGCGCAAAATACAAGGGCAGCGACTGCACTGAAAACACTTGCAGTGTCAGGTTTTTGCTGAGTTTTACGGTAGCGGGTGCGTTACCAGGTGTAAAATCATTTGATGGTGAGAAAGATATCGACGAGTCATGGATTCTGTCGGATGGAGTATGGTATCTTGTACCTTAGCGATAAGGCGTGCCAAAAGACATCATGGTCTGATTTAAATGATTGCCTTGCCAGACGTTTTATCGTAACATTGCCATGCAATTTTGCATAAATAGCATGCCTTTGCCGTTGTGAGGCGGTTTTGGAGCATGCACAAAAAGTATATTTTTTGCCCTGTCTACACAATAGGAGTGTTGTAATGAACAGAAAGAATTTAACAGCAGCAGTACTTGCAGGCCTGGCGGGAGTCGTTGGCATTGCAGGTTCCGCGCAAGCAGTTAACATTAATCCCGATGGTACCGGCCAGGTACTTCTCTACCCTTACTACACAACAAATGGTGGCAACTTAACGCTGCTGTCTGTTGTTAATACCTCTGATAACGCCAAAGCAGTTAAAGTGCGTTTCATGGAGAGTGAAAACAGTCAGGAAGTTCTTGACTTTAACCTCTACATGTCAGCTTATGACGTTTGGACTGCAGCCATCAGCGCAATGCCCGCAGACGCTGAGTATGACGATTGTGATCCCGATCTCAAAGATAGTACAGATATCATTTGCGAAGGTCCGTTGTTAACCGTTGCTGCCGACGAGACCACCTGTACCGTACCTATGCTGAATGGCGCACAGCCCTTCCTGCCATTCCAGTACCAATATGGAACTGCAGGTGACGGTGGTTCACAGTCACAGGCTCGCATGAACGAAGGTCATTTCGAAATGATTGAGATGGGCGCATTGACAAAGGGAACAGATGCTAGTGGCAATCCCATAGATTCATGGGCCGGCGTCGCCGCCACTCATGGTGAATTTGGAACGGGTAAAGCATGGCAGCCGAAAGATTGTGAAAAATTGGTAGACGCCTGGGTTGACTCAGATGATGCGGCCAAAGTAGGTGACTGGATTAAACAACCAACATGTGGTGTTGAAGCGCCATCCGGTGGTCTTTTCGGCGGTGCTGCAATTGTTAACCCGATGCAGGGTTCCATGCACACGTATGATGCCATTGCTCTGAATGGTTGGAACAACACTGGTTTTGAACAAGGAGCTGTAGGGGCTTCTATTCATGCTGTACCTGGTACGGTTCTGCCCAATCTGGATAGTGGCTCCACTTCGGAAGCCATAGTTTTCAGTGAGGAAGGTGAGGTATACGAATCTGGCATGATGGACTCAGCGGTTGACGCGGTTTCCTATGT
>JBFFWN010000091.1:0-12426 GCA_041570235.1 Lysobacterales bacterium | reverse complement strand
GGTTTCAGCCTGAATAAAAAAACGGCCGCCCGGGCAGTCAACAGCTTGCATTCCGATCACAGGGCCAACAGGTTCAGGAGCTCTCCGGCCGTGCGCCCTTTTGCATGTGTTTATGATGTCCAGCCTGGTGCGCCGCAAACTCATCCTCGCTGATAACCCCGTCACCATTGGTGTCAATACTTTCTAAACCGGGCGAGTGTGCTGAATGTTTCATTTGATGACCCGCGGCGGCCATTTTACCCATTTGCTCAGCATGAGCCCGGCTGAACTCTGTCTTATCTATGGCGCCATTACCATCCAGGTCAAAATCCGCAAACACGGGCATTTTCCCCATCATGCCCCCACACGATTCCGGCGGTTCACCGGCAGAGGCGCCATGGCCATGCCCATAACCACTGCCATGTCCCTTGCCATGTCCCTGGCCATGTCCCTGGCCCATTTCATGGACTTTGGCCCTATGAGCCTGCTGCGCAGATGTCAATTCATCGGGATCAAGATAGCCATTGGCATCCACATCGATATCGGCAAATGATGGCGCGCTGGCTGCGCCGCGCATGTTTTTTCCCGCCGCCGCTCTTGCGGCCATGCGCTCTGCCCTGAGGGCATTGAACTCTTCTTCACTGACCTGGCCATTGCTATCCACGTCAAAATCCGAGAACGCAGCGGGACCATTTTTACCGCTTTGACCGGCATTGGCGTTAAACACAAATAGCCCCATTATTAATAGCAGCCAATGAAGCGATGAAACACTCTTTTTTAATACGACCATGATTAACCCCTTTGACCTCGAATCGATTAACTCCAAAACGAACCGGCAAACCCCGGTAAGGCATCCGCTATTCTATCACGGGAGGAGTAGCAGCCATGTGTTTGAGAAAGTTAAAACCGCATATCGGTCAACAATAATTAATTAACTTTCAACGTACGCATGCGGATGCGCTAAAATCAAGTCGCATTTTGGAGGCCCCTTTATAAATGAAGACACCAGAACTACTCTCACCAGCCGGTTCCTTACAACATATGCGTTTTGCCTATGCTTACGGCGCGGATGCGGTTTATGCCGGCCAGCCACGGTACAGCCTGCGTGTACGCAACAATGAATTCAGCAAGGAAGCCGTGCTGGCAAAGGGGATTGAAGAAGCGCATGCCGCAGGCAAACTATTCTTCCTTGCCAGCAATATTGCCCCGCATAACAGCAAGCTGAAAACCTACATCCAGGACCTGGAGCCGATCATTGAAATGCGCCCGGATGCCCTGATCATGTCGGACCCCGGATTGATCATGATGGTCCGCGAGCGCTGGCCCGAGCAGACCGTTCACCTCTCGGTGCAGTCCAACGTGGTGAACTACGCAGCCGTCAGGTTTTGGCAAAGCATGGGCCTGAAACGCATTATTCTCTCCAGGGAACTCTCCCTTAAAGAAGTCGAGGAAATTCGAGAGAAGTGCCCTGATATTGAACTGGAAACCTTCGTGCATGGCGCCTTGTGTATCGCCTACTCCGGCCGATGCCTATTGTCGGGATACATGTCACACCGCGATTCCAACCAGGGTGCATGCACCAATAGCTGCCGTTGGAAATATAAGACGTTTGAGGCCAGGGAGACCAGCACCGGGGATACGGTCAGTACCCGCGCGCCTGGCACTGAAGAGAAAGAGGACTCCCCCCTGTTTTTGCTGGAGGAACAAAACCGGCCAGGGGAGTTAATGCCGGCATTTGAGGATGAGCATGGCACCTACATCATGAATTCCAAGGATTTGCGTGCCGTCCAGCATGTTGATGCCCTGACCCGGATGGGCATCGATTCTTTCAAAATCGAGGGCCGCACAAAATCCGTTTACTACGTTGCAAGGACCACCCAGACATATCGAAAAGCCATAGACGATGCTGTTTCCGGCCGGCCTTTTGAGATGGGGCTGATGGATGAACTCGAAGGCATGGCCAACCGGGGATTTACGGAAGGTTTTTACAGACGCCATCCTCCTGGCGAATACCAGAATTACGAACGTGGTTTATCCACCAGCGACAAGCAGCAATTTGTCGGCGCGATACTCGATTGTGACGACAACTGGTTGACCGTAGATGTCAGGAACCGTTTTGAATCGGGTGACACCATGCAATTGCTAACGCCCGGTGGAAATGCGACATTCCAGCTGCAGACCATAGAGGACCGCAATGGCCAATGTGTTGGGGCAGCGCCGGGCTCGGGCCATGTGGTGAGGATTCCCATTCCCGAGGGAAAAGCGAAAAACGACATAAACGAATTTGCTTTACTGATACGCTTTTTGCCTTCAAAGACCTGTTAATACCCAAACTGTTGTACGATAAAAATAATTGATCAAAATCGGTTGAGGTATATGAATTCAGATACTAAACCACGCCATTCTTCAGATTCAGAACGCCATGGCAAGCAAGAGCAGGGTCAACAGAATCCAGCACTTGAAAATGCGATCCCGGAAGAAATCAGAGTGCACCCGGAAATCGAAGACAACTATCTCGGCGGCGCCTATTCATCTTCTACCATCAAGCGTCTGCGAAAAAACCCTGATTCGATCGGCAAACTGTTTAAGGAAGGACAATACCCGTACACCGACACCATACCCAAAAGACGATACGAAAAAGAAAAAAAGAAACTTCAGATCGAACTGCTGAAAGTGCAGAACTGGGTAAAATTGACTGGCCAGAAGATCGTGGTGATCTGCGAAGGCCGTGATGCCGCCGGCAAAGGCGGTTCTATCAAACGTTTCATGGAGCATCTGAACCCGCGCGCTGCAAAGGTGATTGCACTCGAAAAACCCACAAATCATGAGCGCGGACAATGGTATTTCCAACGTTACCTACAACACCTGCCCACCCGCGGTGAAATACTGTTCTTGGACAGGTCCTGGTATAACCGGGCCGGTGTGGAACGCGTCATGGGGTTTTGTAACCAGGTTGAGTACCGCGAATTCATGCGGCAATGCCCTCAACTGGAACAAATGCTGGTCAACTCGGGCATCATCCTTTTCAAGTATTATTATTCCGTTACCCGTAAAGAACAGCAACGCCGCTTCCTGTCACGGGAAACCGATCCCTTAAAACAATGGAAAATGAGCCCGGTTGACAAGGCCGCAGTAAGTATGTGGCACGAATATACACGCGCCAAGGAAGCCATGTTTTACTACACCGATACCGCGGCCTGCCCGTGGACCATCATAAAGTCGGATGATAAAAAACGCGCACGGCTTAATTCGATGCAGCATTTTCTGAACAAGCTGGATTATCCGGACAAAAACCATAATGTAGTATTCGAGCCTGATCCCCTGATCGTTGGCTCACCCTCCCAGGTCATTCACAAAGACTTAAACCTGGATGATTGGCCACACGAGCAATAGCAAGGCATAAGCACAATCCGTAAATCAACAACTGCCGGTTGTTATTATGCTTCCAAACACCCTGTATCAATCAGGCTGCCGGCAAATTGACATTCACCTTCAGCCCCCCCATTGAACTGCGCTCAAAGGTCAATTTGCCGCCGTACAGCGCCACAATGTCCTTCACGATACCCAGGCCCTGGCCATGCCCCGGCTTGGACTCATCAAGGCGATGACCCCTGAGCATCACGTTTTCCATTTGATCCTCCGGTATACCGGGACCATCGTCCTCGACTGACATCAAAAACCTGTCACCAGCGCTTATAACGTCAACGCGCACCCTTGATTCCGCCCATTTACAGGCATTATCCATCAAGTTTCCAAGCATCTCCTCCAGGTCCTGGACTTCGCCCCGAAACCAGCACTCCTGAAAATCATTGCAATCGATGGTCAATCCATCGTCCTTGTGGATACGCTGCATGACATAAACCATGTCTGCTACGGTTACTTTCACTGCTGATCTTGCTCCGAGGACTTTTTCTGTTCCAAAGGTCCTGGCCCGGCTCAGGTAATGATCGATGTTTTTGCTGATGTCGCCGGCCTGTTTGAGAATCAGGCTGCCGCGCTCGTCACGCATGGATTTGGCCTCATTCTGAATAACACTCAGGGGGTTCTTCACCGAATGCGCCAAATCCCCCAGCTGATTCCTGGCGCGTTTTAGCAATACCGCATTATGATCCAGAAGGTGATTGAGTTCATCGCACAATGTTTGCACGTCTTCAAGTTCGCTTTTGGGCAACTTACTGGCCTTCCCTTCGCGTATTTGGGCAATGTCCGATTTGACTGCCCGCAATGGTCGCAACGCCACCCTGACCTGCAGAAAAACAGCAAACAACAAACCCACACCCAGCAAAATAAAACTGCCAATGAGCTTATTGGAGTAATCCCTCAACTCATCTGCAACCCCGGCCATCGGCGCAGAAGACAAAAGCACAACCGGCTCGAGCCCGGGACCGAGCTCGTCTGTCACTATTTGAACACGCAACCTGTCGTTAACGGGGCCGTTGAGTTCGTGAACAAGCACTTCCCCGGAAGGCTGTATTCCAGCTGTTTGCAAACTTGACTCACCCAAAGATTTCGAACGGGCCAGGGTTTTGCCAAACTGTCGGACCTCCCAATACCAGCCGGAATATAAATCCAGGTAACGCGGATCACTCGGCTCGTAGGCCAATGTATATTGGCCCGTCTCGGATAGCCGGCTGGCATCAAGTATTTCCTCGAGGTGAATTGAAACGTGCGAATCCAGAAAGTGAGCTGCGTTTTCCCTGTATGAATTGACCAGCAGCAAAGCCGTTATTACCAGTGCTGTGATCAGCCAGACCCCCGATGATACGATGATTCGAAATGCCAGCGACCGGCTAGGAGCCACCACTGGTCTCCAGCAACTGATACCCCAGCCCTCTCCGGGTCTTTATCAGTGATGGGTCGAGTTTCTGGCGCAGGCGATTGATCAGCACCTCGATGACATTTGAGTCACGTTCCAGGTCCTGTCCATAAATATGCTCACTCAATTCCGACTTGGATACAACGCAGCCGTGTTTCTGAAGCAGGTATTGCAGCGCGCGATATTCCAGCGCGGTCAGGTTGACCGGCAGTCCGCCCTTGGTAACCCGGGCTGATACCGGCTCCAACTCAACATCACCGCATTTAAGCAATGGACTGGCATTGCCGGAGGCCCGGCGAATCAGCGCCTCGACCCGGGCCATCAGTTCTTCAAGTTCGAATGGTTTTGCCATGTAATCATCGGCACCAGCCCTCAGTCCAACGACCTTTTCACGCCACGTATCTCTCGAGGTCAGAATCAGCACCGGCACCTGGTTTCCCGACTGGCGCCATTTATGCAGCAGGCTCAAACCATCGATTTTAGGTAAGCCGAGGTCAAGGATAATCACGTCATAGGGCTCGGTATCACCGAGGAACCAGCCTTTCTCCCCGTCACTTGCCACATCGACAATAAATAATTCCTGCTCCAGCGCAGTTCTTATTTGCCGGGCAACATCCTGATTGTCTTCAACGATGAGAACACGCATGTTTGACCACTTTCGAAAATTTTCGGGATATGAATCGCGGTTGTTATTGTGCACACGGCAATCAGCATTAACCCTGACTTAAATCAAGCTTAAGAGCTATTAATGAAACAACCACAAAACAAAGGCCATGGGGCCAGGGGAACATGACCTTCGAGCTTTCAAGGCTTGATTATTAGAATTGATTATCCGGTGCCGCTTTCCAGTTCTTCCCAGCGCTGATAGGCCGATTCCAACGCCTCCATCACCTCTGTGAGCTCCGAATTTACGCGCCGGATCTCATCGCTGTCAGACTGATAGAAACCGGGTTCCGATATCCTGGCTTCAAGCATACTTTGGTTTGATTCGAGCTTTTCGATTTTTGCCGGCAGGTTACCCAGCTCGCGCTGATCCTTGTAGGAAAGTTTCTTCTTGCTTTGAGCGGTATTTTGTTTACTGCCAGGGCGCGGGGCTTTTGTGGCCGGCGCCGGGTTTTCCTGCAGGTGCGTTGCAGCTGCAACGGCCAATGATCCTCCGGCAGCCTCCCAATCGCTGTAACCACCAACCAGTTCCGTCACCGTTCCACTACCATCGAGCACCATTAAGCTGGTCACCACATTATCCATGAAATCACGATCATGGCTGACCAACAGAACCGTCCCCTCAAAGCCGAGCAGAATCTCTTCCAGCAGTTCCAGGGTTTCAATATCGAGGTCATTGGTAGGCTCATCCAGAACCAGCAAATTCGCCGATTTACTGAACAGCTGCGCAAGGACCGCACGGTTTTGCTCTCCGCCTGACAGGGCCTTTACAGGCATACGGACCCGATCGGGACTGAATAAAAAGTCACCCAGGTAGGAAATTGCATGCCGTCGGCGTCCGCCAATTTCAATGAACTCCTGTCCGCCACAAACATTGTCAATCAGGTTTTTCTCCGGATCGAGCTGTTCACGCAGTTGATCCGAATAGGCAACCTCCAGCTTGGTGCCAAGGGTTACCTTGCCCTCTGACGGCTGCAACTCACCCAGCATGATTTTTACCAGCGTGGTTTTACCGGCCCCGTTTGCCCCAACGAGGCCAATCCGGTCTCCGCGCTGAATGACGGTTGAAAAATCCCTGATCACCAGGTTGTTCTCAAACCGGTGACTGACGTTCTCCAGTTCGGCCACTATCTTGCCAGAGCGGGCCGCACCCTCGATGATGAAGCCGGCGCTTCCCTGTCTCTCGCGGCGCTGACCACGTTGATCCCGCATAGCTTCAAGTGCACGTACCCTGCCCTCGTTTCTGGTTCTGCGCGCCTTGATTCCCTGCCTGATCCAGACCTCTTCCTGTGCCAGTCTCTTGTCGAACAATTCATTTGAGCGTTCTTCGGCCTGCAACTGCTGCTCGCGATGGCGAAGAAAACCCTGGTAGTTACCCTGCCACATGGTCAGGTGACCCCGGTCGATCTCTGCCATCCAATTGGACACATTCTGCAGGAAGCGCCGGTCATGGGTGATCAGAATCAAAGCCCCTTTGAAATGCCGAAGTTGTTCCTCAAGCCATTGAATAGCGGGTATATCAAGATGATTGGTGGGCTCATCAAGCAACAAAATATCCGGCTCGCTGACCAGTGCCCTGGCCAAGGCCACGCGCCTTCTCCAACCACCGGAAAGCTCCGACATGTTTACGTCTGCCGGTAGATCCAACTGTGAAATGGTGGTTTCCACGCGCTGTTGCATTTGCCAGCCGTCCTTCGCCTCCAACTGTTGCTGAACACGCGCCAGCGTGTTCATATCGGTCAGGTTTTCTGACGACACAAGGTGATGATATTCCGCCAGCAAACGGCCGGTTTCCTCGAGACCCGATGCAACGACATCGTATACCGTCTGTTGGTCAGCCTCGGGCAAATCCTGTTTCAACCATGCAACGCGGGTGCCGGGGCGCAACCATCGCTCACCGGATTCAGGAACAATCTCACCTTCCAATACCTTCAAAAACGTGGTTTTACCCACACCATTTCTACCCAGTAAGCCGATTTTATCGCCACGCGAGACGCTGAAATCAACTTCATCGAGTAATACGAGGGTTCCATAGTGCAGTGAGGCTTTGTCGAGGCGTAGCAGTGGCATGATTTGAATGTCGTTTTGGGAGGTTGCGCATTTTACGCTGTACACCGAGTGCAGGTAAACTAATGGTTTCCTCAAGGAGATGAATAATGAAATACCTTCACACCATGGTTAGAGTGTCCGATCTTGAGGCCTCGCTGGATTTCTACTGCAACAAACTGGGTCTCGTTGAGCTACGCCGCAAAGATGTCCCCGCAGGCCGCTTTACGTTGGTGTTTTTATCAGCTCCCGGGGACGAGTCTGCCCAGCTTGAGCTCACATTCAACTGGGATGCAGAGCATTATGACGGCGGCAGGAATTTTGGACACCTTGCCTACGCGGTGGAAGATATCTACGCCCTGTGTCAGAAGTTAATGGATGCAGGTGTCACGATCAACCGCCCGCCAAGGGATGGCCACATGGCGTTTGTGCGTTCACCCGACGGTATTTCTATCGAATTGCTGCAGAGCGGGGATGCCCTGCCCAAGCAGGAGCCCTGGGCCTCGATGCAGAACACCGGCAAGTGGTAGTTTACTGAAAAGATCTATTCGCCGCTGTTGGCACTTGGGCACATGCTAAACTAAAATTTTGACATAGAACATTAAGTTACCGATGAGGTGAGCGCCATTATTTCCTATACGTACATCGATGACGAAAAAGGCGAGATTGCTTACACGGACCGTAAGCGATACCTGTGGCTCCTGTCCGTATTCCTGCCATTGATGCCTGTTTTTGGGATCGGGCTGTATTTTCTGACAGGCTCACCATGGGTTTTGGGCATTCCTTTAATGATCAGTTATATCGTTATCCCCTTGCTCGACTGGTTGATGGGCCAGGATACCAATAACCCGCCGGAGGAAATCGTTCCCCAGCTTGAGGAAGACCGATATTACCGTTGGCTTACCTGGTTGACTGTTCCCCTGCACTTTTTAACCCTGATCACGGTGGCGTGGTTCGTCGCAACCCAGGATATTGGCTACTGGATGATCTTTCTGATGGCCATTACAGCCGGGGCATTCAGTGGCCTGGGTATCAATACCGCTCATGAACTCGGTCACAAGAAAAGCCTGACGGAAAGAACACTGGCCAAAATAGCACTGGCCATTCCGGCTTACGGTCACTTTTGTGTTGAGCACAACCATGGGCATCACCGTCATGTCGCAACACCCGGGGACCCGGCCAGTGCGCGTATGGGGGAGTCGATTTACAAATTTGCAATCCGCGAGATTCCCGGCGCCTTTCGAAGGGGTTGGCAGGTCGAATCAGAACGACTGAAACGACGCGGCAAATCTGCCTGGAGTTGGCATAATGATATTTTGCAATCCTATTTCCTCAGTCTTTTGCTGCAGGGAGGGCTGGTTTTTTACTTCGGCTGGGTCATGCTGCCATTCCTGGCCATCCACAACTTTTGGGCCTGGTACCAGTTAACCAGCGCCAACTATATTGAGCATTATGGCCTGCTGCGTGAAAGGGACGCCAAGGGACGGTATGAAAGATGCAAGCCCCATCACTCGTGGAATGCCAATTATGTATTCAGCAATATTGTTCTGTTCCAACTCGAGCGTCACTCGGACCACCACGCAAACTCTTCAAGGCGCTACCAGAGCCTGAGAAACTTCCCGGGGATTCCCCAGTTACCCAATGGCTATTTTGGTTGCTACCTGATCGCCTACATTCCATGGCTGTGGTACAAGATAATGGATAAGCGTCTGTTAAGCCTCCCGCACATATGCGGCGATCTCAACAAGGTGAACATCGAGCCCGGAAAACGTCGCATGATCATGGCGCAGTTTGGCTAAACCGGAATCATCAGCCCGGTATAAGTCTGCACCGAGCAGTCTAATTGAACATGTCAAACATAAAACTGTATTTGAGGATCACCTCACGCTGTGTTGGCAAGGCGCCGGCGGCACCTTCATCAAACTCGTTATAGACAAGGTATAGCCCGGTGCTGGCCGTTCTCAGCCAGGAAAAGCGAAGGTTGGTGCTGAGGCTATCGTCACTGTCGTTATACTGCATCAAAGCCTGAAGCAGTATTTTGGGAGTGAATGAATATGACAGGCGTAAACGTGTCAGCATGACCGAAAAATCCCCACCTTCAACCGGCAGGTCATAATTATTGTAATTGACCGACAGGCTGGAACTGAATTTGTCGCCAAAGCGATAATCGATTGATGGGGAGATAATGACACGGTCGCCGCCAAAGTTCCCACCGATGGTGGTGCTCATGCGAAATGATAATGGCGCGGATTGATTGGTGCCAATGAACAACGATACTTCGCTTTCCTTGTAGATTCCGGGCTCCACCCAGACATCATCCATGATCTCGAATGCTTCCTTTATACCATCCCGGAAAATGTTATAGCCGGTATGAAGCTCATAAACATTTTTCCATTCCCAGTGCACATCCAGATGCAGCAGACCGGTCTCCTGAAAGCCTTCAAAGTCCTCGTAATAGCGATAACTGTAATGCGGCCTTACCTCCATCAAGCCCCACATATCCCCTGGCCTGATACGCATCAGGCTACTGGTGGCAAACTTACGGTAGTCCGTACGTGACAGAAAACCCACTTCAGGGTTGAAATTTTCTGCTACCTGGCTGTACTCGATACCATGGCTCCATTCGGCGGAATTGTAATTGCCCTTTACCGAGAACGCAGTGTCATGCCCGTCAAGTTGCGGTGTATCCGTTTTTGCCCACCAGGCATTAAAGATGGTATTTTCACCAATGGCGAGACGGCCATCCAGTCCATAGGTGCGGTTTTTGTCGAGAGACTCTTGCAGTAAGTAGGATCCATCACCGTTGCGCTCTACAAAGATGGCGCCGACGGAGGAACGTTTGCCGATTTCATGGTTAATACGCGCCACGGTAAACCGGTTTTCAGGTGCGATTCCTTCCACCGCCTCAGATGACATGTACAGCAGGCCAATGTTGGCGCCTTCACCAACCCTGCCCGAAACGCGCGCACCACCGTTGATCGGAATCAGGTCGCCGCCTTCGCTGATGCCGATACGCCTGCTGAAAAACAGCTGTGCTTCGCCTCTGTTACCAACGGTAAACTGCCCCGCATTCTCCAGAAAAAACGGTCGCTTTTCCGGGAAAAACAAATTAAACCGATCAAGGTTAACCTGCTGCTCGTCTGCCTCAACCTGGGCAAAATCGGTGTTATAGGTGACGTCCAGGGTCAAACTGGATGTGATCGAATACTTGGCATCAAAACCAAATTCGGCATCCGTATCGGTGCCGTCGAGTTCTCCACCCCGCATACCTTTTACCAGGCCATAGGGCGTAATCTTCAGGTTGCGCAGGCCAGGTGGGTTGACAGCAATCAAGCTGCCTGCCTCGGAAACACGGTTCAGGTTATATTGTCGAGATAACGGCGCCCAGTACACGACCTCGTTGTTGCGGCGGATGTTTCTCTGAAAGTTAATGCCCCAGGACTGATTGTCACCTTTACCATAGCGGAGCGATTTGAATGGAATCAGCATCTCTGCGCTCCAGCCGATCTCGGATAAGCTCGCCTTGACACTCCAACTGGCGTTCCAGTTCAGGTTGAAACCGCCATCACCGGAAGCCTCCTTGATGACCTGTGCGTCGTACTCCATGCCCACGGGGTTGGTCCCGAAGACCAGGCCATTCTGACGGTCGAGCATGCCGTCGATGATGACCCGAAAACTGTCTGACTGATTAAGATTCTTGTCACGACGGCCGTCTGTAACAATGATGCCTTCCGGGTTGTCGTCGTAAGCCACCAGGCCGATATACAGGGTATCTTCAAGATAGCCGATATACACCTCGGTTTTTTGGGAAGCGGCCTGCCCTTCAACGGGTTGCACCTGCCAGAACCCGGTGGCCGGAGTTACTCCCTGCCAGGCCGGGTCTGCCAGGACCTCACCGTCAAGAACCGGGGCAGATAGGAGTTCGCCCGCGCTCATTACCGGCCGGGACATTGTGTTCATATCGACCGGCTCAAAAGCAAATGCGCCGGCAGACACGAAAAGCAAGGCAAAAGCCATACGCAGTGCAGCAACAAATCCAATTCCAGCTCCGGAACTTTCAAGCTGTAGCATGACGATTTAAATGTCTCCGGTTTTTTTTGTGGGAACGTGTGGTGATCCAGTTATAGGGTGAAGACTGCCAGAGATGCGAATCCCCTTAAAAATTATCTCATAATTGATTGCGACAAAATGCAATTTGGTACAATAATCCAGCTAAATCATTAACAGATTTTCAATCAATTGATCCATCTCAAGTAAACCGATATGCAAACAGGAGATATCAATGAATACTGGCAGCATCAAGCTCTACAAAGCCTGGGATTTACCTACCCGGTTATTTCACTGGATCAATTTTTTATGTGTCATTCTACTCAGCATCCTGGGCCTGATCATGCTCAACAAAGGTGCAATTGGCATCAGTGGCACAGAGGCTTCCGTCGGTTTAAAAACAATTCATGTTCTTGTCGGCTATGTTTTTTCCATTAACCTGCTGATCCGATTTGTTGTGGGTTTTGTTGGGGGCCATCATTCACGCTGGACGACACTATTTCCCGGCAAGGACTTCAAAAATGAGCTGCGCACGTACAGCGAATCCGAAAAAACGGGGCAGCCACAAACTTTTATTGGTCATAATCCGAAAGGCCGGTTATCCGTGTTGGTCATGTTGCTGCTAATGACCGTGATGATGGCAACCGGTCTGACCCGCGCGGCGACGGATATCTACTATCCTCCGTTTGGCCATTTCGCCGCCGCCTGGGTCGCGGCGCAGGACATGCCCCCCGAACAGATCAAGCCCTATGACAAAACCGGAACCGACCCTGACAGAATGGCACAGCTGCAGGCTTTCAAGAAACCCGTCGGCATCATCCATCTCTATGGAGCATACGTACTGTGGTTTTTGATACTGGTGCATATCATCGCTG
>JBFFWN010000090.1:0-12477 GCA_041570235.1 Lysobacterales bacterium | reverse complement strand
TCGACACTGCGCGCACTATTTGACCTGCCCGATGATGCTTGAAGCCTTCAACAAAACCGGAGGTCATATTTGGTCGTACACTCAGGCGTCAACATATTGACGCTGGTCCTGATGACGCCCTCGGCAACTTTCTCGCAGTGCAGATGATAATCCACACTGCGCTGCTGACGCCTCTCTTCGCAGTGATTGGTCTGATATATCAGATATATATCAGTGGTGACCCGAGCGGCAGTACCGCCAGAGCCCTGCCGGCAGGTGGGTTTATGCTGCTGTGCCTGCTGGCCATGACCGGCCTGCTCATCCATCCGGCCAATTTTATCGCCCCTCCTGAGGACCGGAACAATAGCGAAATAAAGGTTTCATTCAGATATACTATCGGTTCATTCCCAATGGAATGCCTGAGGGGCGGCCAACCGGCCTGAGATGTCCTGTAGTTAAAAGCAGGATGGACCCTTTGAACCTGATCCGGATGATACCGGCGTAGGGATAGGGCAGCCAGGTTGTTCAATCCCCCACCTTTCCGGTTCACACGTATTTTGTGGTTGTTGGCGTGTTATTGATGACAAACCGGGCAAATGGATAACTGGATACAATCGGTACTGGCGGCAGCTGAGGCCATGTCATGGCTGGAATTCACAGCTGTGATCTTTGCCATGGCCTACCTGTTGCTGGCTGTCAGGGAAAACGTACTATGCTGGCTTTTTGCCCTGCTCAGCACCGCCATCTACACGGTGTTGTTCTGGGATGTCAGCCTGCTGATGGAATCGGCACTGAATGTGTACTACATGGCCATGGCGGTATATGGCTGGTATCAATGGACCGGGGGCGGTGTAAATAGCGGCGCGCAAAACCCGGCTCTGCCGGTGCAGAGCATGTCCGGGCGGCAACATGCCATGGTCATCAGCGCCATCGCAGTGTTGTGTTTCGTATCCGGCTATCTGCTCACCGAACACAGCAGCGCCGCCTGGCCATACGTCGACTCATTCACCACCTGGGCCAGTGTTATCACCACTTACCTGGTCGCCCGTAAGTACCTGGAAAACTGGCTGTACTGGGTTGTCATCGACACCGTTTCCATCCCGCTGTACATCGATCGCGGCCTGCATCTAACGGCTCTTTTATTCGTCGCGTATGTGATTATCGCGGTGATTGGATATTTCAAATGGCGTGATCACATGCTTGCAGAGGCGCAAGTCGTTGCGGCCTGAAACGGCGCTGGATGGCTGGCGAGACTGGTCGTGTGGTCTGCATGCCAGGCCCGTGATTGTCAGACCACTGAGTGGCGGCCGAAGCAACCGCAGTTATTTGCTGGACAGCGACCAGGGAAAACTGGCGTTACGGCTTAATGGAAAGGGTTCATTGTTGCCCGCGGGCGAGCGAAGCAGGGAAGTGCAGATCTGGCAGGCCGCAAGCAGCCATGGAATTGCACCGCCCCTGTTGTTTGTTGATGAAAACAGCCGCTACCTGGTAAGCCGTTACATCGAAGACAGCGTTCCGGATTCACCACCCATGGGTGGTTCTTTTATCGACAGGGCCTTTGATCTGCTCGAACGTTGCCATCAACTGAAATTCGATGGCTCTGCCATCAGTTACACAAAACACATTGAGCGATACTGGCAGCTTATCGAAGCCAGGAACCAGGCGCCCCGGCCATCCTTGCTCGATCAACGCGGGCCGATGCAAACGGCGCTGGAGCAACTCATCGCCAGCAACACCCCCACCGGCCTTTGCCATCATGACCCGGTTACCGCCAATTTTGTCGGCAACCCGCAAAAGCTCTACCTGATCGATTGGGAATACGCCGCAAATGGCTTGCTGATCATGGATTACGTGGCCCTGGCGGCGGAGTGGCAACTGGACGACCAGACGATCCTCGCCAGGACCGGCTTTAAACCGGACCAGCTCGGCCAGGCAAAGCAAATCTATCAATACCTTTGTCGGCTATGGCAGGAAATATCAAACGCGCCGGGTTGACGGCGCGGTAACAAAGCAAATGCCGGAGTGAAAATGGATATATCATCCCGGGTTCCGCTATTTGCGGACCCGGGATGACAGCATTACTCGAGGTCGAGGAAGCTTCTGAGTTGTTCTGACCGTGTTGGATGCCGCAACTTGCGAAGCGCCTTGGCTTCGATCTGACGAATACGTTCACGTGTCACGTCAAACTGCTTGCCAACCTCTTCCAGCGTGTGGTCGGTGTTCATATCGATACCAAACCGCATACGCAACACCTTGGCCTCGCGTGGTGTCAGACCGGCCAGCACACCCTGCACGGTACCGGTCAGGCCGGTGCCGGTGGCGGATTCAACCGGTGATGCAATATTGGCATCCTCGATAAAATCACCCAGGTGGGAATCTTCATCGTCACCGATCGGGGTTTCCATGGAGATCGGTTCCTTGGCGATCTTCAACACCTTACGAACCTTGTCCTCGGGCATTTCCATGCGGATGGAAAGTTCCTCAGGGGTCGGCTCGCGACCGATTTCCTGCAACATCTGGCGGGAAATACGATTGAGCTTGTTGATGGTTTCGATCATGTGCACAGGGATACGGATCGTGCGGGCCTGATCGGCGATCGAACGTGTGATCGCCTGGCGAATCCACCATGTAGCGTAGGTTGAGAACTTGTATCCGCGGCGGTATTCAAACTTATCCACCGCTTTCATCAAGCCAATATTGCCTTCCTGGATCAAATCCAGGAACTGCAGACCACGGTTGGTGTATTTCTTGGCGATTGGAATCACCAGTCTCAGGTTGGCTTCGACCATTTCTTTTTTCGCACGACGTGCCTTGGCCTCACCAATGGACATGGCGCGGTTGATATCTTTCAACTCAGCAACCGTAATGCGGTTGGCCACCTGGCGGCGAGCCAGCCTGGCCTGCACTTCGAGAATGTCATCTTTATATTCAGCCAGTGCTGCCACCCACTTTTGCTTGCCCTGCAAAACATTGTCCAACCACTCGGGATCGGCTTCACTATTATGGAAGCTCTTGACAAAGGTCAGCTTGGGCATTTTTGCCTGGCGCACCGCCATCTGTAAAATGGCGCGCTCATGTTCACGTGTGCGGGATACCGCATAACGCAGGCGGTCGACCAGGTGGTCGATCATTTTTGCCGGCAGCTTCAGATAAGAGAACATCTCGGCCATGGCGTCTAGTTCGAGCTTGGCCTCTGCGTTACCCGGGCCGTGCTCTTCACACAGCTGGATAAACCTTCCATGATGAAGTCCCAGTTTTTCGAAGTGGGCTGCTACCTGCTCAAGATCGGGACCTGAAGGCCCTTCATCCTCTGCTTCTTCCTCTGCCTCGTCATCATCATCAATGTCATCGTCATCATCAACATCTTCGTTTTTATCCGCTGCTTCCTTTTTCAACACATCAGCGGGCTTTTTGGCAACCGGGATGGGTTCTTCAGGCGCATTGGGATCGATAAAATCCAGCATCACTTCAGTCAGGCGCTGTTTACCCTCTACATGTTGGATATACCCATCAAGCAAAGCCGTATGCGTGCCGGGGAAGCGCGCAAGGGCCAGGTGAACCTGCCTCAGACCGGCCTCGATACGCTTGGCGATCACTATCTCACCCTCACGTGTCAAAAGTTCAACCGTACCCATCTCACGCATATACATGCGAACCGGGTCGGTGGTTCGACCGATCTCTGTTTCAACCGCCGCCAACGCAGCAGCAGCCTCTTCGGCAGCAGAATCATCGTCCGAGGTCGAAGCGGCATCATCATTCAATATCAGGGTGTCTGCATCAGGCGCTTTTTCAAACACCGATATACCCATATCGTTGATCATGTTGATGATATCTTCGATCTGTTCCGGATCGACGATATCGTCAGGCAGGTGATCGTTGACCTGTGCATACGTCAGGAAGCCCTGCTCTTTGCCCTTGGTGATCAGATCTTTTAATTGCGATTGTTGATTTTGATTCATAAATTTCGCTTCGCGATAATTAACTATAGTCCATGAAACCCGCTCTGGCGACTGTCATTTCCAGAGTGTTCTACTTACTCACTTACCAGGCCGTCAAGTTGCTTCTTCAATGCTTGCCGGCGATGCTGTAATGCTCTGTACTCTTCCCGCTGTTCGATAATATTGGTCACCCGGGACAACAATATTTCGACCCAGTTCAAACGAATGCGGTTTGTTGCATCGATAAACTCCTGGGTCTGTTGCTCTTCCTCTCCAGGAAGATTCCATACAGCAAGTTTTTCCAGATATGGCAGGGCCGGGTGACCATGCCAAAGCTCAATAAGCTGTGCGGTTGTGATATTAGGGCGATGTACGCAGAAATCAACAAGTTCTTTAAAGATTTCCACACCCTGTATGTCATCATGGCTCGAATCTGCCAGCTCGGTGATGTCGCCAAGCAATTCAACCATTGATGGGTTCTGTATCAGGTAGGCCATCGCGGTACGCATTGATGTGCGTTTTTGTACCGGCTTACCCCTGTCGGCGGCCTCCACCGGACGGCGGGCCTGCACGGTCGGCGCCTGCTGTAAACGGTGGTGAGCAAGTGCTTCCAGCCGCTCGCCCATCATCTCGCGGAATACACCCTCCGGCATGGTTTCAATAAAGGGCTGCGCCCTCTGAACCAGTAGCGCCCTCCCATCCAGGGTGCTGATGTCGATAGTACCAGTAAAATGATTGAAGAAAAACTCAGACAACGGCGTGGCCGTTTGAAGCTGCCGCGTAAATTCCACCTCACCGTGCTTGCGCACCATGCTGTCAGGGTCTTCACCTTCAGGCAAAAACAGGAATTTTGCCTGCAGGCCTTCCCGCAGTTTTGGCAATGTCGCCTCAAGCGCCCGCCAGGCGGCCTTTCTTCCCGCCTTGTCGCCATCAAAACAGAATATGATGGTATCCGCCGCCCGATAAAGTATTTCCACCTGTACCGGCGTGGTGGCGGTTCCTGATGTTGCCACGACATTACTGAAGCCAAACTGGGCCAGGGCCACCACGTCCATATAACCTTCGACAACAATGATGTCATCCAGACGCCCGGACCGCTGACGGGCCATGTAAAGCCCGTAAAGCTCTTTGCTCTTGTGATAAAGGGTTGTTTCGGGTGAATTCAGGTATTTGGGGCCATCATCGCTCAGCGCTCTTCCGCCAAAAGCGATTACGCGCCCGCGCCGGTCATGGATCGGAAACATGACGCGGTTTCGAAACTTATCGTAACTGCCACTTTTGCCTTCGCTGAGCATGCCGGCCTGTTTTAACTGGTCCAGCTTGCTGGCATCGGTCCCGAGGTGCTTTGTCAGCGCATCCCATCCAGCGGGCGCATAGCCAATTTCGAAATCACGCGTGACCTGACCTGACAAGCCCCTGCTTTTCAGGTATTCAATCGCTTCGGGATGCGTCTTCAATTGCTGAACATAAAATTTCGAACATGCGGCAAGAATGTCGTACAGACCGGTATCCGGGCGCGCCTGCTTCTGGCCCGTGGTCGGAACCTTGATACCGGCGGCATGCGCCAGTTCGTCGACTGCATCGAGAAATTCCAGCCCTTCGTACTGCATCAAAAAGCCAATCACAGAACCATGTGCACCACAGCCAAAGCAGTGATAGAACTGTTTCTTGGGGCTGACGGTAAAAGAGGGGGTCTTCTCATCATGAAACGGGCAGCAGGCCTGGAATTCATGGCCGACCCGCTTTAAAGGCACACGCCGTTCAATGACCTCCACCACATCACTGCGAGCCAGAAGCTCTTCGATAAACGAGTCGGGTATAAGTCCACTCATGGCTTGTGGCTGTGGGGCATGAACTGCTTATAAAGCATTGCCCTATGGGGCATTTGAGGAGAAACTATCAGGCCGATGGCCAGCGCCATATTCAGGCGCCGAGCTGTGCTTTTACAGCGCTGCTGACGGCTTTCATATCAGCGCGACCCTGTACCTGGGGCCTTAGAACATTCATCACGGCACCCATATCGCGGATGCTGCTGGCGCCGCTATCGCTAATGGCCTGGCTTACCAGTTGCGCGACTTCCGCATCACTGAGTGGCTCGGGCAGATAGACAGAAATCAAATCCAGCTCAAATTGTTCCTGCGCCGCCAAATCGTCCCGGCCCGCCGCCTCATACTGGGAAATAGATTCCCTGCGCTGTTTGACCATCTTATCCAGCACAGCCAACACCGCCTCGTCATCCAGCTCGATACGCTTGTCGACTTCGATTTGCTTGATGGCAGCCATGATCAGACGCAATGCGGTCAATCGCTTTTGATCGCGGGCTCGCATAGCTGATTTGACATCATCCTGGATTTGGGATTTCAAGGTCATAACGGCAACTTCTTTGGGGTCAGTTATTCCTGGCTACAGACTACCCTTGATTGTTTTGTGGGGTCAATCACCCGAAACAGGTGCTCCGGGACCAGGCAAATACCTGAAAATCAATACATACGAGTACGGCGGATATTATCCCGTGCAAGGCGACGCATATCACGTTTTACTGCAGCAGCAGATTTACGCTTGCGTTCCTGGGTGGGCTTTTCATAGTACTCACGGCGACGTGTTTCGGCCAGCACACCGGCTTTCTCACACGAACGTTTAAAACGACGCAGGGCATATTCAAATGGCTCGTTTTCGCGAACTTTTACGCTTGGCATTGTTACTCCGGTTCATCAGTTAGGCCCAAAATGGGCTGAGCCGGGTATTTTAACCTCTAAAGCAAGGCTCTTGCAAAGAAAAATCAATCAGAGCCGGCAATCGCAACTGCCCCTCCCCGCCGATGGTCGCCCGCTGCCCGAAAATCACCGTTGGCCAGACGCTCAACCGCATGCACGCCGCCAAAGAAAAGATTGGTCTCCTGCCACGTTTTGATATCCGGCCATTCAGATGCAAGCGCCTTCATTGCCAACTCCGAAAACCCGGCTTCCACGTTCAGACGGTTGCTTTCCAGGTGCAGTCTTGGCGCAAGGACTGCCTTTTCAATATCCATGTCAAACTCAAGGATGTTGACCAGCACCTGTAAAATAGCACTGCGGATACGATTCGACCCACCGGATCCCAATGCCAGTTGCCCGCCATCAGCCAGCTGCGCGATCGCTGGGGTCATCATCGAAGCCAGCCTGACACCCGGCGGCAAACGATGAAACCCATCCGGATTGAGGTCTTCCTCGCCCAGCATGTTGTTCAGCATGATGCCGCTGCCAGGCAGGACATAGGATGAACCCTCGCCGTTTGACAGCGTCAGGGCAGCCAGGTTGCCGCTGGCGTCTGCGATGCTGATATGGGTGGTTCCACGCGTGGCAAGCCCCCCAGAACGCATTGTCCTTCGCCATTCAGAAAGGTTGTCCGGTGACAGGATAGCAGCCGCCCCCTGCTCGTCAAGCCCGGCGGCCAGGCCATGCTTTTCACGCTCAAGACCGGCAGCCTTCATCACCCGCGCCAATGCCAATGCATGTTCCGGGCTACCCCAGTCAAATTTACCGGGTTGCAAGCCTTGTATCAGGGACAGGGCAAAAACAACCAGGCAACCACCGGGTGAAGGCGGGCTGTTAACACTGATTTTTGCCCCGTGTGTTTCGACGGTAACCGGCGTGCGCCTGATCACCTGGTAGGATTGCATGTCCTCAGCACTGATCAGGCCGCCCTTTTGCGCGCAATCGTCCACCAGCTTGCGCGCCGGCTCGCCGGTGTAAAACCAGTCTGGCCCGTGCCTGGTCAGCGCCTCGAAGGTATCGGCCAGGTTGGGGTTATAAATATACTCGCCAATCTCGGCCAGCCTGCCGGGGGTAAACATGGGTGTGGCGAATGAGCGGGCATCATCTGATGCATTAACAATGGGCGCCAGTATCTGGTTGATGTAGTTTTGCAGACGATTGACCCTGACCCCCTCGCGCGCCAGGTACACCGCAGGCTCGATGATCTTGCTCAACGGCAGCCGGCAAAGCGACCGATGGATGGAAAACAGGCCGGCGACAACGCCGGGCACTGCAATGGAGCCCATACCGATGTGGAACTCCTGGGTGGCGGGGCCGAAATCCACCTCAACAGGATAGAAATCAAGATCACCCCGCGAGGCCGAGGGTGTCTGGGTAAAAAAATCAAAAACCTGCGACTCACCCGAACCCTTGTGAGCCAGCAAAAACCCACCACCGCCAAGGCTGGCCAGCATGGGCTCGCAAACACAGGCTGCACACATGGCGGCAAGGGCGGCGTCAAAGGCATTGCCACCCTCTTCAAGCGTGATCCTGGCGGCCCTGGTGGTTTCCTTGTGCCCCGATGCTGCAACCCCCAGGCGTTTACTCAACTGTTCTCTCCAAATCGTGCAATCAATAAGCGTATGTTAACGCATCCGATCGGCAATGCAGCAGTTTGCGCCAACTTCATTTACAATTTGCAATCCCTGTTCATGTAGGTAACTCATGATTGTACTTGGCATAGAAACTTCCTGTGATGAAACCGGCGTCGCGATCTACGACAGCGAGGCCGGCCTGCGCTCGCATGCACTTTACAGCCAGGTGGAAATCCATGCCGAATACGGTGGCGTGGTACCTGAAATCGCATCACGTGATCACGTGCGGAAACTGTTGCCGCTGGTAAACGAATGCCTGAAGCAGGCCGATTTGCAACGCGATGATATCGATGCGGTAGCCTACACCGCGGGGCCCGGTCTGATCGGCGCCCTGCTGGTGGGAACGGCAACCGGGCGCAGTATCGCCATGGGGCTTGGTGTACCGGCGCTGGCCGTTCACCACATGGAGGGTCACTTGCTGGCGCCGATGCTGGAGGAAGACCCGCCGGAGGTCCCTTTCGTGGCCCTGTTGGTTTCCGGCGGACATACCATCCTGATAGAAGTGCGCGCCATCGGTGAATACCGAATTCTCGGTGAGACGCTCGATGATGCCGCAGGCGAGGCCTTCGACAAAACCGCCAAACTGCTGGGCCTCGGGTACCCGGGCGGACCGGCGCTGGCCAGGCTGGCCGCAACCGGTGATATTCACCGGTTTAAATTCCCCAGGCCAATGACAGACAGACCGGGCCTGGATTTCAGTTTCAGCGGCCTGAAAACGCACACCCGCAACCTCTGGCTCAACGGCGAGCAGGATGACATCACGCGGGCGGATATTGCGGCGGGATTCCAACAGGCCGTGGTCGATACCCTGCTGATCAAATGCCGCAGGGCCATGCAACAGACCCGCGCCCAACAGCTAATCGTAGCCGGTGGCGTGGGAGCTAACCTGGCCTTGCGGGAATCCCTGAAAAAGGCCGGTAAAAAACAGGGTTGGAAAGTCTCCTACCCGCGCCTGGAGTTTTGTACCGATAATGGCGCCATGATTGCCTACGCCGGTTGTCAGCGACTATTGGCGGGTCAGCATACAGGGCTGGAATTGAAGGCCTTTGCCCGCTGGCCGCTGGACCAGCTCCCGCCAATACAGTCAACCGCAAACCAAACGGCATAAAGAGCATACGAATGGCAAATGACATCGTTTTTATAGAGGACCTGCGCATACAGACCGTCATTGGCATATACGACTGGGAACGTGAGATCACCCAGACCGTCAGCCTTGATCTGCAGATGGCGTTTGATACCCGAAATGCCGGGGCCAGCGATGATATTGCCGATACGCTGGACTACAAGGCCGTCTCAAAACGTCTTATTCAGTTTGTCGAGGCCAGTGACTTTCAATTGGTGGAGGCCCTGGCGGAGCAATGCGCCCAGATCGTGCTGACGGAGTTCCCTGTGCACTGGCTGAAACTCAAATTGAGCAAACCGGGCGCCGTCCGGGGTTCAAGCGCAGTTGGCGTCATTATTGAACGCGGGGAATCCTGATATGAGCACCGCATGGCTGGGCCTGGGTTCAAACCTCGATGCAGAGGCCAATATCCGTGCAGGCATAGACGAATTGTATCAACAGTTTGCAAAGGTTCACCTGTCGCCAGCCTACACCAGTCGATCGGTCGGCTTTGAAGGTGACGATTTCATCAATCTGGTGGCAAGGGTAGAAACCGACATGCACCCGCTTGAGTTGCGCGACTACCTGCGCGAACTGGAAGACCGCTACGGCCGCAAGCGCGATGTACCCAAGTTTTCTGACCGGTCACTGGATATCGATATCCTTTTATACGATGACCTGGTGGTTTTTTCGCCGGTGCTGGAAATTCCGCGGGAGGAGATTTTAAAATTCGCCCACGTGTTGAAACCATTGGCCGACCTGGACCCGGACCTGTTACATCCCATTGAATTGCGTTCGATGAAAGATATTTGGGAAACATCGGGGCTGGATGGGAGCTACCTGACCCTGATAGAGGGCTTCAATCAATAGCATGGTTACCCCGGAACATGCGCAGTAACCACCCCGGAACCTAAGCAGGGCTTAGCATTCCTCAGACGATTGACGCATCAAATATTCAAACTTCGCCCGCCATCAACCGCCAGCACCTGGCCGGTCACATAAGGCGCATCCAGCCCCAGGTAAACGACTGCTGAGGCGATATCCTCAGGGCGCCCGGCCCGTTTCATAACGGTTTTGTCCAGGATCATTTTCTGATGCTGTGAATCAGATTCCTGTTCGGGCCACAATATCGCACCGGGCGCGACCCCATTGACGCGTATCGCCGGGCCCAGCTCCTTGGCAAGCGCAAGGGTCATCATCTGCAAACCGGCCTTTGCCATACAGTAAACGGCATGCTTCTGCATCGGCTTAACGGCATGAATATCCAGCAAATTAACGATGCTGCCGCCGCCAACCGACAACTCCGGAAGCAGTGCCTGGGTCAGGAAATAGGGACCGCGCAGATTGCTGTCCATCAGTTGATCCCATTCTTCCTGGGTGGTGGAACCGGGTGTGGTGGGAAAGAACCTTGATGCGTTGTTTACCAGTATGTCCAGGCTGCCAGTGACACTTCTGATGTTTTCCGCAAGGCTTTCGAGCTCCTTTGCACTGCCGAGATCAGCCTGCAATATGTGGGCGCTTCCAGGCCGAATACCATTCAGCTTATCCGCCAACCGGCTTACCGGTTCAGAACTGGCGTTGTAATGCAAAAACACATCGAAACCCCGCTGATGAAGGGTTTCAGATATACATGCGCCAATTCGCCGGGCCGCGCCGGTGACCAGGGCAAACCTTGTTCTGGACTTTGTTGATTTACTCACTGAAACTATCCACCTATGTGTTCTGCAAAAACCAACATCCTGCCCGAACCCGTTGAAGAGCTCAAGCGCCTGAGTGAAAAGCTGAGCGAACTTATTCGCGCAGAAATCGCCCGTAAGGGACCCATTTCCTTCTCCAGTTACATGGAAATGGCCCTGTACCAACCGGGCCTGGGCTATTACAGCGCCGGCTTGCAGAAATTTGGCGAGGGCGGCGACTTTATTACCGCACCACAACTGGGAAACATATTTGCCCGGTGCCTGGCCAAACAGGTGGCACAGATAGGTGCAGAGATTTCGAAGGATCATCCCGGGGGATACGACATCATTGAGGCCGGAGCCGGTACCGGGTTGCTGGCGGCTGACCTGCTAAAAGCCCTTGAGGATGAGCATGCACCTGGCAGGTACCGCATCCTTGAGCGCAGCGCGCATTTACGCCAGGTCCAAAAAGAGACTTTACAAGAGCATGTCCCGCACTGGATGGACAGGATCAGTTGGCTGGATGAACCGCCAGCATCAGGGTGGCAGGGGGTTTTTATTGCCAACGAGGTATTGGATGCCCTGACGGTAGACCGGTTTTGTGTTGAAGAGGATGGTTTCAGTGAACTGAAAGTTTCGAGCACTTTGGATGGCTTTGAATGGAAAAAAAGCCCCTGCACCGAAGACATGCTGGCAAATATCCAATCTGTTTTTTCCAGGTTGCGGGATAAACCCGGCTCCGGATACCGATCCGAACTGAATACCAGCCTGCCGGCCTGGATCGATGCCGTTACCGCCTCGCTTGAACACGGCGTAGCGCTTTTCATCGATTACGGTTACACCCGCCATGACTATTACCAGCCCCAGCGGCGCGATGGAACACTGATATGCCATTACCAGCACCGCGCACATGGTGATCCATTTAACTGGCCCGGGCTCACGGATATCAGCGCCTCGGTTGATTTCACTGCGCTGGCGGAGGCCGCTGATCAATGCGGGCTGTATGTTTGCGGTTATACCACCCAGGCGATGTTTTTAATGGCCTGCGGACTTGATGAAATACTCATCGAAGTGATGACACAGCCGGATAAAGAACGCATCACCATCAATAACCAGGTACTCCGCCTGACCCTGCCCGCCGAAATGGGTGAGCGCTTCCAGGTGATGGCCCTGGCACGGGGGCTTGATGAGCAGTTTTGTGAGGATTTGCGGGGGTTTTCATTAGGGGATTTGTGCCACAGGTTGTAAGTTGCTTTTAGTGAAGCTGTTTTCATGGCTTCGATTGGCTCCTTGGCAGCATTGGCGGCGCTATGGGTAGTCCCTGCTGAGACACGGCGTGAATCCGTCCCTGGAGCCTCGTCCACAAACTTCCTGTTTGTGACGGTCTCAGCAGGG
>JBFFWN010000089.1:0-12579 GCA_041570235.1 Lysobacterales bacterium | reverse complement strand
CTTCATTTTTGTTTTCCCGCATGCCGTTAGTGTCCCCATATGTAGCTGATCTATATCATTGTCTTCAATGACGCATAAATCATAATCACACTCGAAATTTTGCATTCACGATTTGCCTGTCATCGACCATGGCATCGAGGCACATCTTTCAGAGGAAAACAGTATGGTTTCTGCGGCATCGGACGATCAGCAATCGCAAGTTCTGAACATTTCCACGCCACTGCCCGAGGCGCCGGAACTCTGCCCGGGAGAACTGTACAGGCTGCCCTGGTCCCTCAACGACAACGGAATTTCCTGGTTGGAAGTCACCGATGCCTGTAACCTCGCTTGCGAGGGGTGCTACCGCCCACACCATGAAAATCACAAATCCCTCGATCAGATTGCCGAGGAACTGGCGGTCTTTAAACGCCTGCGAAAAAGCGACTGCATGAGCCTCGCCGGTGGTGACCCGCTGGTGCATCCTCAAATTGTCGACATCGTGCGCATGGTGCGTGAAGGCGGCTGGAAACCGATCGTCAATACAAACGGTCTCGCGCTTGGACACAAACTGCTATTGAAACTCAAGGACGCCGGGGTCGCTGGCTTTACATTTCATATCGACACGACGCAAACGAGAAAAGATTCGCCGGCCGAAACGGAGGCCGGCCACAACGAGCTAAGGACCAAGTTCGCAAAAATGGTCGCTTCGGTTGGCGGGTTGACCTGTTCTTTTAACCAGACCGTCAGCAGCAGGACGCTGGACCAGGTAAAGGACACTGTCCGTTGGGCGCTGGAGTATCCGGATATCGTCAACACGGTGGTTTTTATATTGTTTCGCAGCCCTTCACTGGCAGGGGATTTTGACTTCTATGCCAACGGTGAAAAAATCGCCCCGGATTCCAATTACGATGACAGCCCATGGGGGGGCGACGAGATAGTTGAATCAAAACACGTCGTGGCTAAAATCCGCGAGGTTGATCCTGATTTCGAGCCCAGCGCCTACCTGGGGGGTACGGTCGATCCGGAAACCACCAAGTGGCTTATCGGATCCCGTATCGCCAGCAAAAAACGTGGCTTTGGTTATGTCGGACCCAAGTTCATGGAATATGTGCAATATGCCCATCATCTGTTTTTGGGCACCTGGCTGAGCTACACGACGCTGAAATACCTTGGGCTTGGGCGCTCCACAACCGCACTGTTCTCCATTCTCGATCCGCGCACCCGGCAAATTAACAAACGCTACCTGAAATCTCTCAAGGACGATCCAAAATCCGTTCGTGACGGCCTGCATCTGCAGACATTTACCATCATCCAACCTGTAGACATGATGGAAGACGGCCGCACCAATATGTGTGATGGTTGCCCGGATATGACCGTACACGATGGCAAGCTCTACTGGAGTTGCCGCCTGGAAGAGATCAAATCCTATGGTTGCTTCATGCATGCCGTTCCACGTAAATGCCGTGAGACTCCGGCGGTCAAGGCGGATTAGCCCGGTAACTTCCAACCGACCGGGTTTTCACCGGCACATGTATCATTCATGCATGATGCCATCACCGTATTTGATACATAAGGCAATGGTCCGCATGATGCGGCCGTCCAGACAATGAGCAGCAGGGACCTGAATCCGGCCAGGCGGGGAACACACCACCTGACCGTAATTGCCGCATTGCTGGCGATGATCGGGCCCTTCACGATTGACGCCTACCTGCCCTCGTTCCCGGACATTGAAATGGAGTTTGGCGTCAGCCGGGCCGTACTTTTGCAAAGCCTGGGTATTTACCTGCTGGCCACCGCGATATCGACGCTCGCCTGGGGACCACTGGCCGATAGGGTGGGCCGGCGACTGGTGGTCATGGTCAGTATGTGCGGCTACACCGTGGGGTCGATGGGTTGCGCCGTGGCGGACAATACCGAAACATTCATGTTTTTCCGGGTGGTCCAGGGTCTGGCAGCCAGTGGCGGCTTTATAGCGGGCCGTGCGATGATCCGCGATGCCCACGATGCCCGGTCCGCCCACCGCGCCATGTCACAGGTCATGTTGCTATTTGCCCTGTCGCCGGCCATCGCGCCGGTCCTCGGCGGGTGGCTGCATGACATGTTCGGCTGGCGCAGCGTCTTCTGGTTCCTGAGCATGTTTGGCGGTTTGCTTGCCCTGATGGGTTATTTCATTTCAGAAACACTGCTCGTCGACCAGCGCCGCTCCATTCATCCATCGGCCGTTTTGAAAGTCTATATCAGCGCCTTGAAACATCCCCGTTTTCCTGCGCTGATCTTTTGCCTGGCATTGTCCTTCGCAGGTTTGTTTCTGTACATCGCGGGCGCACCTACCGTTATATACGATTTCCTCGGCATGGATAGCACCGATTTTGGCTGGTTGTTTATTCCCATCGTTGGGGGTTTGATACTGGGGGCGTCAATTTCCGCAAGGATGGCGCACCGCCTGCCACCAAACCGCACCATTTCAATCGGCATATTGATCATGTGCCTGGCAACGGTCATCAACGCCGCGGTGGCATACTTATGCAAACCCGGCCTGGTGACCGTTATTGGACCAATGGTGCTTTATGTCACCGGTCTTTCAATCATGATGCCGGCTATCACCGTTCTGGCATTGGATTGTCTGCCCAGCCACCGTGGCACCATTGCCTCCATGCAGGGCTTCCTGCAAATGGTATCCAACGCTGCGGTAGCGAGCCTGGCCGTGCCATTGTTGCATGCCACCTGGACAAACTTCGTGCTGGGCCAGGCCCTGTTTTTCATGATAGCGGCCGCTCTCTGGCACCGCTTTGGTCAGCGTCAAGAGCGCTGAACACCTCTCTTATTTGGCGACACTTTGTGCTGGACTGATGGTTAGTTCCAGTATATTCCCTGCATTTTTTGGTAGTGTCAGAGAGAGGTCTGCAAGTAGTTCGCCACCATCGTGGCGCCGATACCCACGGTTATCACTGCCACCGTGATACTGAGGCCATTGAACAAAAGCGTATGCCGCTTGGCCGAATACCATAAGGGCACAGCGATAATGGCTGAGAGCACGGCCATGCCGGCAATGGAGCCAATTCCAAAACAGGCCATATAGGCGAGACCCATCATGGGCGAGTTCACGGTCTGCATTGTCAAAAGGATCAACGCTGCGGAACCGGCCATGCCGTGCATCAGGCCAACCAGTAAAGCCCGCCGGGGAAAGCCATTGACATGCTGATGCAGATGCGGGCTGTGTTTGTGCGGAACATCATCACCCGCTGCGTTATCATGGGAATGAGCATGAAGATGCTGCACTCCGCCGTTGTGCCCGTGAACATGAAAATGAATGCGCTTTCGGTACAGTCGTATGAGCACGTCCGTGCCCAAAATTATCAGCATGACACCCACGGCAAACTCGAGCGCGGCCGCGAAAGGGCCCGGGATGATGCTATCGACCAATAAAGCTATAGAGCCAAAAACAAACAGCGTAATGGTATGGCCCAGGCCCCAGGCAACGCCTTGCCTGATGCTGTCTTTGATACCGTGAGTGCGTGCTGACAGGCTGGCCACTGCGGCAATATGATCGGCTTCAACAGCATGTCGAATACCGATCAGAAAACCCAGTAATAAAAGGCTCAGATACACCAGTCAGATCTCCATCACCAACCAATCCCCGTAGTTGCCCGCCCGCGAGCATGCCCACCAAAACACGACAATGTGGCCATTTATACAAACAAAAGAGCCGGAATGTCCTGATCTGAATCAGGCGTAGTCGATATGATGCCCAATTAGCATGTATTGGCCGAATAATGGCTTGCGCTGATGCCGGAAACGCGTTACGTCGCACATCAGCGTCATCTTATTGAAATCGCAAGCTGGCTAGCCACTGCCCCTGGTGTTGGTCTTACCTTTTTGGGCTGATTTTTCAATGAACGCTATGATCGTTCCGGCAACGTCTTTCTGGGTCGCAGATTCTATACCTTCCAGCCCCGGGCTTGAGTTGACTTCCATGACCACCGGACCATGATTTGAACGTAACAGGTCAACACCGGCCACATTGAGCCCCATGACCCGGGCCGATCGAACGGCGGTCGAGCGTTCTTCCGGGGTGATTCGAATCAGGGTTGCCGATCCGCCGCGGTGTAAATTTGAACGAAACTCACCTTCCTTACCCTGCCTTTTCATGGAGGCGACAACCTTGTCGCCAATGACCAGGCAGCGGATATCCGAACCTCCCGCTTCCTTGATAAACTCCTGTACCATGAAGTTGGCCCCCAGTCCCCTGAAAGCCTCGATAACACTTTCGGCAGCCTTTTTTGTCTCTGCCAATACCACACCCACACCCTGGGTTCCCTCCAGCAATTTGATCACCACTGGTGCACCGCCCACAAACTTCAACAGGTCTTCGGTATCATCCGGCGAGTTGGCAAAACCGGTCACCGGCAAGCCGATGCCTTTTCGGGCCAGCAATTGCGATGCCCGTAACTTGTCACGAGAGCGGGTAATGGCGACGGACTCGTTAACCGAGTAGACACCCATCATTTCAAATTGGCGAACAACCGCCGTTCCATAAAATGATACCGAGGCGCCGATTCTCGGAATGATCGCATCAATACCTTCGATAGCCTCGCCCTTGTAATGGATGCCGGGCCTGTGACTGGTAATGTTCATATAGCAGCGCTTGTGATTGATCACCAACATTTCATGACCACGCGCCTTGCCGGCTTCCACCAGTCGTTTGGTCGAGTAAAGTCTGGGGTTGGTCGAAAGTATTCCAATTCTCATAACTGTTCCTGTATTTGATGAAAACGCTCAGGTTCCGAATCCATCTGATTCAATTCCGACTTCAACCCGGTCGGTAAACTCTTCCACTATGTGTTCGGCTTTCGCCAGGCTTCTGAATGCGGCGATATTAAACAGTGCATCACCTTCATGAGCAAGCGGAAGTCTTGAAAGTCCGATGACTATACCATCAAAGTCCGAGTAAACCGCCGCTTCAGCCTCCCCAACCGGGTCACTGATGGTGGCGAGACACTGGCCTTCCTTAACGCGGCTACCCAGTTGAACCCTGTTGTTGACGATGCCGCTGTCAGGCGCTCGAATCCAGCGGGTGGATCTTGCCAGCACCGGCACCACCCGCCGCGCCCGGCGTTTTCGGGGCAGCATGCCGATCTGTCGCATGACGCCCAATACGCCACGTACTCCCGCTCGAATACTGACTTCGTCAAATCGCAGTGCTTCTCCGGCCTCGTAGATTAACATGGGCATACCCAAATCTGCGGCGCAGGCCCGTAGCGAACCGTCACGCATATTGGCATTGACAATAACCGGCACCCCGAAGGAATCTGCCAGTTCATATGTTTGCTCGTCATCAAGGTTGGCGCGAATTTGCGGAAGATTGCTACGGTTCATGGCGCCGGTATGAAGATCGATGCCAAAATCCGCTTTTTTGACAATCTGCTTATAAAACGTATTTGCAAGCCGCGACGCAATGGATCCTTTTGAACTGCCTGGAAACGAACGGTTCAGGTCCCTGCGGTCGGGCAGATAACGCGACTGGTTCAGGAACCCGTGCACGTTGACAATGGGAACGGCCAACAGTGTTCCCTTGATAGATCGCAGGGCCCGCAAATTCAACAAACGACGGACGATCTCAACACCGTTTAACTCGTCTCCATGAATGGCCGCCGAAACAAACAAGACAGGGCCGGGCCGACGTCCACAGACAACCCTGGCCGTCATGTTCAAAGAGGACGAGTTATACAGATCCGCGACCGGCAAACTGATATTGGCCCAGCTACCCGGTTTTACCTCGGTGTCGCCAATGATGATTGGTTTATTTAAAGCCATATTTTTTCTTATTCAGCTTTCTTTATGCGTGGCTTTTTACCGATAAGGTAGGAGGCCGACGGGTCTACCCTGGCGATGCCATTAATGGCCGTCCGGCCAATTAACATGCGAAACATCATGTTGTCACGGGCAGTCAATGTTATTTCGATCGGCCATGAGTAAGAACCTATACCCAGGTGGGAGACGATCACGAACCGCTGCTCCCGGTGCCCGCCCGAATCCGTGACGACTCTTTCCGCCACCACGTCTGCCACACAGGTCTCGACAATATCATTGTTGCGCTGGACGGGGTGAATTTTGAACGTCACACGCTGCTGACCGTTTTCAGTGAATGGATGCACCTCGAAAGCGTGAAGTGTTGATGTCCTGGCGCCGGTATCAACCTTGGCCTTTATGGCCGGCAATCCCAGGTCCGGCAGTTTTACCCATTCGCGCCAGCCAACTGTGAGGATTTCTCCCGGTAATTTGGTTTCCATTATTATAAAGTCCATTCAGGTGATAGAGAGGGCAGTCCCTTTACAAAACACTGCTGTCAGTTTACGCCCGTTGACCTGAGAAGGTAAATTCGGGCCCGGATAACCACACGATTTCATCCAGCCGCCCGATGCCGGCCTGGCGGAATTTGGGTGGTATGTTATCACTATCCTGGTGGACTGAAACTTTTTCCAAACCCGGCCAATAACTTTCAACCTCGTTGGCCATTACTGAAAAGGGCGGGCCATCGGCCAATGACTGGTCATACTCGAGTGTAACCAACAACACGGTGGCATCGGGTTTCAGAAGTGTTTTGGTGTGTTCGATGTAGTGAGGACGCTGTTGGTGTGGCAGTGCCACGAGGCTGGCGCGGTCGTAAAGGGCGTCGAAGGGCTGCTCTGAAAACTCAAAATAATCACCACAGACGATGGTTATCGTCTTTTCCGAGCCGATGAACCGGGTCTGTCCACCGCTACGCTCAATATCAAAAGGGATGCCGGATTCTTCAAAAAAAGCCCTTGCCGCCACCTCGGACAACTCGACCCCGGTCACATCGCAACCCTGTTCAGCCAGCCACAGAAGGTCTGGCGTTTTACCGCACAGCGGCACCAGGACACGGCAACCCACGGCGACAGGCGGCCAGTATTTTCGCAAGCCCAAATTTCCAGCGGCCTCGTGCCAACCGGTTTTGCCCTGCTTCCAGCGTGATAACCAGTCCATTCAAAAGCTATAAAACGTATTATATTTATATATTATATATATGAAAATATTCATATTTTTATAAAAACTGATCCTCGTTTAAAGCCATCATGCTGTCAGCGCCTTTTTTGATCGTCGCCAGGTTTGCTTTCATCCTCGGCAATAAGTGGTCGAAATAGAATTGCGCGGTTAACTGCTTGGTCTGCAGGAACTTTGCGTCACCCTTGCCCGCTTCGAGCAACTGATGCGCCTTCAGTGCTGACTGGCCCATGACCCAGCCACCACACAAATAACCCATCAGCATCATAAAATTGACACTCGCAGCACCGATGACATTGCGGTCTTCCGAGCCGTGCGCCAGCAACCATTCCCGGGCCTCAAAGGCTGCACCTACAGCCTCTTTGAGTTCCGCAGCCATGCCGGCGACATCCCCGACGGCGGACATTTCATTTGCAGTCTCATGCATTTCGTCCAGCAGCAGCTTCAGCGCCGCGCCATCGTCTCCGAGGGTTTTACGGCCTGCCAGGTCCAGCGCCTGGATACCCGTGGTTCCCTCGTAAATGGTCATAATGCGGACGTCCCGATAATATTGTGCGCTGCCGGTCTCCTCGACATAGCCCATACCGCCGTGGACCTGGGTGCCAAGATAGGTCAACTCCTGTGACAACTCCGATAACCAGCCTTTGACTATCGGCGTGTAGATACCGGTGCGCTCAATGTGAAGCTGCGCTTCTTCCGGTGTTTTCGCTGCATCGGCAAGGTCCCCTTCTGCGGCAGCGATATAAACCAGCCCCCGCATGGCCTCGATTGAGGACTTCATCACCATCAACATGCGACGCACATCGGGGAATTCGATGATCGGATAACGGGAGCCATCCGCGCGGGTACCCTGTAAACGCTCCCTGGCATAGGCCACTGCCTGCTGGTAGGAGCGCTCAGCCACCGCCATGCTTTGGATACCAACGCCCTGCCTTGCCTCATTCATCATCGTGAACATCGCCATAAGGCCCTTGTTGGGCTGGCCAACCAGGTAGGCGATAGCGCCACCGTTATCACCAAAATTCATCGTGCAGGTTGGACTGCCATGGATACCGAGTTTGTGTTCGACACCGACGCAATAGACATCATTCCGTTCTCCCGGATTACCATCCTCGTCCAACAGGAATTTGGGCACCAGGAACAGCGAAATTCCCTTCACACCGGCCGGTGCATCCGGCAAACGTGCAAGCACCAGGTGAATCACGTTGTCGGTCATCTGGTGATCACCCCAGGTGATATAGATTTTCTGCCCGGTTAAAAGATAGTGGTCACCCTCTGCAACCGCCCTGGTGGAGACTGCTGCCAGGTCGGATCCCGCGGCCGGTTCCGTCAGGCACATGGTGCCGGTCCATTCACCACTGATCAGCTTGGGCAGGTAGGTTTCCTTCAACTCATCGGAGCCATGGGCAAAGATCGCATGGACCGCGCCGGTGGTTAACAACCCACACAACGAGAAAGACACGCAGGCAGAATCCCAGACCTCGACGACCGCGGCATTCACCACTTTTGGCATCGCCTGGCCACCATATTCCTCCTCACCGCACAAAGACGCCCAGCCATTTTCGATATATTGCTGATAGGCCTCGGTATAACCGGGGGATTCAACCACGCCGATATCTTCCAGCCTGGCCCCCTGCTGATCCCCCGCAACGTTTAATGGTGCGAGGACTTCACTGCCGAACCGGCCGGCTTCTTCGAGGATGGCCTCGGCGAGTTCAACATTGACATCATCCCGGCCTGCTTCGACACACATCTGATCGAAATCGAGAATTTCATTCAGCAGAAAAGATGCATCTTTATACGGGAAACGGTAGTCACTCATGTTTACTCTCCAAGCCTGTAAAATATGTGCTATAAAACGTTAACATTATGACCAACTCCAGGCCTCAGGGAAACATCGCGTGCAGCAAAAACAGCAATTTGATGTATTGATCGTAGGTGGCGGGCTTGCCGGTATCACGGCAGCACTGGAGTTGCTTGATCACGACCTCGATATTGCCATCGTAGACCGTGATACCGGGGAGAATTTTGGCGGCCTGGCGATGAACGCCCTGGGCGGTATGACCCTTGTCAATACACCCATCCAGCGCCGCAACGGCATCCACGACAGCCCGGAGACCGCGCTGCGTGACTGGCTGTCTTTTGCCTGCTTTTCCGAGTCTGATCACTGGCCGAAAAAATGGGCCGAGCTTTACGTTAACCGCAGTCTCGATGACATATACAACTGGCTGAAACCAAAGGGCATACATTTCTTCCCGGTTCCCCACTGGGTGGAAAGAGGTGAGTTTGGCGACGGCAACTCCCTGCCCCGCTACCATATCGTCTGGGGCACCGGGCAACACCTGGTCCGCACACTGATAGATGCGTTGAATAACCACGCCAATGCCGGCAGGCTGAGTTGTTTTTTTGAACACAGGGTCGAGTCTCTGAATTGTCAGAACCGGTCGATTTCCGGCCTCCGCGGCAGCCACGAGAAGAGCGGTCAGCCTTTTGAATTGACGGCGCCGGTGGTGTTGGTGGCCAGTGGCGGTATCAACGGTGATATCGAGCGGGTCAAGCGGGAATGGGACACATCCTGGGGCGCCCCACCCAGGCACATTCTGAACGGCGCACACCGTTATGCCGATGGCCTGGTGCATGATGCTGTCGATCAAATCGACGGTAACGTGGTCAACCTCCACCAGATGTGGAATTACGCCGCTGGTATCCACCATCCTGACCCGCGTTTGCCGCTGGAAGGCCTGAGCCTGATCCCACCCAAGTCCGCGCTTTGGCTGGACGCCACCGGAAGGCGTTTCGGCCCTGCGCCACTGGTCACCGGTTTTGACACCCACCTGTTATGCAAACGTATCGCCATGGATCCCCATGGTTACAGCTGGCAGGTGATGAACTGGAAGATCGCGTTAAAGGAAATCGCGGTATCCGGCGCCGAAAGCAATACGGCCTTTCGTGACCGGCGTATCATTCAACTGGCCAGGGACATCCTGCTGGGTAACCACAAATTGCTGGAATACCTGGTCAACGAGTGTGAAGATGTGGTGGTCGCTGACAGCCTCGAAGAACTGGTGGACAAAATGAATCATCTCAACCGGTCCGGCAACGCCCCCTGTGAAGGACAGGTTGAATTCGACAATATCCGCGAATCCATCCAACGCTATGATGCGCAGATCGAATCCGGCAAAGAGCTTTATAACGATGACCAGCTCAGAAAGCTTGCACAGGTCAGAAACTGGCGCGGTGACCGGTCGAGAACCTGTAAATTTGAAAAAATTCTGAACAAGAAGTCGATGCCCCTGGTGGCCTTCAGGGAGTTTATTGTCAGTCGAAAAAGCATGGGGGGTATACAGACAGACCTTGAGAGCCGGGTGCTGAGCCGCTCTGGCGTACCGATAACGGGGCTGTATGCTGCCGGAGAGGCGGCCGGTTTTGGCGGCGGCGGCATCAGCGGATTAAAATCGCTGGAAGGTACCTTTATTTCCAATTGCATACTCAACGCACGCATGGCCGTGCGTTCAATCGCCGGTCAACCGTTAACGCCTTGAGGCCGATGACCTGAACAACTGACCTGAAAAACGTTAAAGAGACGGGGAAATTCGATGAAAAAATCCGGCGCATGGCTGGTTCGTTACGCTCTCGAGCAAATTGGCGTCAAGCACACGTTTGGCATACCCGGTGTACAAAACACTGAAATTTATGATGAACTGGAGAACTCCACACTGATCCAGCCGATGCTGGTCACGCATGAAGGCGGAGGTTCTTTCATGGCCGATGCCATCAGTCGCACATCTGAACAGGTCGGCACATTGCTGATCGTGCCGGCGGCCGGCGTCACGCATGCCTCCAGCGGTATTGGCGAAGCATCACTGGATGGCGTACCGATGTTGATCATCTCGGGAGGCATTCGCTCAGACAGTGATTTCCGGTATCAGCTTCATGACATCGATCAACACGCCCTGCTCGCACCGATTACCAAGAAGACCTTCAAGATTGAAACCCATGAGCAGATCGTGCCAACCATTTACCAGGCTTACCGGATCGCGACAAGCGGTGAGCCGGGCCCGGTATTTGTTGAGGTGCCGGTGAATCTTCAACTTTTTCCCGCCGAGGTACCCGAACCAAAGCCCTTTGTGGCCGAAACCACCGAGGTATTAACCGATATCAATGCCATAAAAATGGCCGCAAAGCAGCTGTATGAGGCAAAAAGGCCCGGCCTGTTTGTTGGCTGGGGCGCCGTGGATGCCTCTGAGGAGGCCGTGCTGATCGCAGATTTTCTCAACGCGCCCGTGTCGACCACCCTGCAGGGCCTCAGCGCATTTCCGGCCAACCACCCCTTGCATACCGGAATGAGCTTTGGCAGGGCCGCTGTACCGGCAGCCGAAAATGCATTTAAAAACTGTGACTGCATGCTGGCGGTTGCCACCCGTTTCAGCGAGATTGCCACGGCCAGCTTCGGTGTGACGCCGCCTGAGAACCTGATCCATATCGATATCAACCCGGATGTTTTCAACGTCAATTATCCGGCAACGCTTTGCATTGAGGGCGATTCCCGCGTGGTGCTGAAGGCCCTGTATGAAGAGTTGGTCTCACTGGGCAGTGCCCGCACCGATAACGGCGAGTTGAAAGCCGCCATCAAAAAGGACAAGGCGGCCTACCAGGATCAATGGCTCAGGCATGACAGCAAGGGCCGGGTTAACCCTGCACGCTTCTTTAACGCCTTGCGTCATCAACTGGACGACGATGCCATCGTCGTGGCGGATGATGGCAACCACACCTTCCTGGTCGCCGAGCTGATGCCCATTCACCGGGCGCGGGGCTTTATCTCGCCGACCGATTTCAACAGCATGGGGTATTGCGTTCCGGCGGTCACCGGTGCGCGCCTCGTGAACCCCGACACGCAGGTTGTCGGCATCATCGGTGACGGCGCTTTCCTGATGACCTGCATGGAGACCATAACCGCATCCAGAAACGCTATAGGCGGTGTTTATTTTGTCTTCAATGATGGTGAGTTATCACAGATATCGCAGACCCAGGAGATACCCTACAACCGCAAAACCTGCACCGTTTTGGGCACACTCAAGGTCAGTGGAGTCGCAGAAGCCACGGGCTGTGAGTTTATCAGCATAAGGGATGATTCGAGCTGCGAGGAAGGCATCCGCCAGGCCCTTGACCATGCCAGCCGGAACAGGCCGGTGATCGTTGATGTCCATATTGATTATTCAAAACGCACCCGGTTTACCAAGGGCATTGTGAAAACCAACCTGGACCGGTTCACGGTGGGCAACAAGGTCAAATTTATCGGCCGCGCCCTGCTCAGAAGGGTTTTATAGCCCGGCTTTTGCAAAAGGGCTATAAGAGATATTCATTATCTATAAATGAAGACAGGCTGACACATATGGGTCTTTACGATAAATACCTGCTGCCCAGACTGGTGCATCTGACCTGTGGTCAAAAACCAAACATGCGGCAGCGTCAGAAGATTGTGCCGCTGGCGTCGGGAAAGGTTCTCGAAATCGGTATCGGTTCAGGACTGAATATTCCCCTTTATGATGCCGCGAAAGTCGATCACCTGTGGGG
>JBFFWN010000088.1:0-12612 GCA_041570235.1 Lysobacterales bacterium | reverse complement strand
TTGGCTCCATGCCGGATAATTCCAGCTTGCTCGACCTTACTTCCGACCATGAATCCGGTTATGTTTTGCAGAAAGATAACCGGAACCCGGTCCAAGCTCCTCCGTTTTACCATCAATGCCAGTGAGACCATCGCTTCATGGGATCCTGCACTGGTTGAAGTCATTACCACAGGTGGAGTGAGCTTTCAGCCTGCCTACGTGGTGGGGGCGGCCGGCAGGGTGTGGCCCAACGCGGCAAGTTTTGATATCGCCTATGACCAGACCGCGGGAACCGGCACGGTTGCTCTGCGCATCCAGGTAGGCGCTTTATATGATGCAGCAGGAAATACCAACACCAATGAACAGTTGACGCCCGTCATCAGCCTCGACGGCACCGTTCCTGACCTGGTTTCTTTCGGGCCGGAAGTTGATGGCTTACAGGTATTCCCGGGCATAGTGTATTTCGAAGGGCAGCTCTCAGAGGCGGTTACCGAGTTCAACGGCATTGGGTTCAGTGCCGCACCGGTTAGCGCAGCGGGCTTGCCGTCGGACATCAATTCATCCATCACCATCGGCACGCCGGCACTGGTCGCGCCGGATCGTTTTCGCGTCAGCGTCGACATCAGTGGCCTGCCCAGTGGTGACATCTTCAACCTTAGTCTGAACGCAGGCTTCATATCCCTGCGCGATGCCGCCGGGAACTACCGGGTGATTAATGATCGCCTGTCGCTGCCGGCACAGATCGACCTGGTCCTTGCCCCGGCGCCAACGCTGTTTCCTCCCTCGTTGGGGCAGGAGTTGACCAACCAGTCACCGTTCCCGGTGCAGATTGAATTTGGCCAGGATGTCACCGGTTTTGCTCCGGCTGGTGTCCTGCTCAATAACGGAACGATAACTGAACTAACCGGCTCCGGTAGAAGCTATGTTGCGCAGATCACGCCGGATGGCGAAGGTAGCGTGACCGTGGTGACGGCAGAAGGAGCAGCACGCTCTGCCGATGGTCGACCGACGGCCCGCTCAGAACCGCTCAGCCTGGAATTCGATGCGACTCCACCGGTGATTTCCAGTATTACATCGAACACCGGTGGCAGCATAGGTTTCTTGCCGTTCAACCTGTTGGTCACAGTGTCGGAAGCTGTCGACGTGAGCGCGCTTGCGACGGCCCTGGCCAACGGCCTGGTGACGCCACCGCTGCTCTATAACGTGGACTACCTCGCGGATCAAAGTTCGGCCAACACCCTGGTGTTCAGAGCGACTCCCATCGGCGAGCCTACCGGTGGTGATCTGATCATTGATTTCACCATTGCCGCAGGTGCGGTCAGCGACCTGGCTGGGAACCCGACCATTGCCCCGGCCTCCCTCGATGCGCCGATCACGGTTTCTACAACGCAACCCACGGTCGTCGACATTGGTTTCACATTTGTGGATGGCGGGAATCCGATTGATCCATTTATCGCCAGCGCCTACAGCCTTATCAGTGCGTCTGAACTGACGCTCGAGTTCGATTTTGGCGAGCCCGTCACCGGCCTGGACATCAGCGACATCACCATTGACCGGCCCGGAAGCCTGACCTACACCGATCAAACATTCGAACTGGTGGGCGACAGCGGCGGCCGCCTGACTCTGCTGGGCATTGCCGGCGAAGGCCAACTCATACTGAGCCTGAATGCTGGCGCGGTCCGTGACGCGTCATCAAACCAAAACCCGGCGCAGACCCTGCTGGAACAGAATATCAGCAACTTCAAGCTGGAAGTGGTTGCGATCACCGGTGGGCCGAACGATTTCAACGTCTCGTTCAGCCGGCCGGTCGGCAGTTTTGAACCTTCTGCTTTTGCCGCTGAGTTCGTGAGCGGGGCAAGTGGGGGCGTTGAGGTCACCCGCGCCACCCTGAGCGTGACAGACTTGAAGGTCACGGTCCCGCAGGACCTTGAACTGGTCGGTGATTTCCGCATCGTGGTGAGCCCGGGTGCGGCCACAGATGACAGCTTTGGCAATACCAGCCCTGACGAGTTTATCGGGCCGTTGGCCAGGCGCGACAGGGCGATCCAGGTGGGTCCGTTCCTGGTTTCCGGCATCGATGAAATCGACCAGTTTGGGGTAATCCGGGGAAGCCGGATGATTTTGAACGAGGCCTTCGCACTGAACGGCACGCTGCAGGAATTTGGCGATCAGTTGGTCATCGCGGGTCAGTTCAGCGTTCTCACAACGCCTGAGCAGATCCTCTATGATTCAGAAGTCATTACCCTGACATTGGATATCACAAGCAATACTCTGAGCGGCGCACCGATGTCTTTCGAACTTTTTGGAGAAAGATGGGATACCTGCACGGCCGAGTTCACTGATTCGGCCAGGGTCATCAAGTTTTCCGCCGGTACCGACTTTGGCGGCGAATACCTCGCCGATGTCAGGCTGGATTCGAGAGAAACACTGCCTGTCATCCTGCCCGGAAACGACCACTATGCGATTGGAGAAAGCCAGGCCTGCGCCCGTGACGGCATTCCGTTTGCGCTTTTTGCTGTCGAACAGTCGCCGGATGGCTTAGGCGTGGCCCTCGAGTTGGAAACTGCTGTTGACATCGAGAGTGAGGCGGGTGAAACAGCAGCGTTTGCCATGCGGGCGCGTTTCGAGCGCGTCAGCGATCGACTGCTGGTCCCGGCGGATGGTTTTCCAATAAACGTTCCTTTCACATTCAGCGGCATTCCATGGACCGTGAACCTGCAGAACTCGGATGATGCAACTGGGTGCGGGGGTGGCGCTGATCCCACAAATGGCTGCATGACCATTAATCCGTACAGTGGGTCTATCAAGATTGGCAACATGGTCAGAAGAGACGAGGTCTCGCAGCTTACAGTGTTCGCTCCGGCATCTACCTCCGTGCCCTTCCCGGGTGATGTCGACGACACGGACAACACCTTGACATTCGGGCCCGATGGGGTCGCTCGTTTCCCAAGGGAAATCAGCTTCCAGGCTGTGCTATTCGAGCCGAATGTAACCGAAGTGCTGAAGATGGTAAACCCGCTCTACCAACCTGGCGAACTCAGTTCCGATGAGAGTATTCCACTATCATTGCCCGGTTGGCGCTTCGGCAGAGTAGACGAGCAAGCGCCAACCAGAGCTATTTTCAGGCCAGGTTGGGACGGGATATCACTTCCAAACGAACACTACCTGGAGATAGGCGGTACACGCATATACGAGCGATCAGGCCCATTACAGGGTTGGCACTCAGAGATCGAGGCCGATCCTGCGATATTCAGGTCGCCTGGCGGTGCGGTCATCACCAGTGAGGCCTATGAGTCCTTCGTTGGATTTATCGAGACCGAACTGGGTGACTTCGAATATCGTGATATCAAGATTTTCCACGCTGTGAGGGAAAGCGAGGGCACGTTGATCAAGAAGCCGGCGCCACCGGATTCCCTGGTGGATATCGACATGCCGTTCAGCATCTACCACATCTATGGAGACAGCCTTTCAATTCAACAGTGTTTCCTGTTGCCCGACAAGCCGGTCCCCCTTGCGCAGGATGACGAAGGGAACCCTCTGGCCATGTGCGGTCCCGCCGTGCTGGGCACCGGGCCGATAACCCCCGAGCAGTCGGTTGGCGAGGTGTTTTGCTTTTTCAATCTGCCACCGGGCTTTGTTGGCTTGCACATTCCCGGCATCGATGAAATCGGCTCGCCATCCATGAGAAAGACCATCCGGCTCAATCCTGGCTGCGGAAAGATGACCAGTTATGACCCGCTGAACATGGAATTTGACATGACACTTCTGATCCCGGTTGGTGCGGCGTTCCCGCATACTCTGGATGGAAGTATCCGTATCGTTGATGATGAGTTCGATAAGATTCAAGCGGGCTATTCGGGCTTTGCAATACCGCTTGGTAACACCGGCGTGTATTGGACAGGCATCGATATCGCTCTCGACAACCTCGCCCAGGAAGAACTCACGCGTTACGTACTTCCAACGCCTCCGGAGTATGGGCCGCCGATAGAAGAAACCTATGTCAAGCCCGTCACCTTCATCGGTAGCGCTACTTTCGGTGGCGTGGACCATTTGGTTGCCTATGCTATAAATGGAACAGTAAGAACCAATATTGACAAATTTCGCCTTAAATTGAATGGTGATATGCGTTTGTTTAATGAGAACTATGGTCCGAAATTTGCCGAAGGTAAAGGAACGCTCAAATATTCCACCAAGCGCTTTTATGGAAAATCGGAGCTGGTGACGTTCTCAGGTCTTTCAGATGCGGAGACGACATTCAGTTTCGGTGCAGGTGATCTCAGTGGCTCGATCACGACGTCGGCCACCATTCCGAAAGATGTCCCGGTCATCGGCGGTGTGACTGTTGCGGAGCTGTTGATGGGCATGAAGATCAATTTGAAAAGCGACGGCAACCCCGCGATTTCGGTCAAGGGCCGTGGCGAAGTGCTTGGCATAGGGTTCACCATCGAGATTACTTCAACGGGCGTGCTCAAAGTCACCACCATAGCAGGCCCTGCATTGCGTCCCTGGGAGAACTCCAACAGCTACGGCATCAATGCCGAAAGCGTGGGCAAGAACGCCACAGCCGATGATCAACCCGGTTATGCCGTGCTTTCGAACTTTTCACAGACCACGAAGCGTTATGGTGGAGCCACTGCGGCACAGTCTTCTATTACGCTGAACTCCACAACGCCGACATTGGTTCGCCTGTCCTGGCAGAATGCCGGTGTTGCCCCGGACTACGTCATCACCGGGCCGGGCGGCTTCACCTACACGCCAAATAATGTTGAGCGCAATCTTAACGTCGCGGCTGAGGTTGGCTACCTGCAAAACCTGGAAGGCCGCGATGCCACCTACGTCTTTGCGGCACCGACACCCGGGGCTTACGTGGTTGATATTGCCAATGATGCAGAACTCGGCGAGTATGCGATCGAGGTGCTGGTGCAAAACGCCCAGCCCCTGTTCGAATTCGTCAACGTGCTGTCCGACGGAACCGACCTGTTCCTCGACTGGCAGGCATCCGATCCGGAAGGCGACCCTGCAACGGTGACCTTCTACCTCGATACCAACCGCCGGGACCTGGATGGCGTGCCAATCGTCGGACCCTTTGAGGTTGGCGTTGACAGCGCAACTGTAGTCGACCTTACCTCTCAACCGTATGCGCCGGGCAGCTACTGGATCTACGCCCTTGTGGATGATGGAATCAACGCCCCTGTGGCCGTATATTCAGAGCAGCCTGTGGTCATCGTCAATCCCGATTCGCCACCGGCCATCCGCGGAATCGATGCCGTTGCCACCGGAACATCGGTGGTCGTTCAATGGGAAGCATCACCGGATCCGGACATTTCGGGTTATTCGGTTCTGTGGACCACCGATCTGGGTGGGACAGACTTCGAGGACTCGATATCGGTTGCGGCGGGGCAGACCAGCACGATGATCACCGACCTGCTGCCCAATACTCGTTACAAGTTTGCGGTGACCGTTAGCAAGCCGGTTCTGAGTGCCGCAGTTGGCGCTGCCAAGGTCGGCATTCAGTCGCTCGCAAAGGGTGATGCAGTGGCCAAGGCCTTCAGGCCTGCCCCCGTTAAAGATCAGCTGAATCTTCTTGCTGCATCCATGGGTAGCCAGCGCATCGAGTCAAGCGACAACCTTCGGGCGTGGCGTTCGGGCGGGTTCGCAGTGACCGCACTGCCAGAGATTGATGCTGCCTTCAACGAGAGCCTCGTCGTAGAGGTCGATATCGTGGAGACCAGCGTGCCGTTGGGCGAGAACAACGCGCCGGAATTCGTCTCGGTGCCGGGTCGCGGGGTTGACCCCGAGGGAAGCTACCAATACCCGGTTCAGACAGTCGACCGTGATCAGGACAATGTTTCCCTTCAGTTGGTCGAAGGCCCCGTGGGGATGGTGCTGAATGGTGCCACCGTGCTGTGGAATCCGAACGGCTTGCAGGGTACCTTCCAGGTGGTGCTTGAGGCCAATGATGGCAAGGATACGACGCGCCAGGCCTGGAATCTGACCTCTGCGGCAATCTTCCCCGATAGCCTTCATATCGTTGGAGACCAACCGAATGACATCGCCCCGGGTGCACAGTTGGTCTTCGACGTCCCGGTTGCGGGCGGTTGCGGCTCCGAGGTTAGCTATCGGCTCTTGCAGGCCCCCGCAGGCATGACAATCTCCGCTGGCGGGCGCATCGATTGGGTGGCAACAGGTGACAACGCAATCGTGGTCGTCGCGGCAACACAGGTTTGCGACGGCAAAGCTGTTGAGGCAACTCGTGAGTATGCGATCGACATTGAGGCGCCGGGTGGTGACCTGGATTCTGTTTCCGTGACGGTACCTGGTGTATGCGAAGGTGGCCCATCGGCGACGGTTTCGGGGGACAGTGAGATCATGGCAGGGGACGAGGCGCAAGTGCGTGTCGACTTTACGGGTAGCGGCCCATGGACGCTGTTGTGGAGCGACGGCCTGGTTCAGGCGGGTCTTGAGAGCACAACGGTGCTGCGCACGGTTCGGCCTGTTGAGACCACGGTCTATACGCCGCTTGCCGTTTTCGACACCGTGTGCGGAGGCCTGGTCAGTGGTCAGAGCGTGGTAACCGTGGACTCCGACGTTCAGCCAGTTCCAACGATCTCGCGCTATGGCCTGGTGCTGATATTGTTAGGGTTCATGTGGGTGACCAGTCGACGTCTGCGCGCCTCGACTAAGCCGGGTTAGTTCAGGCAGTCCTATTGCTTGAGTGGCCAACCGCTTTATGCGTTCGGCCACTCAAGCACACCAAGTAACACGGGGAAGTTAACCAATACTAAAGCTATCACCCCCGCTTGTTTTTATGTAGAAAAACGGAAACCGCGGTGATGCTCAATGAAATTCATTGCAGCTTGTCCACGCTGTGCGCTCGAGTCGTGCTCCTTTAAATTGCTGCATAACGAGTATCCATACTTTGCTCTGAAGAGGCTGGAGATGACATCGCGGAAAGTGTAACGTAAGAATCTACGGGTGAGTTTATGATGCTCGTGAAAGTTTGATTTTTACCTTGATCATGAGCGGTTGGAACCTGGCATATGTCCGGATTTAAAAAACAAGTGCGTCATTTACTGGAAGACCTGTCAGCTTTGCTGGTTGAGCGCAATTGGCTTATGGCCACCGCGGAATCCTGTACAGGCGGTTGGATTGCCAAATGCTGTACGGACCTGGCGGGCAGCTCAGCGTGGTTTGACCGCGGCTACATTACCTATAGTTACCGGGCAAAAGAGCAGATGTTGGGTGTGTCGCATGACGACCTGCTTAAATATGGTGCGGTCAGTGAGCATATTGCCAGCCAGATGGCCGTAGGGGCAAAGTTACGCTCGAACGCGGGTGTAACGGTAGCCGCCACCGGAATTGCAGGCCCGGGTGGTGGTATTCCCGGAAAGCCCGTGGGCCTGGTGCATTTTGGCTGGTGTATCGGTGACCGGCCTGTGGATTGTGACTTCAGTGTTTTTAAGGGTAATCGCAAGGCGGTGCGACAGCAAACGGTGAAGCACGCCCTTGAGGGTATTATTTCACGCTTGCAATCTGAAAACTGATCTCCATCTTTTTTTTCATCATTATCGCGATTTGAGAATGCCGCGGTGCACAATGGCATCATTGAACGGTTTTGTGGTTGTTAAGAACCTGGGTCACGGCAGGTTGCAGTCCGGTTTCAGTCGATGTTTGTAGGAAATTACAGCATGGTTTGATGCGGGGCTTAAGACACCGGCATGGCTGTGTCATAATGCCGCCTTGCGGAGAAAAAGCAATTTATTTAATCAGGAGAGGACTTAGTGGATAGCAACAAGAAACAGGCGCTGACGGCGGCACTGTCGCAGATTGAAAAGCAGTTCGGTAAAGGCGCGATCATGCGTATGGGCGATGGCACTGCCATCAAGAATGTTGAAGTGGTTTCTTCGGGTTCGCTGGCCATCGATGTTGCGCTGGGTATTGGTGGATTACCGCGCGGTCGTGTGGTTGAAATCTACGGTCCTGAATCCAGCGGTAAAACCACGCTGACCCTGCAGGTCATAGCCGAGGCGCAGAAAGTGGGTGGCACGGCGGCGTTCGTCGATGCCGAGCATGCACTTGACCCGCAGTATGCCGAAAACCTGGGTGTTAAGGTCGAAGACCTGCTGGTTTCGCAACCGGATACGGGCGAACAGGCCCTGGAGATTACCGATATGCTGGTGCGCTCCGGCGCCGTTGATATCGTTGTTGTGGACTCGGTTGCTGCATTGACACCCAAGGCCGAAATTGAGGGTGAAATGGGTGACCGTCATGTGGGTTTGCAGGCCCGTCTGATGTCGCAGGCCCTGCGCAAATTAACCGCAAACATCCAACGCTCCAACTGCTTGGTCATCTTCATCAACCAGATTCGTATGAAGATCGGCGTGTTGTTTGGCAGCCCTGAAACTACCACTGGTGGTAATGCACTGAAGTTTTATTCCTCCGTTCGCCTGGATATTCGCCGTATCGGTGCGATCAAGAAGGGTGACGAGGTGATCGGCAACCAGACACGTGTCAAGGTGGTCAAGAATAAGATGGCGCCACCGTTCAAGCAGGCGGAATTCGAGATTCTGTATGGTGAAGGCATTTCCAAGCTGGGCGAGATTATCGACCTGGGTGTCGCCAATGGCATTGTTGAAAAGGCCGGCGCCTGGTACAGCTACGGCAGTGACCGCATCGGTCAGGGCAAGGAGAATGTCCGTGCTTTCCTCAAAGAGCACCCTGAGATGGCGGATGAAATCGAAGCCCGATTGCGTGAGTTGCTATTGCCCAAGACCAAATCAAACGAGGAGGCCGTAGAGGCTTAATTGCTAATGCGTGGTAAGTCTGCGCGGGAACCTGATGAGGCTGAAACCCGGGATATGGCGGTACGTTACCTGTGCCGCCGTGAATACGGAATAGAGGAACTCAGGCAAAAGCTACTCTATCGTGGATGCGTTGCATCCATCGCGGAAAAAGTGATCGGTGATCTCGCCGATGAAAACCTGGTTTCAGACGAGCGTTTCACCGAGATGTATGTACGTTCACGTGTAAGCCGTTTATTTGGCCCGTTGAAAATACGTGCAGAACTGCGTAGCCGGGGCATCAGTGACTTCCTGATTTCAAAGTTTCTGCCCGACGAACAGGGTGCCTGGTTTGATATGGCTACTGTATGGGCTTCAAAGCGACATAGCGGCGAGTTGGATTACGCCAGCAGGGCAAAGGTCTATCGCAGCCTGATGAACCGTGGGTTTACTCACGAACAGGCCAATGTTGCCCTGGACAGTATTACACCGGAGTAAATGACATTCAGCGCTGTTGGTGTCGAAATATTTTCGGTTTCAGTCATTGTTTCTTTCATTCGATACCTGTGTTTAGGTAAACTTGCTGGTTTGTTGCGGTCAGACCGACCGCTTTCACATGTTTTAAGGCAGTAAACTATTGAAAACCACAGCTGAAATTCGGCAGGCATTTCTGGATTTTTTCGCGGCCAGGCAGCATGACGTTGTTACCTCCAGTTCACTGGTGCCGGCAGACGATCCCACGTTGCTGTTTACCAATGCGGGTATGAATCAGTTCAAGGATGTATTCCTTGGCGCAGAAAAAAGAGCAAACCCGAGAGCGGTTTCGTCGCAGAAATGCGTTCGTGCCGGCGGCAAACACAATGATCTCGACCAGGTGGGTTACACCGCCCGTCATCACACGTTTTTCGAAATGCTGGGCAATTTCAGTTTTGGGGACTACTTCAAAAAAAGTGCAATCGAGTATGCCTGGACCCTGTTAACAGAGGATTTTGGCCTCGAAAAAGATCGTCTTTGGGTTACGGTTTACCACACCGATGACGAGGCCGCCGATATCTGGACAAATGTGATCGGCCTGTCAGAAGAGCGCGTGATCCGCATTGGCGACAAACCGGGTAAGCAGAAGTTTGACAGTGATAATTTCTGGGCCATGGGTGACACCGGACCATGTGGACCATGCTCGGAAATCTTCTATGATCACGGCCCAGAGTACGAAGGCGGGTTGCCCGGCACACCGGATGAAGATGGTGGCAGATACGTTGAAATCTGGAACCTGGTGTTCATGCAGTTTGACCGTTCAGCCGATGGAACCCTGCAACCCTTACCCAAACCCTGCGTTGATACCGGAATGGGCCTCGAGCGCCTGGCTGCAGTGTTACAGGGTGTGCACAGTAATTACGACACGGATCTTTTCCAGGCATTGATAGAAGCCGCGGCCAAACTGACCGATACCTCGGATAAAACCAGTAACTCATTGAAAGTGATCGCGGATCATATACGCGCCTGTGCATTTCTGATCGCAGATGGCGTGTTGCCTTCCAATGAAGGTCGCGGGTATGTTCTCAGGCGTATCATCAGGCGTGCGATCCGGCATGGCTTCAAACTGGGACAGAAGAAACTGTTTTTTGCCCGGATGACCCCATGCCTTGTCGAACAGATGGGTGAGGCATATCCGTCACTGGTGAAGCAGCAGGCGCATATCATCAGCACACTGGAAGACGAAGAACGGCGTTTTGCACAAACGCTTGACAAGGGTATGGGTTTGCTTCAAACCGTGATGGGGAACGCTTCTGCCGGCGAAGGCAGCATCGATGGTAAAACCGCCTTCACGCTTTATGACACGTATGGCTTTCCACTGGACCTGACCCAGGACATCGCCCGCGAAAATAACCTCGATGTCGATCTTGAAGGGTTCGAAGTCGAAATGGAGCAACAGCGCCAACGCGGTCGTACTGCCGGCCAGTTCCAGCACCGTGATCAGATTTCCGCAGAAGCGGTCAAATCCTTACAGCCGACCAAATTTATAGGTTATGAGCAGGTTTCAACGGATCAGGCGGTAATTACCGGTATCCTGGTGGATGGCCAGCTGACAAAAACCATCGGTGAAGGCAAAGAGGCTGTTCTGATCCTGGATCAGACACCGTTTTATGCCGAATCGGGTGGGCAGGTTGGTGACACCGGTGTGATTTCCAGTGATGGCGCCCGGTTTTTGGTTGAAGATACGATCAAGCTTGGCGGCACTTTCTTTGGTCATATCGGCAAAGTGGATGCTGGTGTATTCAGCCCTGGTATGCGTGTCAGCGCCGAAATCGATGCAAACAGACGCCAGCAGATCGTCATTCATCACTCTGCAACCCATTTAATGCATCGCGCCTTGCGAGAAATCCTCGGCACCCATGTTGAACAGAAGGGCTCCCTGGTGGCACCTGATCATACGCGTTTTGACTTTTCCCACCCAAAACAATTGACCCGGGAAGAGCTTCAGCATATTGAGCGTCATGTGAACGACGCGATCCGCGTGAATCCCCTTTCTACAGCCGAGGTGATGAGCTTTGACGATGCGCTTAAAACCGGCGCAATGGCATTGTTTGGTGAAAAATATGGTGACAAGGTACGTGTTCTGAAGTTTGGTGACTTATCCACCGAACTGTGTGGTGGTACTCATGTGAAAAGAGTAGGCGAGATCGGCCAGTTCAAGATTGTCTCCGAGTCGGCCATTGGCTCGGGTGTGCGGCGAATTTTCGCCGTTGCCGGCGAAGCTGCTGTGGACTATATTCAGAACATGGAGAGCCAGTTGCAAAGCGTTGCGCAAACACTGAAAGTCAGTCCGGAAATGACCCCCGATCGTCTGAACCAGATTATGATGCGCAATCAACAGCTTGAAAAAGACCTTGCTGCGATGAAATCCAGCCTGGCGAGTTCTGGCAGTGATAGCCTGTTGCAAAATGTTGAAGAGGTTAATGGTGTCAAGTTGCTTGTCGCACGCATGGATGAAATCGATGCCAGCGATCTTCGCGATAGTGTTGACCACCTCAGAAATCGTCTCGGCAGTGGTGTGGTGGTACTGGCAAGTGCTGATGGTGATAAGGTAAGGATAGCTGTTGGTATAAGTAAAGACTTGACTTCTCGGTTTCAAGCGGGAAATCTGGTAAACTTCGTTGCAAGTCAGGTTGGTGGCAGGGGCGGTGGACGTCCCGATTTCGCCCAGGCAGGAGGCAATCGTCCGGAATTATTGGACCAAGCGCTTTCCTCCGTGTCGGCTTGGGTCGTCGATCAGGCTTAAAATTCAGGGACGAAAAAACTGTCCTTAAAGGGGTGCGGTTAATAATAATACAGGGATCAGGCGATTATGCATGCCTGACACCAAGGGAAGGTAGTCATGTTAATACTCACGAGAAGAGTAGGTGAAAAGCTGGTAATTGGTGAAAATGTCACCATCACCGTATTGGGGGTCAAGGGTAACCAGATTCGTATTGGTATTGATGCTCCTCCCGAAGTGCAGGTGCATCGTGAAGAGATTTTTCAGCGTATTCTGAAAGAAAGGGAAGATGCCGAAGATTAGCAAGTTAAAAGTTAATTCCTGCTGCTTAATTCCCAATTGCATTTTGTGTTGTCCCTCGGGAAGAGTTCTTTATCCATATACCGTTTAAGATCCGAAATCGTGTAGCAAATGCGACGGTGATGTGCACATCACATAAAACCAGATTTTATTGATTCAAGTCATTCACTTGGCCGCCACAGCACTTTATGCTAAATGTACCGGATTTCCCATTTGTTGGAGCATGACAATGTTGAGCGCCGCACAGGTTAACGGTTTTAAAAAGAAATTGAAGGATCGTTTTTTTGAATTGCGCGA
>JBFFWN010000087.1:0-12775 GCA_041570235.1 Lysobacterales bacterium | reverse complement strand
GATGCCGCGATGGTGTTGCCGCGTTGCGCCAGGTTTGTGATGACCTGGTCAGAACTGAAACCCAGGTGCCTGGTGAGTGCACGAATACCCATGATGCTCGTCTGGTGGGCTACCACACCGTCGTAATCCGAGCGCTTGGTACCGGCTTCACCCAAAAAACGTTCAACAAATGGCGGCGCGAGGCGGCGCGCCAGTTTGAAGACCGCAGGGCCATCCATGTGAAACCGGTTCATCTCGGGTAGGGTGGACGGATCGTTTGGGTGGTGGGCCGTACCGGCACCCTGGAACTGGGTCAGCTCAGCCCCGCTGTTGTACGTCTCAAAAACCGCATGGTTCAGGCAACTCCCATCTCCAGCACCACTGGGCCGAATGATGGCTGCGGCAGCCGCATCCCCGAACAGGACTGCACTCTCTGGTTGCATGGGATCGAGAGAGCGCGACGCCATTTCACTGCTTACGACCAGTGCACATTGACTACACCCGGCGGCAATTCGCAGGCTTGCGGCGTGCAGACCGACCATCCAGCTCAGGCAGGTAGCATCGACGTCGAAGCAGAAGCTGCGTCCCTCGGAACACTCCAACGCGCGCTGGATGAACACGGCCGTACAGGGGATCAGCTGTTGACGCGAGATGGCCGCGAAAATAATGGTATCGAGTTCATCCTTGTTTGCGCGCGCATTCCCAAGTGCTGCTTTAGCGGCGGCACTTGCCATGCCGACGGTCGTATCGGAGTCTGCAACGTAACGACGCTCAATGACGCCGGTGGTTTCCTCGATCCAACGCGCATCTACCCCGAGCCTGGAGGCTAGCTGTTGACTGCTAACCCGGTGTTCCGGCAGATAGGTGCCAACCCCCGAAAGCCGCACACGCAGTGGTGTTGGAAGGCTCATTCAAGCGCTCCTGGCAATACCCGACGCACTCGACGCAGCTTGCGGGTGATGAACCGTTCGGGCTTGCCCTGCTCTATCTCCAGTTGGATCGCTCCTACACCCTGCTCTTGTAAACCAGCTTCTATTGCCTGGCGGACGAGCATTGAAACCCCGTCGAAGTCAGCATCGGGCGCAAGGTCAAGGCGAACACGGAGATGTGAATCACGTTCCTGGATGGCTTCGTAGTCGAGTATATCCGGACTGGACACCAGCACCATTTGTCGCAGGGTTGCGGGAAAGACCAGGCGCTCCATGCCATCTGGCGTAAGGAAACGACAAATATCATCGACTCTGCCTTCCATGCTTTCAATCACGCGAAAACTGCTGCCGCAGGTGCATTTGTGCGGTGCAGCAAGTACAAGAATGTCATTCAAGCGGTAACGAATGATCGGTTGCACCCGCCGCCACAGGTCTGTGATCACCGGCATTATTCGTACCGAGTCGCCCTTGGCCTCTACCGGTTCTGTCTGCACCGCGACGAGGTCTTCCTGCAGATGCAATCGACCGGCCTTGCAGCTGATACCGATCAACCCTTCGGTGCACTGATAAATCTGGTGCACTTCACATGCAAAACGTTTGCGCAGCAGCACCTCGACATGAGGTTCGAGCACTTCTGCAACCGATATCAATCGCTTGGGATTTACGTGCAGCTCACCTGCGCATTTGCGCTCGGACAGGGCCTGCAAATAGCTCGGCGGGGCCAGCAGCACATCCGGAGGAGATGCATTCAAGTGCACCACAGCCTGATCGATGGAGGTGGCCAGGTTGAAGTGTTCAAAACGCAGCCAATTGCGCCGCAGGCGCCTGTAAAGGTTGCTGCCTGACATCGAAAACAAAGTGATGTGCAAGCCACGCAAACCGATACGGGGTGCAACGCGAGCGAGTACGGTACCCACCCAGCGCGCCTGCTCTTCCTCGTCAACCATGAACAGGCCGCGATTACCCGAGGTGCCGGACGAGAGCCCCACCGTGAGACCCTCAACCCGCGGGCTGAAGTCACCAGACCTTTCTGCATCAAGCGCCGTTGCCATCGCCGTGTCGGTACTGATTTGGCGTGTGTTCAGGCTGGAGAAATTTTCCATCATGACCGCCTTATCGATGGTCGGAAGCGAGCGCCATTCGTGTGTTGCCTGGCCGGAGTGATATGCCGAATAGAAAGGCGAATGACGTTGAGCAAAGGTCACGACCGATTGTGCGCGGCGATCCTGGTAGTCGACAAGAGCAGCGCCGTGGAGACATGTGAAATTGCGGCGTGCGAGCCAGAATGCCTGCGCCAGTGCGACTATAGGGGTCATTGTTCCACCCACCGGTCCCGCACTTCGGGGCAGTGAGTGGGAAAGATCCGTAAGCCAGGATCAGCGATACCAAGGTCATGTAGCTTGGTCAGCGTCGCACGCGTTTGCCCGGCATTGTCGATAATGAGCCGTGTTAACCAGTGCGTATTTCGCAACTCACGGTAACCACGAGACAACCAGCAGGCATCCGCCGACAACAGGACCGCGCCCCCTGCGGTTTCGATACGAGCGCCGACCTGACCGCAGGCGTGACCAGGCAGGGAAACGAGGCGAATCAAACCGTCGCCAAACAGGTCATAGGTCCCGTCGAAAGGCTCGAGGCTTTTGGACAAAAATGCATCGATCAGCGTGGCTCGTTGCACAAAATCATCGGGTAGCAGTGACGGTATATAGGCGCGAAGCAGCGCAGGCAAGCCTTTGCTGTTGCGCACAGCATCGAAGGCCGCACGCATGGTTATGAAGCGCGCGCGGGGAAAATCACCCAGGCCCGCCACATGATCAGCATGGAAATGCGAGATGATGATCCAGCGCACATCGTCGGGTCCGATGCCGAAACGGGCAATCTGGCCCGCCACGGAGGACTCGTTTGTGACCGTCATCGGCGTCACCCAGCGGTAGATGCGATAAGGCATCTTTTCGGTGGCTTCCAGGATGCGCGGCGAATAGCCGGCATCGAACAGGCCCCAGCCATGCTGCGGATGACGCATCAGTGCTACCATGCATGGCACATCGATCAAGCGTCGCCGGCCACCCGTCATCAAGTGGTGCTCCCATGAGCGGCAATGGCCGGTATTGAGCATATGGAGCTGGATCATCAGACCGGAGCCGATACCTGGGTGAGCAAGAGCGCAGCAAGCGTTGCCTCAAAGCCCTGCTCGAAACTCGTGACGGGTGCATAGCCGAGATCCCGCTGCGCAGCCGATATGTCATAGGTCTGCTCTCTTGCCAGAATTGAGACGGTGTAGCGCGTGAGCAAGGGTTCACCGCCCGCAAGATGAGCATAAAACTCGAGCGCCCGTCCAAGGGCCAGCGCAGCAAAAAGCGAAACCCGGCGCAGCTCGGTACGCAGGCCCAAACTGGCCAGCACACGAGTGATCATCGGCCACAATGCCACGTGCTCGTCGTTGGTGATCGTGTAGACATTGCCGACAGCGAGGGGTGCTTTAAGTGCCAGGCAGATGGCGTGCACCACGTTGTCGACGTGGGTGATATCAACCCGGTTTCGTCCATGGCCGATCTGCGGCAGACGGCCCAAGCGCGCCGCCCTGATAATTCGGGGCAGCAGCGCGACGTCGCCTTCGCCGAATATCGCCTTTGGACGCAGAATCACCGTATCCATCTTCGCGTCACGCACGCACTCTTCGGCCAGGCGCTTGGACCACGCATAATTCGACGAAAAACGGGTTGGATAGGGGACATCTTCGCGCGCGTTCACCTGGTCATGACCATCGAAAACAACCGCTGGAGAAGAGATGTGAACCAGGCGTTCAACGCGCTGGCGCAGACACGCTTCAACGACATTACGGGTACCCACTACATTCGACGCATGGAAGATCTCGCGTGGGCCAAATGGCTCAGAAAGTGCACCGGCGTGGATTACGGCTTGCGCGTCTATGCAAGCCCTTGTCACAAAGTCTGCGTCCCGCAGGTCACCCCGTAACACGGTAACTCCCAGCGATTCAAGTACTGCGCAACGTTCCGGATTGCGGCCAATAGCTCGCACGGCCTCGCCGCTCGCTAATAAGGATCGCACAACCGCGTTGCCGAGAAAGCCAGTTCCGCCGGTTACGACAATCATGGAGCGACAACCGTTGAGAGCCAGTCAAAGTGGGAGTTGAAAAAAGTATCGCGAGCAACATTAAAACCGTGTCTGGCTTTAGTTCCTGCGCCGAACATCCCTCAACCTCCCAATTCACGTAACTCACCACACAGTAATGCGCTCAAACGCGATCGGAACAGTCCAGAAAGAAAGTGATCGCTCCGTAAGGAGATTAGCATCTAAATCGACTGTTTCTTGTTGCTAACAATAGCAGGAAAGGACAAAAACAATACATAATTTATTGAAAACAGGAAATTAACGTTCACTTCAAGTGAATACCACCAGTATAGACATGCGCTGTTTTAACGTGCCTGGCCAACGATAACATCAAGGAACGAATGGGTATATGATGCACAGTCTGGGCTTGTCTTATGGTCCTTGGTCGATTTCTGATAATTTGTTGTTAAAATACACTGTGCACCCCGCTTTCAACACGCTGACATGGATCACGCCTTATGGCCTGATGCTGGTCGTAGCGCTTTTAGGTGGCTGGCTGTATGCACGACATCGGGTAAAGGCTGTTGGATGGGATACTTCGCATGCCGACCTGGCGGTACCGCTGATTTTTATAATCAGTCTGCTGGGAGCCGGGCTTCTTAGTTTGATCATCCCGGGTGATACCGAATTCGCCGGTGAATTGTACCAGGCACCTTCCCGTTTTCGCCTGTTTGGTCTTCTTCTTGTGGGTGCTCCGGCTTTGTTCGCGTACAGCCGCCTGGCACAACTTTCATTTCGCGGGTTGCTCGACCTTTTCGCACTGCCCGCACTGCTTTGGTTGGCTTTACTCCGCTTCGGTTGTTTTATGGCCGGCTGTTGCTGGGGTGATTTGACACATGAGCATGCCGGTGTGGAAAGCATTGCCAACCCGCGTTTGGCTGACCAGGTGTTAACCCTGCCCTGGCTCACCGGCGATTGGCTTATTACGGCGGTAAGTTTCCCGTCGGAAAGTCTGGCTTACCAGCAACACCTTGCTCTGGGCCTGATCGAGCCCGGAACTGATTTATCATTGCCTGTCCACCCGACCCAACTCTACGAATTGGCGCTGCTGGTCATCCTGCTTATCGTTCTGCAAAAAGCGGAAAGCAGGTGGACAACACCAGGCATGCTTGCACTCGTTACGCTGGGTGCTTATGCAGTTCTGCGATTTATGATCGAATTTTTGCGGGCCGACAATGCCCTGGTAATGGGATACCTGACTTCAACCCAGTTGATCTGTTCGGCACTGCTAATTGGTTGTGGCCTATGCATGCCGGTAATTCGAGGAATGCGCGGAACAGTATCTCTAAACTAACGCGCGATGAAATCTGGCACTGTCGGTAAGACTAAACCTTGAAATTTTAATTATATTTCACATTACATATAATGGGTAATGCATTGATATATATCACATTGTATGTGTTCTTTTATCTGCCGCGATCAATTGTGCAAGATGCGACTCGATAATGGTTCTGGCATGTGCGCCATCTGATGTGTCACCAAACTGAACACCAATCCCCGGCCGCCGGTTACCCTGAGCGCCTGGCGGTGTCACCCAGACAACTTTGCCTGGTATCGGTAAACGTTCCTCGAGCTCCATGATGGTCAGTAACAGAAATACCTCGTCACCGAGCGCATAACGTTTGGTGCTTTGCACAAATAAACCACCGCCCTCGACAAACGGCATATAAGCACTGTAGAGGGTTTGTCTGTCCTTGATCGAAAGAGAAAGAATGCCTTGTTGTGCCATGTCCCTATCCTATGGTTTTACTGCCCTGTTCAAATACCTGCCCGACATCTTAAAAAGCCTGTTCAGCCCATTTTATCAGCCATTCCTGCAGAAGTAAGTCCCCGCGTACGGGTGTGGCCGAAAGCTGTCTGTTCACATCGGCCTGTTTTTGCAATTGTAATAGATTTTTATTATTTAGTTTTGCATTGTCAGAAAGCCCATGCAAGGGCGTAGCTGCCATGCGGTTTCGAACCAGGCCGGCGCAATACATTGATAACCAGCGCCAAAGGTCAGAGGGGTCCAGTTCGGCAAATTGGCTACTCACCGTGGAAACAGTGGCTGGCCTGGCAAGCAGTCCATTCAGTGATTGTCCAACCAGCGACCAGGCTTCCATTTCGGGCGAACCAAGATAAGCCTCGGCACGCAAAGGACTGCCACCGGCTGCCTGCAGTGCTGCACCAACCTGATCCGTTGGTTTGCCGCTGCGTTCGGTCAGCCAGGGAATGACGGTGGCTGCCTGCGGTTGCTTGACAGAAATGCCCTGGCAGCGGCTTCGAATGGTAATCGGTAATCGCGCAGCATTGTGACTGACCAGCAACAGCACGGCGTTACCCGAAGGTTCCTCCAGGCTTTTCAACAATGCATTGGCGGAAGATGCATTCATGCTCTCAGCCGGATGTATAAAAACGACCTTGCGGGCACTGATCGAGGATGTCAGGTCAAGCCTGCCAATCAGGCCGCGCACCTGTTCAACCTTGATCACCTCGCTGCCCTCTTCCGGTTGCAATTCAAAGTAATCGGGGTGCGCACCACCAGCAAATAACAGGCAGGAGCGGCAATTACCACAGGCCTGATCACCGTTTTCATGGCACAACAAACGCCCGACCATCAGGCTGCCAAGCTGCATCTTGCCGGTACCGGCAGCCCCTTCAAGCAGCATGGCATGCGCCAGGCGATCGGAATTCAACCGCTGGATGAAAAATGCCCAATGATCACGCAGCCAGGGATACAATTGGGCAGCGGGATATCTGTTTTCAACGCTCACGAGTTAAAAACCTCCTCAAGAACAGCCTTCACCTGCATCCAGACCTGTTGTTCGTCCAGGCTGGCATCAATAACCCTGAAACGCTCGGGATGGGCTTTGGCCCGTGCCAGGTAAGCGTTCCTGACACGTTCAAAGAAGCGCTCTGATTCAAGCTCAAAGCGATCCGCCTCACCCCGCCCCGCCACGCGAGTCATGCCCACATTAACCGGGACATCAAACAGCAGGGTCAAATCGGGCTGCAGGGCGCCAAGAACGAGTTGTTCAACCGTGGCGACGGCTTCCGGACCCAGTTCACGGCCGCCGCCCTGGTAAGCATAACTGGCATCGGCAAAACGATCGCAGACAACCACCTGTCGTTTTGCCAGGGCCGGCAGTATGACCTCTTCGACCAACTGGGAGCGCGCGGCAAACATCAGTAACAATTCAGCTGTCGCATTCAGGCCGGCATTTCGTGTATCCAGCAATACTTTTCGTATTTGTTCGGAAACCTTGGTGCCGCCGGGTTCACGAGCTTCGACCACCTGCAGGCCCCTATTTGTGAGCCATTCGACAATACGCTTGTTCTGGGTGCTTTTTCCGGCTCCCTCACCACCCTCGAGAGTGATAAAAAGGCCTTTGTCCAGCGCTTTCATCATCCGCCTCCCTCTTTATCAGGAGCGTTACGCTGGCGCCTGAGCATATCCTGAACGGCCCTGTTGTGGTCTTCAAGTGTTACCGAAAACGTATGACCGCCCTGGCCGTTGGCAACAAAAAACATGGTTTCTCCCTGTGCAGGGTGAGCCGCTGCCTGCAATGCAGCCTTACCCGGCAATGCGATAGGCGTTGGCGGGAGTCCTCGACGTGTATAGGTATTGTAAGGTGTATCTTTTTTCAGATCACTGCGGCGAATGTCGCCGTCAAAGTTTTCACCCATACCATAAATCACGGTCGGGTCAGTTTCCAGGCGCCAGTTTTTCAGCAGGCGCCTGACGAACACGCCAGCAATCTCGGCCCGTTCGCCGGCAATGGAAGTCTCTTTTTCTACAATCGAGGCCATCACCAGTAATTCCTCCGGGGTTTCGTAAGGCAGGCCCTGATCACGCCCATACCAGGCTTCATCCAATGCTTCCGTCATGGCGACATGCGCCCTTTCCAAAATATCGCGGTCACTATCACCACGCACATACAGGTAGGTTTCAGGCAGAAACCAGCCCTCGGGGTATCCGCCGGGCAGAAAGTCCAGATCCTTCAGCTCAGCAATGGTTTCAATGGTCTGCTTCAATATCGGGTCATTTGCGAAACCAGACAGCAGTTGCCTGACTGTCCAGCCTTCAACGATGGTAAATCGGTACATGATGACTTTACCCGACGCCAATAATGACAGTAACTGCTGCGGCAAAAGCCCTTCCGTGAGCAGGTATTCTCCGGTCTTGATGGTCGCATGCTGGATTCGCCCAAGTAGTCTCCAGCGCCAGTCAAAGCGCGTAACCCCCTGTGTTTCCAGCTGCGCCAGCAGGGATTGAAGGTTCGCCCCTGCCTCCACATTCAGGGTTAAACCGGGCTGTTGGATACGCAATGGTGTCTCAAGAAATTTATGGTACTGATACCAAAAGGCCGAAGCGCCCACGCCCGCCAGAAACAATAGCAACACCACAAACGACAGCAGTCGCTTCATCGTCAGCGCGATCCATCCAGTAACCAGGTCTGCAACTCGTGCGTCACCGGACCAATGCCATATTCGAATTGATCAATCGCTGTGACCGGCACAATGCCACGCACTGCGTTACAGGTAAACACTTCATCGGCTTCGGCCAACATATCGACCATGATTCTGCGCTGTTCACAGCGGGCCGTGAAGTTTCCCAGTATTTGGCTTCTTAACACGCCCCGAACACCACAGCGATCGAGTCTCGGCGTCAGTAGCCTTTCGCCAAACACGATAAAAATATTGGATGAAAGGGCACAAATGACATGATCCTCAGCATCCAGCAGAATGCCCTCCTGTGCACCCTTGTCACGAATTTCCACAGCTGCCAGCACCTGCTCAAGGCGGTTCAGATGTTTGATACCACCCAGTGCCGGCTGAATGGCGAGCCTCAGGTCACATATTTTTGCCGTGACGCCTGCCCTGGCGCGCTCCAGCACATCCTCCGGATAGGGATGGGCGCTGACGACCCTGACGCTGGCTGCTCCCTCGGGTGGCAGGTAACCGCGACCGGTACCATCGCGTGCCAAAATGATTTTGACCACGGCATCGGCCAAACCGGCGCTGACGGTTTGTACTTCCCTGAGCAGCACCGCCTGCGGCGGCATGCTCAAGCCAAGGCGCTCGCAACCGGCGCCGAGCCGGTCCATATGGGCCTGCCACCTGCGGGGCCGGCCCTGGTGCACGGGCATGGTTTCGAATACACCATCGCCGTAGCAAAGACCGCGGTTTGCCGCGCTCACATAAGAGGAAATCTCACCGTCTACAAGACATTCAAACATCATTTTGTCCCAGCGCCCTCAATAAACCACGGGCCTTGTTCTCTGTTTCCGCCACTTCTCTTTCCGGATTTGAATCAGCCACAATACCCGCTCCGGTGCGAAAACTGATTTGTGATTGCTGCAATAACATAGACCGTATCAGAATATTCAGATCCATGCTGCCGTCAACACCCAGGTAGCCAAAAGATCCCGTGTAAAAGCTGCGGCCCTTTTTTTCAAGTTCCGCGATAATTTCCATGCAGCGCACCTTGGGACAACCGGTAATGGTCCCACCCGGGAAAACCGCCCGGATGACATCGATGGGTGTCACCCCATCGCAAAGCTCGCCCCGCACATTCGAAACGATATGATGAACGTGTTGGTACGTCTCTACAACCATCAGTTCATCCACCTCCACCGAACCGGGCTTACATACCCTGCCCAGATCATTGCGCTCGAGGTCAATTAACATGATATGTTCGGCACGCTCTTTTGGATGCGCCAGTAATTCCTCTCTGAGAATGCGATCGGAATCCAGGTCACTGCCTCTCGGGTAGGTGCCGGCAATGGGCCGCGATTGAACGACACCATCCCTGATACTGACCAGTCTTTCCGGCGAAGAACTCATCAAAGCGTCATCGCCATATTGAACAAGGCCGGCAAAGGGTGCGGGATTGCATTGGCGTAACGAGCGGTAAAGTGACGCTTTATCAACCTTACCCTCGAAATTGCCACGCCATTGACGCGACAAATTCACCTGGAATATATCTCCGTCGAGGATATATTCATGGATTCGTTCAACCGCCTGCTTGAATTTGGCGGGTGAATCCGCCTTGATATCCAACTGTAGACCATGCGGTTTTTCAGGCCTGGTTTGCAGGCTCTCAATCTCATTGCGCATCTGTTTCAACAGGCTTTCACTTTCCGCAAGCAGGTGTAAAACACCCTCTTCGGGAGAGTGATAGACAACACCGGGGCAACGACTGGCAAAGGCGATGGGAAAGCCATCACTCGCTGAGGGAAAGTTGACCGTGGGCTCAATTTCTGCCGTCAGTTCATAACCGAGATACAAAAACCAGCCACCACCGAAAGGCCGCTCGGGGCTCTGTTCTTGCTGAGGCCTGTGTTCAGCAAGGTACCAGTCATCAAGACGGGACAGGAAAGCTGGTCCATGGCCCGGGCCTTCGATGGATTTATCCGCGTGAAGAACGAGCTGCTGCCCACTGAATCTCAGCAACATGCTGTGCCGGCCGAGCGGTCCGGGTGCAGCGGAATCCAGCAAATAGGGATATTGCTCCGGAAGAGCAGACGCTATTTGGGTCAGGTCAAGCGAACAAGCTATCGAACAACTGTGCAAAATCAGTCAGTAAACCTTCGGAATACCAGGCTGCCGTTGGTTCCCCCAAAACCGAAGGAATTCGAAATCGCAACCTGGATGTCTGCCTCGCGTGCCGTATTGGGAACGTAATCCAGATCGCAGTCTGCGCTCGGCCGGTCAAGATTTATGGTTGGCGGAACAATGCCGTCGCGCAGGCTCAGCAAGGTGAAAATGGCCTCCACACCGCCGGCTGCACCCAACAGGTGTCCGGTCATTGACTTGGTGGAACTGACCATTACCCTGTAAGCATCATCACCAAAGACCGTCTTGGTCGCAACCGTCTCGGCCAGGTCACCCAGTGGTGTTGACGTGCCATGGGCATTGATATAATCAACGTCCTGCGGATCAATGCCCGCATCCCTGATGGCAATCGACATACAGCGTGCTGCGCCCTCTCCGTCTTCTGGCGGTGCTGTCATATGATAGGCGTCCGCGCTCATACCGAAGCCGACAAACTCCCCGTAGATCGTCGCTCCGCGTTTTTTCGCGTGCTCCAGTTCCTCCAGCACCAGCGCGCCTGCGCCGTTGGAAAGCACGAATCCGTCGCGTTCTTCATCCCAGGGGCGGCTGGCTTTACCCGGCTCTTCATTGCGTGTCGACATCGCACGGGCGGAAATAAAACCACTCATGGATGTCGGTGTGGTGGCAAATTCACCACCTCCCGCTACCATCACGTCCGCCTCGGAATACTGGATCATACGAGCCGCAGAGCCGATGTTGTGCGTTGCCGTGCTGCATGCCGTGACGATCGCCAGGTTTGGGCCCTTGAGATTGTGTTGCAATGACACGTAGCCGCCGATCATGTTGATGATTGAACCCGGTATGAAGAACGGGCTGACCTTTCGCGGCCCGCCGTTGAGGTAGGCAAGGGTTGTATCTTCGATAGATTTGAGGCCGCCGATGCCTGAACCCAGTGCGCAACCAATACGCTCAGGATCATGGTTTGAGCCTTCATCCAGCAAGCCCGAGTCTTTCAACGCGTCCACGGCGGCTGCATAGCCATAATGGACAAACTCATCCAGTCGCTTGGCCTCACGTGGGCTGAGGTAATTGCTGACATCAAAATCAACCACCTCGCCGGCAATGCGGGTTTTCATCTGGCTGACATCAAATGACTTGACCAAATCAATGCCACTGCGACCATTGCAAATGGCGCTCCAGGCACTATCAATCGTGCTGCCAACCGGTGAGACAATGCCCATTCCAGTCACTACTACGCGACGTCGCGACATATGGATACCCTCGAAATGTATATCTGAAACGAATAACGGCCGGCATAAGGCCGACCGCAAACCGTTATTTCATGAATTCAGATTCAGCTTTTGTGGGAATTGACGTAATCAATAGCCTGCTGAACACTGGTGATTTTCTCCGCATCTTCATCCGGAATTTCACACTCAAACTCTTCTTCGAGTGCCATGACCAATTCTACGGTATCAAGAGAATCCGCGCCTAAGTCGTCTACGAAAGAAGCATTCGCTGTAACTTCCTCTTCTTTTACACCAAGTTGCTCAACAACAATCTTCTTCACGCGTTCTTCAATGCTGCTCATATTTTTATGATTCCTAAATGTTGACACAAGAGATGCAATTTTAAAGAAACTACAGCCATTCTGCCAGTTTAATACTATTCGCCACCGTATGTCTTGAATTTGACGAACAGCAAGAAATTCCCCGGTACAACCAGGGGGCCAAAAAATTGTCAGGTAACGTACATGCCGCCATTCACGTGGATCGTCTGCCCGGTGATATATGAGGCCGTCTCCGATGCCAGAAAACTGACGATGGCGGCAATATCACCCGCCTCACCAAGACGCCGCAAGGGAATGTCATTAAGCATGGCTTCACGCTGCGCCTCGCTTAATTCGCGGGTCATGTCGGTATCGATGAATCCCGGCGCCACCACGTTGACGGTAATGCCCCTGGAACCCACCTCGCGCGCCAGTGAACGGGTGAACCCCATCATACCGGCTTTGGCAGCGGCATAGTTGGTTTGCCCTGCATTACCCATAGATCCAATGACCGAAGCAATGCTGATAATCCTGCCGCCACGGGCCTTCATCATGCCACGCAGGCAGGCCTTGGAAAGACGATACACAGAACGTAAGTTGGTGTCGAGTACCGTTTCCCAGTCTTCTTCTGACATTCGCATCAGCAGTT
>JBFFWN010000086.1:0-12810 GCA_041570235.1 Lysobacterales bacterium | reverse complement strand
GCGCGGTTCTCTGAGCGTTGATGATGAAGGCACCGTAACCCAACAGACGGTGCTGATCGAAAACGGTATATTGGTCGCTTATATGCAGGACAAGCTCAATGCCCGCCTGATGAACATGAAGCCTACCGGCAACGGTCGCCGCGAGTCCTTTGCCCATCTGCCCATGCCGAGGATGACCAACACCTTCATGTTGTCGGGCCAGAGTACACCCGAAGAAATCATCGGCTCGGTTAAAAAGGGATTGTATGCGGTCAATTTTGCTGGCGGCCAGGTCGATATCACCTCAGGAAAATTCGTATTTTCAGCTTCTGAGGCCTACCTGATTGAAAACGGAAAAGTCACCAGGCCGGTGCGTGGCGCCACCTTGATCGGTAACGGCCCTGAAGTGATGACGCGTGTCAGCATGGTCGGCAATGATTTGCAGCTTGATGGCGGTGTCGGCGTATGCGGGAAGGATGGGCAAAGTGTGCCCGTCGGGGTGGGGCAACCAACTTTGAAGGTCGATTCTCTGACGGTTGGTGGTACACAGACTTGACCAGCAATGACGTCATCCCGGTACCGCTTTACACGGGGGGTAATGGGTTATCGGCATCCAATTCACGTAGCAGCTTGAATAACTTTCGGGAAGAGGCGGGCGGTTTGTTCAGCTTGGATTCCTTCTTGGCGTTGCGTATCAACTGGCGCAGTATCTGCGCGTTGGCCATTGGCGCCTGTTCGAGCAGTTCAGACAATTCCACGTCTGTACCCTCAACCAACCGGTCCCGCCAGGCCTCGACCTTATGAAAGCGCGCATTTTCCTGCCGGATTTTCTGGTCGGCGTTGTTTACCGCATCCAACAGGTCTTCGTTGTCGCGCTTGCGCAGCATTTTTCCCACCGTCATCAACTGACGCTTCCTGGCGCCGTGCGCCCTGATGCTGCGGGCAAAATCAATCTCATTTCGCAGGTCCTGGTCGAGCGGCAACTTGTTAAGCCGTGTCTCGGGCATCGAGATCAGCAATTTGGCCAGTTCAAGCAGTTCATTGGCATCGCGCTTGCGCTGGCTTTTGCTGATTTCAAGCGTATCATTTTCACTTGTGAATTCATTCATAAAGGACACTCTTTCAAATGACAGAATCTATTATGGTATCTCAGGCCGCGCCCGATCGCGATCAACAGTTGTCTGCGCTGGTCGATGGGGCGCAGGCAGCCATAGAGCATGCGCGTCGCCTGGGTGCCGACAACTCTGAGGCATCGGCAAGTATTCATTATGGCCTCGATATTAATGTTCGCAAGGGCGAAATCGAAACCCTTGAGCATTCTCGCGACAGTGGACTGGGTGTCAGCGTGTACATCGGGAACAGTAAAGGTCATGCAACCTCGGGTGACCTGCGCACAGAATCGATTCGCCTGTGTGTCGAAAAAGCCATCGATATTGCGCGTTTTACCCAGGCGGATATATGCAACGGACTGGCTCCGGAAGACAGGCTGGCCACCGAGTTTCCTGACCTCGATCTTTGGCACCCACAATCACTGGACGCTGAGAAAACAGCGGAAAGGGCGCTGGCCTGTGAGGCGGCGGGACTGGAGAACCCCGGGATCAGCAATTCAGATGGAGCATCGGCTTCGAGTAATTTCGGTTTGAGTGTCTATGCCAATTCCAACGGCTTTGTCGGTCGCAGGGACGGTACCCGTTATAGTCAGAGCTGCATTCTGATTGCCGGTGAGGGTGATGCCATGCAGCGGGATTACTGGTATGACTCGCAAAGAGCATACAGCGACCTGGAAGACCCCGAGCATACCGGCAGGGAGGCGGCGCGCCGCACGGTAAGCCGCCTCGGTGCACGTAATATTCAGACCTGCAAAGTTCCCATCCTGCTGTCACCGGAAGTTGCAAGGGGTCTGATCGGCCATTTTGTCGGGGCCGTATCAGGCGGGGCATTATACCGCCAGGCTTCCTTTCTGCTGGATTCGATTGGCAAGCCCCTTTTTCCTGCATGGATGAACCTGTCAGAACGGCCGCATATACCCCGTGGGTCCTCCAGTACAGCATTTGATGCAGAGGGTGTGGCTACCGTTGACCGCGAGATCATAGAAAATGGTGTTCTTACCGGCTATGTGTTGGGCAGTTACTCGGCGCGAAGACTTGGCCTGAAAACAACTGGCAATGCGGGTGGCATACACAACCTGATTGTCCAACCGGGGCCTGACAAGGATTACTCTGCAGACGAATTGATGCAGCGGATGGGCACCGGTCTGCTGGTAACCGAAGTCATGGGGCAGGGCGTCAGCCTGGTAACCGGTGATTATTCCCGTGGTGCAGCGGGTTACTGGGTTGAAAATGGTGAAATTTGTTTTCCGGTCGACGAGGTGACCATTGCTGGCAACTTGAGAGATATGTTTTCTGGAATTGATGCCGTCGGGGCCGATATCGACCGGCGTTCGGGTATCCAGACCGGTTCCATCCTGATGCGGCGCATGACGGTTGCCGGTTCCTAGTTTGATTGATTGACAACTGAATGTTCCGTTTTCTGCGTATAGCCGTTTTGCTGACGATCCTGGTAGTGGTGGCAGGCAACCAACTGCTGACAGGAAAACGCCTGAACAGTTGGAAAAAGCCGTTGTGGCTGACCATTTACCCGGTACTGCTGGATAAAGATGAAAAAACCGTATCTTATGTAGCGAACCTGACAGCAGATTCGTTTCGGGATATCAGTGCTTTTGTCAGTCGTGAGGCGTCACGCTATGGTCATCAGCTTGATGACCCCATTGTCATCCAGGTGGCCCGGCCTACGACAAACCTGCCACCGGCGATTCCATCGGGAGATTCGGCCATCGGTGTGGCCCTGTGGAGTTTGAAGATGCGCTGGTGGTCATTTCATAACACCGGTCAGAAAGGCCTTGTGCGTGATGATATCCGGATGTTTGTTATCTACCAGAAAGCGCGGGAAAATCAGAAACTGGAGCGTTCGGTGGGTATTCGAAATGGTGGTTACGGCGTGGTAAACGCAGTCGCATCAGAAAAGATGGAGTCGCGCAACCGACTGGTCATCACGCACGAGTTGCTGCACGTGCTGGGCGCCAGCGACAAGTATGACCAGTCCAACGGTCAGCCTGATGCGCCCGACGGTTTGGCCAATCCCAACCGGTCGCCCCTGTATCCGCAGGAGCAGGCCGAGATCATGGCCGGAAGAATTGCCGTTTCAGCCAGTCGGTGGCGCATGCCAACGGGCTTGAGCCGCTGCCAGGTTGGCGCCACCACCGCCCGGGAAATTGGCTGGCTGACCGCCCTGTGAACCGTACGGGTTGACGTGATCAATCTGTGACGCGGTACTTCTTGACGGTTTTTCTACCCAGGATAGCGGCCAGCCAGGGTAAATATCGATACAGAAAGACTGCCAGTTTGTATTGGGCGCCCGGTACCAGAACCGTTTTGACACTGTCTTTTTCCATCGCCTTGACGGCGTCGGAAACCACCTTTTTTACATCCAGCCACAGATAGGATGGAATCGTGTTCATCATTTCCCGTGTGCCGTTGACATCATGGAATTCGGTATAGGTGAAGCCCGGGCACAAAGCGCATACGCTGACACCGCTCTGCGAATTCTCAAGCGCCAGCGACTGGCTGAACTTGATCAGAAAGGACTTGCTTGCGCCGTACAGCGTATGCCCGGCGCTGGGCTGAACCAGTCCCGCGACCGAGGCGACATTCATGATAAAACCACGGCCACGTTTTTGCATGCCGGGTAAAAGGTGCCGGGTCAGTTCGCACACCGCGGTCATCATGACCTGGATAAAATCAGCATGCTGCTGCCAGCCAGGAACGTGGTAACTGCCGGGCAATCCATATCCTGCGTTATTGACCAGGTATTCGATTTCAATACCGCGTTGCTCAAGTTGTTGCGCGATATCAGCGCTGGCGCCGGTTTTTGAAAGGTCTGCGGTGATAATGAAAGTTTCAGCATCAAATTGGCTTTTGAGACCTTCGGCAACGGCTTCAAGTTTGTCACGGCGTCTCGCAACCAACACCAGTTGATAACCTTTGGCGGCGAGTTGACGACAGAACTCGTGCCCGATGCCGGCTGAAGCCCCGGTGACCAGGGCCCATGCCCTGTTGGAGTGATTGGATGAGTGTTCCTGGTTCATTGCTTTCCGCCTGCGGGTGTTGATCAATTGTTTATGCTACTACAGTTCATTCTTGACCTGTGTCATTTGCTTTTGTGCGTATCTAAAGCATCATGCCCAACAGTTTTTAACTTGCTACCATGATTGGGTGTCGGTATCCTTGCGCGCCGAAACAAGAACATATAATTTAAAGGTCAAAAATTATGAGAAAAATTCTGGTCGCAGGAAACTGGAAAATGCATGGTTCCAAAGCCATGGTGAAGACATTGCTCGATGGCCTGCTGGCCGGCAGCAGCGCGGATGGCAAAGCCGATCTGGCGGTGTTTCCCTCTTTTCCTTATCTTTCGCAGGCTGAATCCATCTTGTCAGGCAGTCACATCCAGTGGGGTGGACAGACTTTGAACCCCAATGCTCAAGGCGCGCATACGGGCGAAACCAGTGGCGGAATGTTGGCGGACATGGGTTGTCGCTATGTGCTGGTGGGTCACTCAGAACGTCGTTCGATATACGGGGAAAGCGATATGGACGTCGCTATCCGCTTTAAAGCCGCACTCGATGCGGGGCTGGAGCCGGTATTATGTGTTGGTGAAACACTTGAAGAACGGGAAGCCGGTGAGACCGAAGCGGTTGTGGCCCGTCAGCTGGATGCTGTCATCGACCATGTTGGAATTGATTGCTTTAGCAAGGCCATCGTCGCCTATGAGCCCGTGTGGGCAATTGGCACCGGTTTGACGGCATCGCCGGAACAGGCGCAATCGGTCCATGCATTTATTCGTGACAAATTATCTTCTCTCAATGGTATAATCGCCGATTCATTACGAATCCTGTACGGCGGCAGCGTAAAAGGTTCAAACGCCGCTGAATTGTTTGCCCAGAGTGATATCGATGGCGGACTGGTTGGAGGAGCATCTTTGACAGCTGAAGATTTCCTCGCAATTTATAGCGCCGTTGCTTGAAATGGCGCTCTGAGAGAACGGAATAACTATGCAAGTTTTAAACATTTTTCATGTGCTTATCGCGATTGCGATGATCGCTTTTATACTGATTCAGAAAGGTGCCGGCGCGACCGCCGGCGCTGCATTCGGAAGCGGTGCTTCCGGCACCGTTTTCGGATCGCGTGGTGCGGGTAACTTTTTGTCACGCACAACCTGGGTTTTGGCGGGATTGTTTTGTCTGATCAGCCTGACCATGGCCGTTCTGGCTTCACGCATGAGTACAGCGCCGGAAACAGATCTCGGTGTGGTTGCAGATACCCCGGCAGCACAACAAGTGGTAACTGAAAGCGTACCGGAGGTACCCGTTGCCAGCGGGATTGTTGATCCGTCAGATGTTCCCTCGATGGATGCCGTGATCTCACAGCCCGCTGCAGATGAAGCTACCGGTGATTTGCCGGTGATTGAAACCGGTGACGTGAAAGTGCCACCCGAAGACGGTTCTGAAAAAGACCCGTCCGGTAGTGGTGCGAACTGAGGGTTATACGATAATTGCCCAAGTGGTGGAATTGGTAGACACGCTATCTTGAGGGGGTAGTGACGGAAGTCGTGCCGGTTCGAGTCCGGCCTTGGGCACCATTTTAACGGGCGGTGATGAGCCGCCCCATGATTGAATTGAGACCGGAGTATGCTTGCACAATACCTGCCAATTCTGATTTTTCTATCCATATCTGCTGTTATCGGTATCGTACTGGTAGTTCTGGGCGGATTGCTGGGCCCTACAAGGCCTGACAGCGAAAAATTATCTCCCTATGAGTGCGGTTTTGAAGCATTCGAGGATACCCGCACCAAATTCGACGTTCGTTATTACCTGGTGGCGATTCTGTTCATCATTTTCGATCTTGAAATTACATTCTTTCTGCCATGGGCGCTGGCCCTGGACAGCCTCGGTATGTTCGGTATTGCGGCCATGTTTGTATTCGTGGCCGAGCTGGTAATTGGTTATATAGTCATTTGGAAAAGAGGCGCATTGGAATGGGAATGATGGATTTTATGTATCCCGATCGGGGTACAGAGCTTGGCGAAATCGACGATATTCTCAGGCCCAGCGCTGACAGTAACCCCTTGCTGGCGCGGGGCGTGGTTACCACCTCCCTGGATGCCTTGATCAACTGGGCGCGTACCGGATCGATGTGGCCGGTGTCATTTGGCCTTGCATGTTGTGCGGTTGAAATGATGCAGGCCGGAGCAGCACGCTACGACCTGGACCGCTTTGGGGTGATTTTCCGGCCCAGTCCACGCCAGTCGGACGTGATGATCGTGGCGGGAACCCTGGTCAACAAAATGGCGCCCGCCATGCGCAAGGTTTTTGACCAGATGGCAGAACCGAGATGGGTTATTTCCATGGGTTCATGCGCCAATGGCGGTGGTTATTATCATTATTCCTACTCGGTAACGCGCGGTTGTGATCGCATCGTGCCGGTAGATATATACGTTCCAGGTTGCCCGCCGACAGCGGAAGCACTGATTTACGGCATATTGCAATTGCAAAAGAAAGTTCGCCGTACCGATACAATTGCCAGGTGATCCAATGATTGATATGTCAGATAGCCTGTCCGATCAGCTTGCCGCCTGTTTCGGCGAGAGGATCGTCATTTCTCAGAGTGGTCCCGAGATGCTGACCATCCAGGTACCGGTTGACGAGTGGCTGGATGTTGCGCAAACCCTTCGTGACGATCCGCGTTTTTCCTTCGGCCAGTTAACCGATCTGTGTGGCGTTGATTTCCTGGGTTATGGCCAGGTCGAATGGGAAACCACCGACGCAACCCGTGATGGATTCAGCCGCGGTGTTGAAAGCCTTGGCCCCGGCCGCTTTGACTGGGCAAACCGGCCAGAAGCAGAACACATCGAGCAGCGTTTCGCCGTGGTTGTGCACCTTCTGTCCCACTCCCAAAACGCCCGTTTGCGCATGACGACCTTCGCCACTGATGAAGCGTTGCCGGTGGTGCCATCACTGGTGGAAATCTGGAATTCGGCCAACTGGTACGAGCGTGAAACATTTGACCTGTTTGGCATTATTTTCGAGGGTCATCCTGATCTGCGCAGAATCCTGACGGATTACGGCTTCACAGGCCATCCATTCCGCAAGGATTTCCCGCTGATCGGTAATGTGACCGTTCGATACGACGAAGAAAAAGGTCGCGTGGTATATGAACCGGTGGAAATCGAACCACGTGTACTGGTTCCGCGTGTTATTCGCGACGACTCGCGCTACAAAGCGGACGATATTGACAAGGCGGCCGACAAAGCGGCCGGCTCTCTGGCGCCCGGGGCTAAATAAACATGTCAGAAATCCGCAACTATACGATGAATTTCGGGCCGCAGCATCCTGCGGCCCATGGTGTTCTCAGGCTGGTACTGGAACTGGATGGTGAAACCGTTGTGCGTGCAGACCCGCATATCGGGTTGCTGCATCGCGGTACTGAAAAGCTTGCCGAGAGCAAACCCTTCAACCAGTCGATCGGTTACATGGATCGCCTGGACTATGTATCCATGATGTGCAGCGAGCATGCCTATGTTCGCGCCATTGAGAACCTGCTGGGTATCGAGCCTCCGCTGCGCGCACAATATATCCGTACGATGTATGACGAGATTACCCGTATAGGCAATCACATGTTGTGGATCGGCTCCGCCGGTATCGATCTCGGTGCGATGACGGTGTTTTTATATGCTTTCCGTGAGCGTGAACAGACCATCGATATGTACGAGGCGGTTTCAGGTTCGAGGATGCATGCCAATTATTACCGGCCGGGTGGTGTTTATCGCGACCTGCCGGACAAAATGCCCGAGTACAAGGAATCTCCCTGGACCAAGGGTAAAAAGCTCAAGCAGAGAAACGAGTGGCGTGAAGGCAGTTTGTTGGATTTCATTGAAGCCTTTGCCAAGGACTTTCCCTCCAAAGTCGATGAATATGAAACACTGTTGACCGATAACCGTATCTGGAAACAGCGTACGGTCGGTATCGGTGTGCTGTCACCTGAGCGTGCCCAGCAACTCGGTTGTTCAGGTCCGATGCTGCGTGGCTCAGGCATTGAGTGGGACCTTCGCAAGAAACAGCCTTACGCCATGTATGGCGAGATGGATTTTGATGTGCCGGTGGGGATCAATGGCGATTGCTATGACCGGTACCTGGTGCGTGTCGAGGAAATGCGTCAGTCGGCAAAAATTATTTTGCAGTGCGTTGAATGGCTACGTGCCAACCCCGGCCATGTCATGTCGAAAAACTTCAAGGTTATCCCGCCAACGCGCGAGGAAATGAAGGGTGACATGGAAGCGCTGATCCATCATTTCAAACTGTTTACTGAAGGTTACAGTGTTCCCAAGGGCCAAACCTATGCTTCGGTTGAAGCACCGAAGGGTGAATTTGGCTGTTTCCTGGTTTCCGATGGCGCCAACAAGCCGTTCCGTGTCCATCTGAGGGCGCCGGGCTTTGCGCATCTTTCCTGCATGGATGAATTGTCAAAAGGGCATATGCTCGGAGACGTGGTAGCCCTGATGGGCACCTTTGATATCGTATTTGGTGAGGTAGACCGCTGATGGGCCATAAAGCTGAATTCATTGCCGGTAAAAAAGATCTTCTGAACGAAGATACCCAGGCAAAAATAGATCACTGGGTAAGTAAGTTCCCGGCGGAAAACAAACGTTCAGCCCTGATACAGGCATTGATTGCCGCACAGGACCAGAACGGCGGTTGGGTCAGCAAAGACATGATCGAAGCCGTGGCCGATTACCTGGATTTACCGCCGGTATGGGCCTTCGAAGTTGCCAGTTTTTATTCGATGATTGACCAAGAACCTGTTGGAAAACATAAGGTTAATATATGCACCAATATTTCCTGCTGGCTCAATGGAGCAGAGGAACTGGTCAGTCATGTCGAGAAAAAACTGGGTATCAAACTGGGGCAGACCACCTCGGATGACCGTATCACGCTGGTGGTAGAGGAAGAATGCCTGGCTGCCTGTTGCGGAGCTCCGATGATGGTGGTCGACGGCCATTATCACGAGAACCTGGACACCACGAAAGTCGATGAAATTTTGGATGGATTAGACTGATGGCCGATCACAACGTCGTATTCACCACGCTGGATGCTGAAAAACCCTGGTCGATGGAGGCTTACCTGGCCATCGACGGTTACAAGGCCTGGAAAAAGATCCTGGCTGAGAAAACCGATCAGGGCGAGATCATTGAAAACGTCAAGGCTTCGGCCTTGCGTGGTCGCGGTGGCGCCGGTTTCCCTACCGGTTTGAAGTGGAGCTTTATGCCACGCTCTGCACCTGGCCAGAAATATATCCTGTGCAACTCGGATGAGTCCGAACCCGGCACCTGCCATGATCGCGATATCCTTCGGTTCAACCCACATGCGGTGATCGAGGGCATGGCCATTGCCGGTTACGCGATGGGTGCAACGGTGGGTTACAACTATCTTCGTGGTGAATTCCATCACGAACCGTTTGAGCGTTTTGAAGAGGCTCTTAAAGATGCCTACGAGGCTGGATTGCTGGGTAAAGATATCCTCGGCAGCGGTATCGATATGGATATTTACGCCGCTCTCGGCGCCGGTGCCTATATATGTGGTGAGGAAACCGCATTGATGGAATCGTTGGAAGGCAAAAAAGGTCAGCCAAGATTCAAACCGCCATTCCCGGCCAATTTTGGCCTGTATGGTAAACCCAGCACCATTAACAATACCGAGTCACTGGCTTCCATCCCGCACATCATGCGTAACGGTGGCGATTGGTTCCTGAATATTGGCAAGCCCAATAATGGCGGCCCGAAGGTTTTTTCAGTCTCCGGTCATGTCAACAAGCCCGGTAACTACGAAGTGCCGCTGGGTACGCCGTTCAGCGAACTGCTGGAGATGGCCGGTGGTGTCCGTAATGGAAACAAACTCAAAGGCGTGATACCCGGTGGTTCATCGATGCCGGTATTGCCCGCCGACGTGATGATGGATGTCACCATGGACTTTGATGCGCTTAGCAAAGCCGGTTCCGGCCTGGGATCGGGTGCCGTTATTGTCATGGATGAGACCACCTGCATGGTCAAGGCCTGCACCCGCATTTCGAGGTTTTATCACATGGAATCCTGCGGACAATGCACACCGTGCCGTGAAGGCACCGGCTGGATGCATCGTGTTCTGGAAAGAATAGTAGCGGGTAACGGTGAGATGAAAGATCTCGAGTTGCTCAAGTCAGCGGCAGGTCAGATCGAAGGCCACACTATTTGCGCATTCGGCGAGGCAGCGGCCTGGCCGGTGCAGGGGTTCCTGCGTCAGTTCTGGGACGAATTTGAATACTATGTGGAGCATGGCCACTCCATCGTGGATGATCAAAAGGGGAAAGCTGCATGAGCACGCAGCCGGAGAAAGTCGTGGAAACCGTCAATATCGAAGTTGATGGCCAGGCCATGGTAGTACCAAAGAACTCGATGATCATCGAGGCAACAGATAAAGCCGGAATCAGCATCCCGCGTTTTTGCTATCACAGCAAATTGAGTATCGCGGCCAACTGCCGCATGTGCCTGGTGGACGTTGAAAAGGCGCCAAAACCCATGCCGGCTTGCGCAACGCCGGTCATGGAAGGCATGAAAATCTACACGCAGTCACGTCGTGCGATCGACGCGCAGCACGGTGTGATGGAGTTTCTGCTGATCAATCATCCGTTGGACTGCCCGATTTGTGACCAGGGCGGTGAATGCGAATTGCAGGATCTGGCCATGGGTTATGGCCGTTCGGTTTCGCGCTTCACAGAGCGCAAACGTGTGGTCCAGGACCACAATATCGGGCCACTGGTCCAGACCGACCTGACACGCTGTATTCAATGTACCCGTTGTGTGCGGTTCTTAAGCGAGATCGCAGGCACCGATGAACTGGGTATGTATGGTCGTGGTGACCGGTCAGAGATCGGCGCCAGTCTCTCTCAGGGTGTTGATTCTGAATTGTCAGGCAACGTCATTGACCTATGTCCGGTAGGGGCATTAACCAACAAACCTTTCCGTTTCTCGGCGCGTGCCTGGGAATTGCTGGCCCGCCCCTCATTGGCAGGTCATGATGGCGTCGGCTCTAATGTGTGGTATCACACCCGTGGCCATCAGGTCATGCGTGCGGTTCCAAGGGATTGCGAACCCAACAATGAAACATGGTTGTCGGACCGCGACCGCTATTCCCATTTTGGACTCAATGCCAAGGACCGGGTCCTCGAACCCATGGTTAAAGTGGATGGCAAGTGGGCCAACGTATCCTGGGATGAGGGTATTCGCAGTGCTGCCGAGGCTTTACGCTCTTCGGTCAGTGCGCATGGTTCGACCGGCCTGGGAGTTTTGATGTCATCCAACGCCCTTACGGAAGAATATTTCCTGGCCAAACGGCTGGCAGGCGGGTTGGATTGCGCGAATATCGATCACCGCTTGAGAGAGCAGGATTTCAGCGATGATGCAAACCGCTTAGCGGGTGCTTCATTCCAGTCACCGATGATGGCGATTGATGATGCGAAAGCCATTGTCCTGGTTGGCAGCAATATACGTCACGAGGCCCCGATATTGGGTCAGCGTGTACGCAAGGCCTGGCGTGGTGGCGCGCAAATTGCAGCCCTGAACCCGGTGGATTGGAATTTCCACTTCAACCTGGCAAACCAGATTATTACCGCACCGCAGAATATGGTCAGCTCACTTGCTCTGCTGGCCAAGGCAGTCGCCGACAAAACCGGCAAGGCCTTACCTGAAGTTTTCAATGCCGCTGTCAACGGTCAGCCAGATGCCAGCCACGAAGCCATTGCCGGGATGCTGTGTAATGAAGGCCCGGCCATGATGATTCTTGGCCATGCGGCCATGGCGCATGCACAGGCCTCCTGGTTACGCCAGCTGTCAGCCTGGATCTCTGAAGCGAGCGGCGCCCGATTGAATATTCTGACTCACGGTGCCAATGCCACAGGCGCTTCACTGGCAGGCGCTGTTCCGGTTGCCGCTGATGATGGTATGAATGTCCGCGATATGCTGACAAACCCGCTCAAGGGCTATCTCTTGTGGGATGTAGAGCCTGATTTTGATTTTGCCAACCCTGCATTGGCCATGGATGCGCTGGAATCTGCTGATACCGTTGTGGCTGTATCCAGTTTTGCCAACGAAGCACTCAAGGCCAGGGCTGACATCATATTGCCATTGGCGCCGCTGGCTGAGTCCGAGGGTACGTTGTACACATTTGATGGCCAGATGCAGACGGTTGAAAGTGCTGTCAAGCCCGCCGGTGATTGCCGTCCCGGTTGGAAGATCCTGCGCAGGTTGGGTGAAGCAATGGAACTGGATGGCTTTGCGCAGATTAACCTGAAAGGTGTCCGCGAGGAAATGCTTGCCGTTATCGGCCCCGGCGAATATGTGAAAGACGACATCACGCTGGCTGCCCCTGGTTCCGGCGGCGACCTTTACCGCGTTGGTGAACTGGCCATGTACTCGGTAGATGGCCTGTGCCGCCGTTCTGATCATCTGCAAAAAACAGATCATGCAGAAACGGCATTTGTGGGTTTGAGTCCCAATGATGCGGGTAGCCGGGGGTTCCTTGACGGCGATAAGGTCAAGGTTAGCCAGGGTGAGCACAGCATCCATCTTCCTGTACGTATTTGTCAGGAATTACCGGTTGGCGCCGTCTGGGTGAAAGCGGCAACCCAAAGTGGCCGTGAACTGGGCGACAGTTTCGGACCCATTAGCGTGGAGGCGTCCTGATGCTTG
>JBFFWN010000085.1:0-12843 GCA_041570235.1 Lysobacterales bacterium | reverse complement strand
GTCTGGGCGGTCGGTGACTGTGTGCGAGGCCCGATGTTGGCCCATAAAGCATCCGAAGAAGGCATCGCAGTTGCCGAATTGATCGCCGGCAAAGCCGCACACATCCACTTCGATACCGTTCCATGGGTCATTTACACCGACCCCGAGATTGCCTGGGTGGGTAAAACAGAGCAACAACTCAAAGATGAGGGCATTGCCTACCGCAGCGGTTCATTTCCGTTTGCCGCCACCGGACGTGGCCTGGCAATGGGTGATGCTGCCGGCATGGTCAAGATGCTTGCCGATGAGACCACCGATGAGATCCTGGGTGTTCACATTATCGGCCCCGGGGCTTCCGAACTGATCGCAGAATGCGTGGTCACCATGGAGTTTCACGGCGCCAGCGAAGACCTTGCCCGTATCGTCCATGCACACCCGACCCTGTCGGAAGCCGTACACGAAGCGGCATTGCACCTGGATAAGCGGGCTATACACCGCGGAAACTGAAAAACACCGAGTCACGACATGACGGCAATACCCAAATCTTTTAAAGCTTTTCGTATTCGCAATGATGCCGAAGGTTACCGGTCAGCTATTGAGAGCATTGGTATCGATGACCTGAGCCAGGGTGATGTTGTTATACGCGGCGAATGGTCGGGTATCAATTACAAGGATGCCCTCGCTGCTACAGGTAAGGCAAAAATATGCCAGACATTTCCGCTGGTGGGCGGCATCGATATAGCGGGTGAAGTGGTTTCATCACAATGTGAACGATTTGCCGTGGGTGACAAGGTACTGGTGACCGGTTGCAATATGTCGGAAAAGCGCGATGGGGGCTACGCGCAATACATGCGTCTTGACAGTAAAAGCGTTATTCCATTACCCAAGGGCTTGAGCACGCGCCAGGCGATGGGTATCGGCACTGCCGGATTTACTGCGGCATTATCACTATACCGGATGGAAGCACTTGGACAAACACCACAGAGCGGCCCCATTGTTATCACCGGCGCCAGTGGCGGTGTAGGCAGTTTCGCCATCGACATTCTGACCCATGCCGGTTACGAGGCACACGCCATAAGCGGTAAGGTCGACCAGTTCGACTACCTCGAAGCGCTGGGCGCCAGGCAATGTATTTCACGTCATGACCTCCATTGGGGCCAGGCTCCATTGGAATCGATTCGTTGGGCAGGTTGTATAGACAATGTCGGCGGCGACATGCTGGCCGGTATTTCGAGGGTAATCGATTTATGGGGCAATATCGCCTGTTGTGGTATGGCGGGCGGAATCGGGCTGAATGCCACCAACCTGCCGATGATTCTGCGTGGTGTCAGCCTGATTGGCATCAGTTCAAATAACGCGCCATATCCAACCAGGGAATTGCTCTGGAAGCGGTTGGCAAAAGAATGGAAACCGCCACATCTGGATCAGATTATCAGCAATGAAATTGAGCTGTCTGAGCTTGGTGGCGCATTTGATGTGTTGCTGGATGGCAACTCACTTGGACGCACGGTTGTAAAACTGAACTGAAGCTTCGACGGAAATAATAATTTTTGTGCACACCAATAACGATTGGTGCATAATTTTGTGAAGTGGGCTGGTAAAGCAACCTTCAGAGAAATTGGGGAAAGAAATGGCAAAGGTACTGATAGTAGATGATTCACCTGCCCAGATAATGAGCTTGAAAAAGCTGATCGAGAACTGGGGCCATGAAACCCTGACAGCAGAAACTGCAGACGAAGCCCTGGAAATTGCCAGAAAGGAACAACCCAATGTCATCCTGATGGACATCGTCATGCCCGGCATGAATGGTTTTCAGGCTACACGAAAACTGTCAAAAGACCAGGCAACCAACAATATTCCGGTAATTTTTGTCAGTAAAAAGGACGGCGAGGCAGACCAGGTGTGGGGAATACGCCAGGGCGCCACAGCATACGTCACCAAGCCGGTTGATCCCGACACATTATTTATGGCCATCTCAGATGCCATAGCAGCCTGAAAAGACCACTTCAAGAGGACACCGGTTATGACCATTCGTATAGGAGACCCGATTCCGGGTGCAGTACTCAGCCAAATGTCGGAAAACGGTCCGCAGGCCATCAGCACAAGTGATTATTTTACCAACCGTAAGGTCGTGCTGTTTTCGGTGCCCGGGGCATTTACCCCTACCTGCTCAGCCTATCACCTGCCCGGTTTTGTCGAAAATCTGGATGAATTCTTTTCCAAAGGTGTAGATGCGGTAGCCTGTATGTCCGTCAATGATGTTTTTGTCATGGACGCCTGGGGGAAAAGCGCAGGCGCGGATGGCATTGACATGCTGGCTGACGGCAACGGCGAGTTTGCAGAGGCCCTTGGGCTTGAACTGGACGGCAGAGATTTTGGCATGGGCCAGCGTTCACAACGCTTTGCACTGGTTGCCGAAAATGGCATTGTCACCCAACTGATGATTGAGGAACCCGGTGAATTCCGCGTGAGTTCAGCAGAGTCAGTGCTGGCCTCACTTTGATAAAGGATAGAGTCAACCCCAATCCTGTCGATGATAAATAAGCGGATTACGAATCACTGAGACAAGCATTTACCGGGCAAAAAAATAACCCGGAATCGTCTAACGATACCGGGTTATTTTAACGTCTTGATAATTAGCTATCAGACTCGCTTTCTTCCTCGTCACCAACTGATTGTATCCTCGCCAGCCCAACCAGGTTTTCCTGCTCACCCAGGCGAATCAGGGTGACACCCTGGGTGTTTCTGCCGAGCGTGGAAATCTCGTTGGCATGGGTCCTGACCAGGGTTCCACCATCCGTGATCAACATGATGTCGTCTTCATCTTTTACCTGTAGCGCAGCAATCAACTCGCCGTTGCGCGGGGAAGTCTGGATGCCGATGACACCCTGTCCACCCCTGCCCTGGTTTGAATGCTCGGAAGGCCTGGTGCGTTTGCCATAACCCCGTTCGGTGACGGTCAGAATATCACCTTCATTGAGCACCAGCATCGAGACGACCTTGTGACCTTCCGGCATCTTGATACCAATAACACCCCTGGCAGTGCGTCCGACCGAAGTCACATTGCCTTCAGAGAAACGAATGCATTTACCGGAACTTGAAAACAGCATGACATCGCTGTCTCCATGCGTGATTTCAACATTAACCAGTTCATCGTCATCATCGAGGTTGATCGCCCATATGCCGTTGGCGCGCTGGTTGCTATACGCTTTTAACGGGGTCTTTTTAACGATACCGTTTCTGGTGGCAAAAAATACGAAAAGATCGTCGGAATACTCACGCACCGGCAGAACAGCATTGACGCGTTCATCCTTTTCAAGCGGCAACAGGTTGACGATTGGCTTGCCACGGCTGACATGACTGGCCTGGGGCAACTCATAGACTTTCAGCCAGTAAATCTTGCCGGCAGATGTAAAGCACAACAATGTATCGTGTGTATTGGCGACAAACAGTTCGTCTATGAAATCTTCATCCTTGACCTTGGTCGCTGATTTACCCTTGCCGCCACGGCGCTGCGCCTGGTAACGGTCCAGCGATTGCGATTTGGCATATCCACCATGCGAGATGGTGACAACCACGTCCTCTTCGGTAATCAGGTCTTCGAGACTCAGGTCGAGTTTGGTTTCGAGAATAACGGTCCGCCGTTCGTCACCGAATTTATCCAGAACTTCTTCCAGTTCTTCCCGAATAACGCTCATCAAACGATTGGGTTCAGAGAGAATCTCAAGCAAAGACCTGACCAGGGCGAGAATTTCTTCATATTCTGTCGTCAGTTTTTCCTGCTCAAGACCGGTCAGTCTGTGCAGACGCATGTTCAGGATTTCCTGGGCCTGCACCGGTGATAATTGGTAACCATCTTCCTTTAGGCCAAATGCAGGATCCAAATTTTCCGGTCGTGAGGTCTCTGCTCCACCCTGGCCCAGCATGGCGCGCACCATCCCCGGGTCCCAGCGTTTAGCCTGCAACCGCTCTCTGGCTTCCGCGGGAGACGGGGAAGACTTGATCAGTTCGATCAATTCATCCAGGTTGGCGAGTGCAACTGTCAGTCCTTCCAGAACATGGGCGCGATTGCGCGCCTTGCGTAATTCGAACAGTGTTCGACGGGTAACCACCTCGCGCCGGTGCCCGATAAATGCGTGCAATATATCTTTTAAATTCAGCAGTTTTGGTTGGCCATTCACCAGGGCGACCATATTGATGCCGAACACATTCTGCATCACGGTATGTTTGTAGAGATTGTTTAAAACAACCTCTGGAACCTCACCCCGGCGTAATTCAATGACGACTCGCATACCGTCCTTGTCAGACTCATCACGCAATTCGGTGATACCGTCCAGTTTTTTATCCTTGACCAGCTCGGCAATTTTTTCCAGCAGGCGGGCCTTGTTCACCTGGTATGGGAGCTCCGTCACAATCAGGGTGTTTTTACCGCTTCTCTCCGACGTTTCAACGTGTGTTTTGGCACGCATATAAATTCGGCCGCGACCCGTATGATAGGCTTCGTGGATACCCTGGGCGCCATTGATGATACCTGCGGTCGGGAAATCAGGACCCGGCAGATATTCCATCAGGCCATCGACATCCAGTTCCGGGTTCTCAATCAGAGCGATAGTCGCCTGTATGACCTCGTTCAGGTTATGTGGAGGAATATTGGTGGCCATTCCCACTGCGATTCCCGCAGAACCATTGATCAGCAGACCGGGAACCCGGGTGGGCAACACCAGTGGCTCGTGTTCGGATTCATCATAGTTCGGACCAAAGTTGACTGTTTCCTTGTCGAGATCCGCCAACAACTCGTGCGCCAGCTTTGACATACGAACTTCGGTATATCGCATCGCGGCCGCAGAATCACCATCGACCGAGCCGAAGTTACCCTGGCCATCCACCAGCAGGTAACGCATGGCAAAAGGCTGGGCCATGCGTACGATCGTGTCATACACAGCCGAATCGCCATGTGGGTGATACTTACCTATAACGTCACCAACCACGCGCGCTGACTTTTTATAGGGCTTGTTCCAGTCATTTCCCAGCTCACTCATAGCGTAAAGCACGCGACGGTGAACAGGTTTCAGGCCATCCCGAACATCGGGTAAGGCTCTGCCGACAATGACACTCATCGCGTAGTCCATATAGGACTGGCGCATTTCGTCTTCCAGGTTAACCTGCAGGACTTCTTTAGCGAGTTCAGCCATTAAATGTAAATACTCCGGAATGTTTTATAAAAATATGTAATTTATCAATATTCTTGAATCTACCGATACCGTTTTTTGTCGTCGGCATTTTCATGAAAACAAGCGATAAATATTACCATAAAATGACCGTGAATTGGACTAAATGACGTGCTTTACCTAGGTTAACAAACCACTGCCGCTGATAAACTTCGAACAACAGGCTTTCACCATGGCTGCTTGGCCAGTATCATTGCCTAACCGAATTCATTGCACCAGAGAACCACTCCATGAAGAAACTGATCCCGTTACTTATCCTGTTCACCCTCAGCCTGCCTGTATCCCAGGCCCAGGAGGCCACTGCCAATCCCGAAGTGATGATTATTACCAACCGTGGTGACATCCGCCTGGAACTTTTTCCAGACAAGGCACCGGTCACCGTTGCAAATTTTTTGCAATATGCCAATGACGGTTTTTATAACGGCACTATTTTTCACCGCGTCATCAGTCACTTCATGATCCAGGGCGGCGGCATGACACCCGACATGACCAAAAAGCAAACCCGTGAACCCATTATCAACGAGGCTGACAACGGCCTGAAAAATGTGCGCGGCACGATTGCCATGGCACGCACCAACGATGTGAATTCTGCAACTTCACAGTTTTTTATCAACGTTGAACTGAATGTGTCACTCGATCATACCGCCAAAACAGACACCCGGACCTGGGGCTATGCGGTATTTGGAAAGGTGATTGAAGGCATGGATGTTGTCGATGACATCCGTTTCGTGGCAACCGACCAGCGCGATGTTCCAACGGAACCGGTAATCATCGAATCCATTGTCGTTCAGTAAACGCCACCCGGGAATACCATGACAACCTTGTTCATATCGGATCTTCACCTGGATGACAGACGTCCCGAAACAACCGCCCTGCTGCTGTCCTTCCTGCAGCGTGAGGCGGTCGCCGCCGATGCGCTGTACATCCTTGGAGACCTGTTCGAATACTGGCTCGGTGATGATGTGCCATCGAACTGCGCCATTGCGCTGGCTGAGGCACTTACCCGCTTGAATAAACAGGGTGTACCCTGCTATTTCCTGCATGGCAATCGTGACTTCCTGTTAAAACAGGCTTATGCCGACGCGGCGGGCCTGACACTTTTACCGGATGAGTACGTGACCGAGCTTTATGGAGAGCCGGTTCTGTTGATGCATGGTGACAGCCTGTGTACCGATGATGTTCCCTATCAGCAATTTCGCCAAATGGTTCGCGACCCCATATGGCAGCAAAATTTCCTGGGCAAGACACCCGCAGAACGCCTGCAGGTCGCCCTACAGGCCCGTGACGCGAGTGCTGAGCATAAGGATACTGTCGGCATGGATATCATGGATGTCAATGCAGAACAGGTGCTGGAGGCTTTTGCACGCCATGGCGTGCGGCGCATGATCCATGGCCATACCCACCGGCCGGCGATTCATGACTTAACCATCGGTGACCGGTCTGCGCAACGCATTGTACTGGGAGACTGGTATACGCAGGGCAGTGTTTTGCGCGTACAACCCGGTATGTACGACCTGTCAGTCCTGCAGCCCTGAAATAGCGTCCATCTCTCGTTGGGTAAAGCCGGCCTGCATACGCGCCGGAATATTGAAGGGACCCCTGATAGACTGCCCAAAATACGCCTTCAGTAATTCCAGGAAAACCGTCTCGGGGTCCAGGCCCCTGTGATCACAACACACGCGGAACCAATAGCTGCCGATTTCCACGTGCCGGACCTCCTCGGCAAGTATGATCTTGAGAGCCCTGACGGTATCCTCATCCCCAACCGCCTCGAGGCGGTCGATCATGCCCGGCGTTACATCAAGCCCCCGAGCCTCAAGCACCCTGGGCACAAGGGCCATACGCTTTAAACAATCATCGGACGTTTTTTGCGCCATTTCCCAAAGCCCGTTGTGGGCAGGGAAGTCACCATACTCAAAGCCCAGCGAACGCAGCCGGCTTGATAGCAGTTGAAAATGGCGAGCCTCGTCTGCCGCGACCGAGAGCCAATCGTGATAATACTGCCCGGGCATATCCCGAAACCGGTAAGCAGCATCCAGTGCCAGGTTGATGGCGTTGAACTCAATGTGGGCGATCGCGTGGACCAGTGCCGCCCTGCCCTGGTCACTGCCCAGACGCCGCCGCTTCAGCTTTGAAGGCTCAACCAGCTGCGGTTTTTCAGGACGACCCGCAACACCGATTTCCAGAACCGGTGTGCGGGGGTCAAACTCAAACTGGCCGGCCTGAACAGCCCACCAGAAATCAGTCACCGCACTGCATTTCTCCTCTGGCGAGGAAATCTCCAGGCAGGCGGCTGCCTGTTTAAAAAAGGCAACCATTCCTGATTTTACATATTGTCAATCAGCGCATCTGCAAAGGCGGATGTTGAAACCTCGGTTGCACCATCCATCAGGCGGGCAAAATCATAGGTCACAATTTTCTGTTCAATGGTCTTGCCAAATGCCTTCGCAATCAAAGCAGATACCTCTTTCCAGCCGATATAGTTGAACATCATTGAACCGGAAAACATCAACGAGCTCGGGTTTACCTTATCGAGATCGGTGTATTTTGGCGCTGTTCCGTGGGTGGCTTCGAAAACAGCAATATGGTCAGCCATATTCGCTCCCGGAGCGATACCCATGCCACCGACTTCTGCGGCCAGCGCATCAGAGAGGTAGTCGCCATTCAGATTGGTGGTTGCGATAACGCTGAACTCCGCCGGGCGCAGCTGCATCAACTGGAACATGATATCGGCAATCCTGTCCTTGATCACGATCTTGCCTTCAGGGCATTTGCCGTTGAACTTATCCCACAAATCGGCTTCGGAAATCGTCTCGTCGGCGAACTCCTCGGCTGCCAACTCATAACCCCACTTGCGGAACGCCCCTTCGGTGAATTTCTGGATATTACCCTTGTGAACCAGGGTGACGCTGTCGTGGTTATTGTCTATCGCATACTGTATAGCCTTGCGGACCAGGCGCTTGGAGCCAAAAGCGGATATGGGCTTGATGCCAATACCAGCGCCTTCAAAAAATTGCGCACCCATTTCCTCGCGCAGGAATTTCGCCAGCTTCTCGTTTTCAGGTGTTCCACTTTCGTATTCGATTCCCGCATACACGTCTTCGGTGTTTTCCCTGAAGATGATTGCATTTACGTCCTGGGGGCGTTTCATCGGCGATGGCACACCATCGAAATATTCGACCGGACGCACACAGGCGTACAGATCCAGATCCTGGCGCAGGGAAACATTCAGAGAACGAAAGCCACCACCCACGGGTGTGGTTAAAGGCCCCTTGATGGAGACGACCAGGTCTTTAACAGCTTCAAGCGTTTCAGCAGGAAAGTAGTTTCCATCATAAACGCCGGCCGCCTTCTCTCCGAGAAACAATTCAGCCCAATGAACCTTGCGTTTGCCGCCATAGGCCTTTTCAACCGCTGCATTCCATACACGCATGGAGGCGCGGGTGATATCACCACCTATTCCATCACCCTCGATGAAACCCAGGATCGGGTTGTCAGAAACAACCAGTTTGTTATCTTTAATAGTAATTTTTTCACCGCTGGAGGGAATCTTGATGTGCTCGTAACTCATGGCTTTGGTTCCTTTATTATCATGTCTGAAATAAAACGACCATTATACGTCCGGTAGCTGCAAAGCGCATGCGTTTTGACCCTTTTATTGTAATAACCACCGCATGGTGGAATTCGCCAAATTGTTGCAAATCCTCCCGGATAACCGTCTTTTAAAAAAGGGTATGACAAGCGGGGCGCAACTGCCTGGTGCCCCCGGGACGCGCCAATCAGCAAGGGTTTCCAGGTTTTCGAAGGGACTGTTTTTCATACTGGCACACTTTCTGCATGTATCAACACAGGAAATTAACTACCAGGAGATCAATATGAGTCGTGGTTCTGCAGGCAATGTCATCGCAGCCTTGTGCAGTTTTTTCATACCCGGTCTCGGGCAACTGTTACAGGGGCGTTGGTTACTGGCCGGTTTTATGTTTGTCCTGTCCGTGGTGCTATGGGTCATATTACTGGGTTGGGTCATTCACCTGTGGTCCATTATTGATGCCGCTATCTACGAGCCACCCGAACAGGATCGCTATTACCGTCGCAACCGCCGTTACGACTGGTAGACAGGTTTATCATTCAAACGGACCGGGTTCCTGAGAAACAGGCTGACCACCTGCAGGAACAAGCGGTTCTTTGGATTAAGCGGGGACAAGGACAAGTGCGAATTTCACTCAGCCCTGAATTTTGTACGAGACCTTGTCCCCGCTGCTTTCATTCCTCTGCCATCTACAAGCCGTCTGGGCTCTGCTAAAATGGCTTTCATTTGTTGTTGAGACCTGGAGACACTGATGTATTTCAAGCCACTGCTGCTGCCCCTGCTGGCTCAGGTTCTGTTGACCTTTATCGTGCTGATTACAATGTACATCAAGCGGATTGGTGAAATGAAAACCAGGCGCATCGACCCGGAGCAGATGAAAGTGCGTTCTGACTGGCAGGGAAAATTGCCGGGATCAGAAGCCAGCGCAAACAATTTCATCAATCTGTTTGAATCCCCTGTGCTGTTTTACATTGCCATTTTACTGGCCCTGATATTGATGCTGCAGGACCGGATTTTGATCGTGTTGGCCTGGTCTTATGTCGCATCCAGATACCTGCACAGCTTCATCCATATCACTTATAACCTTGTTATGCACCGCTTCACGGTGTTTATGTTCAGTTGTTTTGTCCTGTTGGCGATGTGGATGAGACTGGGATGGATCATCATTCAATCATGACAGATCAACAGACATACAAAGGCAGTTGTCTTTGTGGAGCCATTCAATTTGTCGCGCACGGACCGAGTAAATGGTGTGCACATTGTCACTGCAGTCTATGCAGGGCCGCACATGGTGCCGGTTATGTCACCTGGGTAGGTTTTGAGCAAACCCAGGTCAATATTAACAACGAAACTGACCAGCTCTGCTGGTTCGAGTCTTCAGTTGGCGCGCAACGCGGGTTTTGCAGGAACTGCGGCAGCAGCCTGTTTTTTCGTTCCAGAAAATGGCCGGGAGAGTTACACATCGCCCTGGGTTGCATTCACGATGAGATTGACCGCCAACCACAGGCCAATGTGTTTTTTGACCGGCATGTCAACTGGATGCCGATTGATAAAACACTGAAGAATGTCAGCGGTTGATTGTCTCCTCAACACCGAGAAGAACAAAAAACCAACTTAGGGTCCCTGGTGAAATGTCCGGACTGCTCCGGCAGGCGAGGTGGGCGGGTTAATCAACAGTCAGGAACGGACCAGTCGATAGGGTCGATACCATGCTCCTGAAGATAGGCATTGGCATGCGAGAAATGCTTGCAGCCAAGAAACCCGCGGTGTGCTGACAATGGTGAAGGATGGGGCGCTTTCAGGACCAGGTGTTTGCGGGGGTTGATAACAGCACCTTTTTTCATCGCATAGCTGCCCCACAACATGAAAACCAGGTTCTGGCGTTTATCGTTCAAGAGCTGAACAATATTATCGGTAAACAGTTCCCAACCCTTGCCCTGGTGTGAACCGGCCTGGCCACGCTCAACGGTTAAAACAGCATTGAGCAATAACACACCCTGCTCTGCCCAGGACTGCAAGCAGCCATTGCTGGCGCGGGGAGTTCCGAGGTCAGACTCGATCTCGCGGTAGATATTGGCCAATGACGGCGGTATTTTTACGCCCGGCAATACCGAGAAACAAAGACCATGGGCCTGGCCCGGCCCATGGTAGGGATCCTGGCCAAGAATCACCACTCTCACGCTTTCAAAAGGAGTTGAATTCAGCGCATTGAAAATTTGCGGACCGGGTGGATACATAACCGCCTGATGTTGTTTGCGTGTAACCAGAAAGTCCCGCAACTTAATCATGTATGGCTGCTGGAATTGTTCCTGAAGAAGGTTCAACCAGGACTCACACAGTTGGATTTTTTTCATCTCGTTCAATGCTGCACCCGTGACCCGAAAGACTAACCACAGTAAAATGAAACCGGTTCAGTTCTTGATTCTATACGCTTTGACCCAAGTTATCAGGTCAGACAAGCGACCGACGTTCATGGAAGTGGAAAATCATATGCCCATTCGCACAGATGCAGTCATTATCGGTGCCGGCCCTGCCGGTCTTTTCCAGGTTTTTGAACTTGGCTTGCTGGATATCCGGGCACATGTTGTCGATTCCCTGCCAAAAGTTGGAGGCCAATGCGGCGAACTATATCCCGAAAAACCCATCTACGACATACCGGCTTACCCGGTTATCGGCGCGCAGGAACTGATCGACAGGTTAATGGAGCAGATCGAACCATTCAGTCCACAGTTTCACCTGGGTCAGGCCGTTACTGAACTGCACCGTAAGGAAGACGGGCGTTTCTCATTGACCACATCAAAGGGTATCGAGTTTGACACCGCCACGGTCATCATTGCCGCCGGGCTTGGGGCCTTTGTACCACGCCGTCTGCGCGCGCCCGGCGCCGACGAGTTTACAGATAAGACCATTCATTACAAAATCACCCAACCGGAAAAACTGAGCGGCAGGAATATTATCATCCTCGGCGGCGGCGACTCCGCGCTGGACTGGACCAATGAAATTTACGACAAGGTCAACAGCCTGACATTGATCCATCGTCGCCAGGAATACCGGGCGCAACCGGCATCTGTGAACACGATGAAGCAGCTGGCCGGTCAAGGCCATGTCAGGGAACTTCATGGCATGGTGCGCGAGGTGTTATCAGTTGACGGCAAGTTCCGCGGACTCCTGGTGGCGGACGGAGACGGCAACAAGCATGAGATCGAGGCAGATGAAGTTTATGTATTCTGGGGGCTGTCACCAAATCTAGGCCCCATTGCAGACTGGGGACTGGCCATTGAAAAACGACAGATACCCGTTGATACAGAGAAATTCCAGACCTCCGAGGAGGGCATCTTTGCTGTCGGTGACATCAACACCTATCCCGGTAAGAAGAAACTCATATTAAGCGGTTTTCATGAAGCAGCGCTCGCTGCATTTGCCGTGCAGAAATACATCCACCCGGACAAACGGGTCTTCCTGCAGTACACGACCACCAGTCCTGTCATGCACAAAAGGCTGGGACTGGAAGAGGGAACTGGAAAAAAAGTGAGCGGCTTTATTTCTTCTATCCATAGCTGCAATCAGGGTCTTCAATCCAGCCGGAATGGCCAGTCACATCTCTCCAGCGCGAGTTTCCGAAAACTTTAAAATTATTACTTTAAATTCAGAATTAAGTTGAAAAAATCGATAAAAGCACTTGTAAATTTTTATTTTGGACTTATTCTAAGTAACTGTAGTCTCACACAGTCCCCCCCTTCTTCTGTGGCGTGATTAATTTGCGCATGAGACTACTGACAGGCGGCCTTCGGGTCGCCTGTTTTTTTTTGGGCATGGCTGTTTGGGGCATGGCTGCCCTTTATATCAAGCCCGCTTTCCGGATCAGTCGGGGGAAAGCCTGGTCCAATTTGCTACATCACGTGCCGCGTGGTAACCGTGCCAGGTCGCATAAGCCAGCCAGGGGATAATCACGATCAGGCCAATTCCTGCCGTGATAAAGCCAATAAACGTCAAAAAGCAGATCAGAAACGCCCATACCGCCATAGCACGCTTGTTCCTCAACACGCC
>JBFFWN010000084.1:0-13315 GCA_041570235.1 Lysobacterales bacterium | reverse complement strand
GGGGATTTAGGTCGGTTCTCATAAATTCCGCAACCGCTGTTGGTGCAATGCATACAGGGGTTGCCGGGATAGACTTTCACATCAACGATGGTGGCGTCGATCCAGCCCTCGCAACAGGCGGTGCACGAATTACATTGTCTGGTTTTCATTTGATACGCTGTCTGACTACAGACACAATGATGCCAAATTTGCCTGAATTAATCTCCAATTAGACCGGGCAGTGTAGTATTTATCAAACTCGAGTCCCCTGTTTTGATAAAATCAGACCTGCTCTCGAGTCATTATGGCTTTCAACTGAAAACTGGAGGATTGTTATGAAAACACAATTAAAGGGTGGCATTCTGCTGCTGCTGTTGTCTGCGGTTTCCATATGCCTGGCCGAGCCGGTAAATATTACGCCCGGGATGGCCTCCATCGAGGTAATTCACAATGGTAAGACAGTAAAAATTGAGCGTAACCAGGATAACGAAAATACCATCGAAGCTGATTACGCGCTGACTTCCAGGCCGTGTCCACCGTTTTGCATCCGGCCCATCAAGCTGGCGCCCGGTGTCGAAACCATTGGTGAACTGGAACTGATTGATTATCTCGTTGCAGCGTCGAAACCCGGCAGTAATATCCTGGTCATTGATTCACGCACGCCGGATTGGGTGACCAAGGGCACGATACCCGGTTCTGTGAATATTCCATGGACGTTGCTGAAAGAGGATACCTCCGATCCGATTACCATTTCTGAGATCCTTGCAAATCGCTTTGGCGCGATTGACGAGGAGGAGCTGTGGAATTTTTCAGAGGTGAAAACCCTGGTCCTGTATTGCAACGGTATGTGGTGCGGGCAATCTCCCAGGAATATCCAGACCCTGCTCAAATACGGTTACCCGGCCGACAGGATCAAGTGGTACCGTGGTGGCATGCAGAACTGGCAGGCGCTGGGCCTGACGACAGTTAAAGGCGCTACTGCCCAGAACTAATCAATGAAGGTATTAACGTGATAGAAGCAAGCCGGTTTGTCGATCCTGCCAGGCGCCTGGGTTTTGATTTCTGGGCGGGTGTTCCCTGTTCATTTTTGACGCCATTTATCAACTACACCATTGGTGATTCTGAACTGACCTATATTTCATCAGCCAATGAAGGTGATGCCGTCGCGGCCGCCACAGGCGCTGCACTGGGTGGTCACCGCGCAGTTGCCATGATGCAAAATTCCGGCCTCGGCAATGCCGTCAGTCCCCTGACTTCGTTAAATTATGTGTTCCGGGTACCCATCTTGCTGATCGTCACACTCAGGGGTGAACCCGGCAAGCCGGATGAGCCTCAACATGAGTTGATGGGTCAGATTACACCGCAATTGCTCGACACGATGAAGATTCCCTGGAGTTGGTTTCCGGATCGGGATGAGGATGTTGACGCTGTTTTGGAAAGAGCCGTATCGCACATGGATACGAACGGCACGCCATATGCGCTGATCATGAAAAAGGGCATGGTTGCACCCCATGCCCTTGCCGCCGCCAGGCCTTTCAGCCGGCCCCTGCCGCAGGCATCAGATCCCGGGCAAGGCCAGGACTTGCAGTTACCCGGCCGGCAGGCAGTTCTGGAGTCGGTGGTTGGCGTGACGGATATAAACGATACCATTCTGATCGCATCAACCGGCTTCGCCGGCCGGCAACTGTACGCCGTCGATGACCGTGAAAATCATCTTTACATGGTCGGTTCCATGGGCTGCGCCAGTTCGCTCGGCCTGGGTTTGTCCCTGGTCAGACCGGATAAAAAAATCATCGTTATCGATGGTGATGGCGCCGTGCTGATGCGAATGGGCAACCTGGCAACCGTGGGCGCCTATGCGGGGGACAACTTTTATCATTTGCTGCTGGACAACGGTGTTCACGAATCCACCGGTGGGCAGGCGACGGTCAGTTCCATGGTTGATTTTGCAGCATTGGCCATCGCTTCCGGCTACCGGGACGTCCGGTCCTCCTGCGGGGATCAGGCTGCAATGACAGGTTTTCTGAACGCCCGCTCACCCGCCTTGATGTACGTCAGGACGTCCAGGGGTGTACCCGAAGGCCTGCCGCGTCCATTGGTTAAACCCGCGCAGGTCGCCCGCCGCCTGATGCGACATCTTGGCGTCAGCACCGCCTGGTCAGCGCTGCAGCAACCGCCTGAAAATCCATATTGAACTGACTGATCCATAAAACAGTCATATCAGCCCGAAAAATCGAGTAAAATCTGCGCAAAGCACAGGAGTAAGAAATAGTGTCAGAACGAGTCAAAATGATGGGTGAACGTAAAGGCTTACTGGGCTTGTTCGACCGTATTCGATATAACGAGATTCTCCGCCAGGGTATCGGTTTGCTGCTGGTGGCAGTTTGCGCCTATTTTGCACAACCGGATGCAGGTACTGTAACCATTGGCCTGGCAATGGCCGTTATCGGTCAGTTGTTCCGAATTTACGCCGCCGGATTTATTCACAAGAATAAGCAGTTGGCCTCAACCGGGCCGTATGCACTGGTACGTCATCCCCTTTACCTGGGGAACTTTCTGATCCTGATCGGCTTTACGATTGCCGCCGCCAATGTGTATGTGATGATTGGCGTGGCTTTGTTTTTCCTGATCTGGTATCCGGCAGCCATCGCCTATGAAGACAGTAAACTCGAAAGCATATTTGGTGATGAGTGGCGCGCCTGGAGTAAGAACATTCGTGCCATTATTCCCGGCCGTTTCCGTTTCGCCGATCTGAAAGCCAGTGGCTGGGATACGTATCAATCACTTATACGTAATGGTGAGTTACCCATTTCGCTGTACCTGTTCGGGTGTGGAATCTGGCTCTGGGTGGTGGCGCACCAACTGTGAGACCGATACTCCTTAACCCTGGTCCGGTGTCATTGAGTGAAGGTGTCCGGCGTGCCGTTGCACGTGAGGACCTGTGCCACCGTGAACCGGAGTTCTTCGAGTTGCAGGACAAGGTCATTGCCGGTTTGCTGGACGTTTATCAATGTGATGCCGGCGACTGGGCGTCCGTATTGCTGGGTGGTTCGGGCACCAGTGCGATGGAAGCCATGCTGGCATCGCTGGTACCCGATGATGCCAATGTGCTGGTCCTTGAAAATGGTGTTTATGGCGAACGTCTGAGCAAAATTGCGGCAATATACAAAATCCGCAACCAGGCGCTCAAAACCAGCTGGGGAGGGGAAATCAACCTCGAGAAGCTGGATGAGTTACTGGCGGCTGGCAAGTTTTCCCACCTGTTGGCGGTTCATCATGAAACCACAACCGGGCGTCTGAACCCGGTCAAAACAATTGCGGCACTGTGCACCCGCCATGGAGTCAAGTTGTTGCTTGACGGGGTTTCCAGTTTCGGCGCCGAGTCGATCCCCTTCGCAGAGGAGTCACTACAGGCAGTGGCCGCCACCGCCAACAAGTGTCTGCACGGTATACCGGGCCTTGCCATGGTGATATGCCGGCGGGAGGCGCTCGAGCAGGGCATAGAACCGCGCAGCCTGGTGTTACACTTGCCGGCGTGGGCAGAGCACCAGGCCAGGCAATCAACCCCGTTTACACCGTCTGTGAACGGTATGCTTGGTCTCAAACAGGCGCTGAAAGAGTTGAAAAAGCAGGGTGGCTGGAAAGCGCGGCGGTCACGTTACCGCACACTGGCAAGCCGGGTGGCGGCTACCTGCGAAGACCTGGGTATCGAGCAGTGGTTACCGGCCAGTGAGAGTTCCTGCGTATTACGCAGTTATCACCTGCCCGCCGGCATGACCTACAATGTCTTGCACGATGGATTGAAACAGCAGGGGTTTGTGATTTATGCCGGGCAGGGCAAGCTGTCGGAGCAACTGTTCAGGATTTCAACCATGGGTGAAATCAGTGACTACGATATGGCCAGGCTCGAACAGGCACTCAGGACGGTCGCTGCGGGCTAAGAGAGATGATTATGCGTAAAACTTCCAAGCCACAACAATTTGTTTCACGGTCATCGTTGCTGGTCCTGTTGCTGCTATTGCTGATGCCGTTAAGCGCGTCGGCCTATCTCGATCCGACAACCGGCAGCATGCTGATTTCTGCCATCGTTGGTTTGTTTGCCTCTCTGGTTCTGGCCATCAAGACCTATTGGTATCGACTCAAGGGTTTTTTCTCACGTAAGTCCGATGATCGCCAGACTGACGACGAAACCAGCTAAGTGGGTATTCTCAGGGCCTGGTCCGGTTGGCGCAGGTATCGCAGCTTACCTGCGGAATGGCGAAACATCGTTATCTATTCTGAAAGCGGTCAGGACTGGCACTATTTTGCACCGCTGATAGACGTGCTGAACGGTGACCTGCATCGCAGGGTCACCTATGTTACCTCGGACGAAGGCGATCCCGGGTTGGTTCGCCAGCATGATCTATACCAGGCTGTTTGCATACCACAGGGCTTCTTTCTGACCCTGCATTTCAATATGCAAAAAGCCGATGTGGTGGTCCTGACGATGATGGACCTCGATAATCTGCAACTGAAAAAATCGATCAATCCCATTCACTATATTTACCTGTTTCATTCGCTGGGCAGTACCCATATGGTCGATTTTGCGAATTCCTATGATGCTTATGACAGCCTGTTTTGCGTGGGGCCGCATCACGTCGCCGAGTTGCGCAAGCGCGAAGAAATGCAGGGCCTGCCGGCGCGAAACCTGTTTGAATATGGTCATCCACGTCTGGAAAACCTGATCGAGGAGTTCGAGTCCTACCAGCGGAACCATCCAGGCAAATCCGAAAATGAATTACCCGTGGTGCTGATTGCACCAACCTGGGGTGATAACTCCATTTTCAATACCTGCGGCGAGCAATTGACCGGTTTGCTGCTTGATGCCGGTTACCATGTCATCGTCAGGCCGCACTACCAGACCATAAAGATGACACCGGAGGTGGTGGACAACATCAAGCGTAAATACGGCGAGCGCCCCAACTTTGAATACCAGGACCGCATGGGTGAGAACGACAGCCTGTTCCGTTCCGATGTCCTGATCTGTGACTGGTCGGCAATGGCCATCGAATACGCGCTGGGCTTATGCAAGCCGGTACTGTTTATCGATTTACCCAGGCGGGTGCGCAATCCGGATTGGGAGGCCCTGGGTATTGAACCCCAGGAAGCGGCCTTTCGTGAGCAGGCAGGTGAGATCGTATCCCCTTCACGTCTCGAAGTTGTGCCGGCAAAAATAGCCAGGCTGCTGGAAAGTCGCGAAGTGATAAAACAGCGCATGCTGGAAATGCGACCGGACATGGTATTCAATATTGGCAGCAGCATCGAACGCGGGGCCCGCGAAATTGCCCGCCTGGCGGACCAGGCTGCGGCTCAGCGACAGCGAAGAGAGCGGCCCAATGCCGGGTAGTCAGCCGGCAACAAAGGTGGGGCGCAGGCAGTTATTTCGCTGGCTGGGGTGGTTTGCCATGGCCAATGCCGTAATCCTGGGGTTAATCGGTCTACGCTACCTCGATGGCGGCCTCAGCGGGCTTACCCCGTTATCTGCAGTTTACCTGGTCAGTATTTATATCAGCCACCATAGCTGGCTAGCGCTGCTGCCGCTGTTTATCGTGGTGACACCGGTGATATTGCTCAAACCCTCGCTCGGCTGGGTAAAATCGGGGGCAGTTGTGCTGATGGCAGTCCTGATTGCCGTGATCATGCTGGACAGCCTGTTGTGGTCGCAAAGCCGTTTTCATATCAATATTCTGACCCTGGAAATACTGGGCGCCTCGAGCCTGATATTTACCGTCGTCATGTTTTTCATTGCAATGCTGTTTGAGGCATTGCTGGCCGGCAGGGTATGGTCATGGTTGGCGGCTGCACCTTCCCGTGGTGGCCGGCCACTGGGCTGGTTCCTGGTTTCGTGCTTCATCGTTGCCCAGTGCATCTACGCCTGGGCTGATGCCAGTTATTATGTACCGGTCACCCGTATCGCCCAGCAACTGCCGGTGCAACGCGGTTTTACCGCGAAAAAATTGCTGGTTCGTTTTGGCCTGGTGGATATTTCCCAGAGCCGCGAGCGGCAATTGGCCCGGCGTGTGGCCGGCGCCCAGGATAAATACACCTCCGCGAGTCTGAATTACCCTTTGAGCGACATGCAGTGCACACCCGGGCAGCCATTGAACCTGGTCATTATCCTGGTGGACGCGTTGCGCAGCGGCATGCTGGGCAAGGGTCTGACCCCAAACCTGGATCGGCTGGTGGAGAGCCGCGCCACGCAATTTACCAACCACTACAGCGGCGGGAACTCATCGCGAATGGGTGCGTTCAGCCTGTTTTATGGATTACCCCCCGGTTACTTTGGCAGTTTTGAGGCGCTGCAAAAGCCACCGGTGCTGATCACCGAACTGGCCAGGCAAAATTACCAGTTTGGCCTGTTCAGCAGTTCAAATATGTATCGCCCTGTGACCCTGGACCGCACGGCCTTTGCCGAGGTGCCCGATCTTCGTATTGAAACCAAGCCGACCGATGCACCGGCCTGGCAACGTGACCGGATCATGACCGGCGAATGGATGGAGTGGCTTGACCAACGGGCAGAAGGCCAGCCATTTTTTGGATTTCTGTTTTACGATGCTGTCAACGATATGACATTTCCACCCGGGTATGAAGGGCAGATAAGCGCCGATTCAGATCAGCCAATGGCAGCGAAATTCGCCAACTACCAGACCTCCATCCGTTTTGATGATGAGCTGGTCGGCCAGGTGATCGATGATCTTGAACGTCGCGGGCTGGCTGAAAACACCGTTATCCTGGTGTCCTCAGACCATGGGGAAGAGTTTGATGATAATGGTGATGGTATCAGTGGTCATGGCTCGGGTTACAGCCGCCACCAACTGGGTGTACCGATGCTGTTGGCGTGGCCGGGAATCGACCCGCAGCAGGTCACACACCGCACCTCACACTACGATGTAGCGCCTACACTGATGCGTCGGCTGCTGGCCTGCAATAACGATTACGCCGATTATTCCAGTGGCCGGGACCTCTATGATGGCCCGGGTTGGGATTGGTTGATCGCCGGCAGTTACTATAACTATGCCGTGCTGGAGCCCGGGCAAATCACCGTGACCTTTCCCAATGGTACCTACGAGGTGCGTGATCAGAATTACCGTATCAAGACCGAGCCGCAGATCAATGGTGATGTGCTGGAGGCGGTCATGCGTGAGAACGTCCGCTTTCACCAATGAAATTCGCAGCCCTGAAATTTGTGGTTTTTGTGTTGTCACTGATACAGGCGGCAACGGTCACTGCCGATTTCAACGTTGAAACTGAAAACCTGCGATTGCAGTTCAGTAGACAGGGCAGTCTGTTGCGGGCGGAGGCATGCTTTCCGGCCTGCGATGCTGAGAATGCCCAGACCAGGATGTTGTCGTCAGACCAAAAAGGCATGTTGGTCTTCCAAACCGTGCCAGACAATAACTTGCGTTTTGAACGGAGCCATCAGAACAAGCTGACTATTCTGAACTGGTTTGATTCCTCCGGCCGGGCCGTTGGGACCTGGACCATTCCCGACCAGGGCTGGATGCTGACCTACCGGTCGCCACACGACACCTCTCTGACTTTGTACAGTGGCGAGGAATTCAGGCCGGCACCGTCAAGTGGTTTTGGCTACCTGTTGGAACAAACGCGCTACCTGGTTTTTGACGAAGATGATGTGGAGACGATCGGGCTTGACGAAACCGAAGAGATAACCCGTAGCAGCAACGGCTGGCTGGGTTTTCGCAACCGGTTCTGGACGGTCATGCTGAAGCCCGGCGTTAAATTCAGTGTTTTGCCAAAAACGGGTGAATCCGTATTGGACGCGCAGCTGGAATTGCGGCGGCTGGATAGCAGAACGGACTTTGACATGTATCTCGGCCCGATCGAGCCTTCCGCCTTGTCCGGTGCGGCCAGTGAATTGGAAGGCCTGATGTATTCGGGCCTGTGGTTCTGGTTGCGCTGGATTTGCCAGGCACTGTATTTTCTGCTCAATGGTATTTTCATGCTGATCCCAAACTGGGGTTTGGCGGTAATGGCCCTGTCGGTTGCGGTGGGTGTGTTGATGCGGCCGCTCAGTATTATTGCAGACCGGCTGCAGGACCAGGTGCACGAAACCGATGCGCGGCTGGGCCCGACGATTGCATCGATCAAAAAGAATTTCAAAGGGGCGGAGCAGTCAGAAAAAATCCTGGCGATGTACAAGGCGGAAAATGTGCATCCACTTTACAGCCTGAAAAGCCTGGCAGGTGTTTTTGTGGTGATCCCGGTATTTATCGGCGCCTTTGATATGCTGGCGGAAAATATCCATCTATCGGGCGAATCGTTTTTGTGGATCGCAGATCTCTCGCACCCGGATGCGTTTTTGCAACTGCCGTTCAGGTTACCGTTTTTTGGTGAATACCTGAACCTGCTGCCGTTTATCATGACAGGGTTCTCGTTCATCGCTTCAAAAATGCATAGCCATCCGGCCATGGACGCAGCGCAGCGCCGTAAACATTCGCGCAACCTGCTGCTGATGGCGGTGGGGTTCCTGGTTCTGTTTTATACTTTCCCGGCGGGAATGGTTTTGTACTGGACCACCAATAATTTGATTTCTGTCATTAAAACCCTTTGGAAAAAGCGTAAGCTGGTGACCGCGTGAATAGGGGCTCAGCGAGGAAAACGTCATGTTAAGCAAACAGCAGGTCGAACAATTTCACCGGGACGGCTTCCTGGTGGTGCGTGGTTTGTACAATGCTGAAGAAATGAAAGACATCAGCCGCTGGACGGACGAGGTGGCCAACTCACCGGAGGTGCCGGGTCACTACATGATGTACTTCGAGGCCAGCAAACAGGATGGCTCCCGAATTATTTCCCGCATTGAAGACTTTGTTTCCTTTCACGAGGGTTTTGCCGGGTTGATCACGGTTAAACGTATGCAGCAGGCGGTCAGTGACCTGCTTGGAGAGCAGGCGGTTTTGTTCAAGGACAAGATCAACTTCAAGCTGCCCGGTGGTGACGGTTTCAAGGAGCACCAGGACGTGCAGGCAGGCTGGGATGATTATGCAAAACTGCACGTTACGGCGATGATCGCCATCGATGAGACCAATGCCGAAAACGGCAGCGTCGAGATGATCCCGGGTATGCACAAGAAGGGTTTGCTCGGAAAAATGTGGGCGCCGCTGACCGATGTGGATACTGCCGGTGCACGTTACGAACCGGTGCATTGCCAGCCGGGTGATGCGGTGTTTTTCGATTCCTATGCGCCGCATCGTTCATTGCCAAATACCACGGACAAGGCCCGGCGCGTGTTGTATATCACTTTCAACGGGGCCTCCGAGGGAGATCACAGGGCGCAGTATTATGCCGATAAGCGCAAAAACTACCCGCCGGATATCGAAAGGGACCCAAACAAAGACTACTCATTCAAGGTGTAACTATGGATATTATTCATGTGCCCGTATCACCGGGCGAAGTGTTGGACAAGATCACCATCCTCGAGATCAAATCAGAGCGTATCAAGGATGCGGATAAGCTGGTCAATGTAAAACGTGAACTGGAATTGTTGCAGGCGGCCTGGGAGAAATTTGTGGACGAGGACGAAACCGTCCGGCGGATTCACGCCAAGCTCAAGTCCATCAATGAAGACCTCTGGGAAATCGAAGATGATATTCGTGACAAGGAGCGCGCCCGGGAGTTTGACCAGGTGTTTATCGACCTGGCCCGCAGTGTATATGTCACCAACGACCGCCGCGCAGATGCCAAGAAAGAGCTGAATGTGTACCTGGGTTCAGAAATGGTTGAAGAAAAATCCTACCAGGATTACAGCTGACGTCATTATTTCGACATGGCCTTTTTCAGTTGATTCTTCACGTCCTGCACCTCGATCAGGTCCATCACTCCGGGATATTCGATCCTTTGCCCCCAGCGTAATTCCTGCGGGTCTTTTTGCCTGAATTGCCTTGCAGCCTCGGTATATTTGTCCACGCATAAATCCAGGCTGTTGTAGGGCCCGGAGCGCCGGCTGGGTGTGGCGGCATACAAACCGATAACCGGTGTGCCGACGGCTGAGGCGATGTGAGCAGGGCCGGAGTCGGGCGAAAGTACGACCGCGGCTTTTTTCAGCAGGGCGACAGACTGGTTGATGGTGTCTTTCCCAATCAGGTTTTGGCATTCATGGGACATTGCCGCCTCTATTTCCCGTCCGGTGTTTTTTTCCAGTTCCGAAGGCCCGCCGGTCAACACCACGCGCATCCCCATTTCTTCTATGGCGTAGTCTGCAATCTGCGCATAACGGTCGGCTGCCCAGTTTCGTAAGGGGTGGCTCGAACAGGGGCTGATCATCAGTATGGCTGGGCCATCCCCCAACGTTTGTGTGGCCCATTCGATGTGCTCGTCTGCAATGGGCCAATTCCATATGGGTGGTCCCGCCGGTATATCCAGCGCCCGGGCAAACTCAAGAAAAGCTTCTGCCTGGTGCTGCTTGGGCACGCTGCGAACGGAGCGGTTGATAAACCATTGATGACGGTCACGCCAGCGAGGCCTGTCCCAGCCGATGCGGACAGGTGCTTTCACCAGTTTGCTGAGCAGGTTGGCGCGGGCAGCGACCTGCATATGCAACAGGACGTCGAAACGCCGGTCTTTCAATGTCCTTTGTAATTGCCGGATGGCATCGAAACCACCTTTTTTATCAAAGACGATCAACTCGACGCCGGGCAGGTCTTTCAGCAAACGCGCCTCGAGTTTGCCGATGATCCAGGTGATTTTTGCCTGGGGCAGGTGTTGGTGAATGGCATTCACCACCGGCACTACGTGGGTGACGTCACCGATGGCCGACAGCCTCATGATGCAAATTGAGATTTCAGACATTAAAAGCCCCGCTTTGGTTGAACCCTATCATAGCTGGCAAGCGCGGGCGTATTGTATCAGCACTTTGCAAAAGTAAAGATAATATAGGTGAAGTCTTTGTTAACCACCTGCGCCGCGTAGGATAGAATGAGGCTCATATGAAACCCGTGAAAGACACTCCCGGTTCCTATGCCGTGATCTATGACGCCAAGCGCATGGAAATCCCGCCACCCGGGTATTTCGATACTGAATACTGGCGATCAAGAAATGCCGTGCAAGGAGAAGCTGTTGGCAGGGGCAGCGCCTGGTTTTTGATATCGCCCGAAGGCCCCATGGTATTGCGGCGCTATCTGCGGGGTGGCTGGGCCGCGAAGCTCAGCCGGCAACGTTATTTCTTTACCGGCGCTACCCGTTCACGGCCGTTCAGGGAATATCAGATTCTGTCAGCCTTGTCAGACCTGGGTTTACCGGTACCGAAACCGGTTGCCGCGATATGCGAATTCAGTGGTTTCACTTATACCGGCGCCATTATCACTGTAACCATTCCTTCGGTCCTGACACTGGCCGATGCCCTGAACCGGCAGCCGGTGACGGTTCCGGAAACTGACACCTGGCAAAACATTGGCAGGTGTATACGTCGCTTTCACGATGCAGGTGTCTGGCACGCGGACCTGAATGCCCGAAATATCCTCATCGACGATCAGAACCGGGTGTTTTTAATTGACTTTGATCGTGCAAAATACTCACCAGGCAAACCGGTAAACGGGCGGGGGAACATGAAACGGTTGAAGCGCTCTCTTCACAAACTATGGCCTTCTTCCACGGTATCCGGCATGGATATCGCCTGGAAACAATTAATGGCGGCTTACAATGCCGGATAAACCTTTGCTCAAAACCATCCAGTCACCCCGTTTAAACCTGGTATCAGCAACGAAAATGCTGATCAGAAAGGATATCGAAGGGCGTGAAGTGCTTTCCGAGGCCCTGGGTGTACAGGTGCCAAAGTCCTGGCCGCCGGATTTATACGGGCCCAGGGCCATGCAGTTTGCATTGACCGAACTGGGTGAGGCGGCCGAGCTCGGTTGGTCGTTCTGGTACCTGGTAACACGTGAGGAACCCATTGAGCTGACCGGCCTTTGTGGCTTCAAGGGCTGGCCTGATGAGTTGGGCTCTGTGGAGATCGGCTATTCCATCCTTGGCGGCTATCAACGTAAGGGCTTTGCAACCGAGGCAGTGCAGAGACTGGTTGCCTGGGCTTTTACACATCACAACGTCTTCGAGGTATGCGCCGAAACACTGCCTCATCTTAGCCAGTCGATCAGGGTGCTCGAGAAAAGCGGTTTCCACTATACGGGCAAGGGCTCTGAAACAGGTGTGATCAGGTATGCGGTCACACGGAACCAGATGCTGAACTAATCTGAATCAGCAGTATGGGGTTCGGGATCGGACCTGCAGAGGTGGTCGAGACGTAATTCCGATGTTTCCCGCAATTGCAAATTGCGATAACGGTCTTTCAGCTGTTGCTCGTCTTTCACCATGTAAATTTGAGGCGCTGCCTGGTAATCATCGCAAAAGGTCTGCAATCGTTTTTTCATATGCGAATACAGCAGGGTATCGTAATGGCTGATGTTTAATGCCTCGTCCCAGTAGTCGTTGACATGATCGGTCCAGTCAAACGGGCGCTGCATGATCCATAGACCGTTTTTCCATTCCAGGATGGCTGGTTTGCCCTCGATAACATCGTCTTCGAAAAGGCTGCGGTAAAACAGGTAACCCTCGTAATTGGCCACAAGGTCGGCATTGGAGTATGAACCGGTGGTCATCTGACCGAATAAGGCCCTTTCGGTATAGGCCGACTGTTCCGCGGCCTGGGCTTCGTTGCCCATCTTTAGCCAGCGTTTGAAAAATTTTCTGCCCTGCGATAAAAAGTGCCCCAGCTTATCCGTGCCGATAAAAACATGGTTGATTTTCAGTGTCGGGCCAACTCCAAAGAGGCCGGCAACCCTCGTCGCATACAGAGGATGCCCGTAGTAAATGGAGTCGCGTTTTGGGGTGTCGAGTCGTTCTATCTGGTCCGAATCCATGGCAAAGCGTTCGAGCTTGTCCACCCAGTGCCGGCCGCCGATTCGCTTGTAAATGCCGTTGACTACAGCCATTTCATCACGCGGGCCATCCAGGCTGGTGATGGTATTGGCGATGGCCAGCGTTACCTGGTAATTCATCAATAAGGTTGAATCGTTGATGGCTTGCTGGCGGTGGTTGAACTGGTCGGTTTCATACGCCCCGCCACTTAACGGGACGAATGAAATAAAGAGCAGGACGATGAAAACCCCGGGCTTCACCGCAGTCGCGCGTCGTTTCAGTTTTTTCACCGTACGAGTTTTCGCCCGAGAGTCTTGCCTTTCACAGCTAGCCGTCGCCGCTGATCGTCGGAGCCGACCGCGCCGCCGCCGCGGCGAGGAACGCTGCCACGACGCCGCCGTCGGGGCGTTGCCGCGGGCCGTAGACGTTG
>JBFFWN010000083.1:0-13397 GCA_041570235.1 Lysobacterales bacterium | reverse complement strand
GCCGCCACCAAGCCCGGAACCCATCGGTATCCGTTTGACCAGATCAATATGGACACCCTGGCTTATGCCTGCATGGCACTGCAGTTTTTTTGCCGCGAGCACACAAATATCCTCGTGCTCGGGAATACCGCTGATATTGCAGTGACGGCTTATACGACCGTTGTCATTAACTGAAAATTGCAACTCATCGCCCCAGTCGAGTATCTGGAACAGGGTCTGCAAATCATGATAACCATCATCCCGTCTTCCTGTAATTCGTAAAAACAGGTTGATCTTGGCCGGCGCCGGCCAGCCAGGCACGGTCATTTCAGTCCTGTCCGGCATCATTCTCGGGAAGTTGCCACTGGCTAACTGCGAGTTTTACCCGGTAGTCTTCCATGGTGGCATTGAGTCTTTTCGGCATGGCAATACCAGGGGAGACGTCATAGCGCGAGAAATCGACGCTCCACCCGAACTGTTCGAGGTGTATCAACAAGCCTTTCGAATCGATGGTTTGTTCCTGGATCAAGCCAGGGGCCGTCAATCCCCTGACCCACCACTGCAGCGCTTCGACAGGGACCGGCCACCCCATGCGTTGTTGTATCAATGCATTGACACTGCTGGCGGAGAGCGCCTCACCATTGGCCTCGGTTAAAACCGCGTAATCGGGGCCGACCTTCAGGTTCCAGGCGCCACGCCCAAGGGCCGCATAAAAATCAAGCTCGGTTGTATCGAACCGTTTGCTCCAATTCAACCTGCCGCTGCCGCCCTGGTCCCCATCATCAAGAGAAATCTTACCCGCGAGACTCCATTCGTCAAAACCGGCCAGTTGACTGGCGCGTTGCTGGTAAGCTTCCATGTTGGCAACCTGGCCAGGTTTAACAGATACGCCGGAACAGGCACCGAGCATCAGTACAAGCGACAACGGCCAAACGAATGCGCCCCTTGATGCTGGAATCAAGGCAACTCACCAAAACGCTTCATGGTGGAAATAAGAACCTTGTTGTCCTCTTCCATTTCGAGGCCCAGCTTCCACAAAGAACGGGCCTCGTCCTTTTGACCAAGCATCCATAAAACCTCTCCAAGATGAGCGGCTATTTCTGCATTTCGCATGGCTTTCCATGCCTCTCGCATATAAGCTTCAGCATCGGGCAGACGTCCAAGGCGATAGGCAATCCAGCCCATCGAATCGATGATGGATGGATCATCCGGCTGCAACTCATACGCCTTGCGTATCAACTGCTCGGCCTCCTCAAAGCGGTCGGTCAAATCCGCCAGCGTATAGCCAAGCGCATTTAACGCCGCCGCATTGTCAGGTTGCTTGTCGATTATCTGGCGCAAATCATCTTCCGCGAGTTCCAGGAGATTCAGGTTTACAGCCAGCAACGCCCTTGAGTAACGCAGCGCGGTATCAGCGGGCAGACTGATTAGCGCTTCATTTAATAACTGCATGGCTTCCGGTTCCCGGCCAGCCTGTTGCAAAATCTGCGCCCGTGAGAGGTATATTTGTGACCTGATACCGGCGTCTGCGCTGGCTTGTTGCTCTGCCAACAGGTTCAGTGCCTCCTCTGTCTCGCCGAGATCTGCCAGCAGGAATGCGCGACGCATCAGGGACCTTAGCGCTCTCTCGCCGGTGACTTTCGAATACCAGTTGATGGCTTCACGTGGCCGCTCAAGCAACTCTGCCGCCTGGGCGGCCTGGAATGCCGCTTCCGAGACATCCTCGTATTGGACTTCCGAAAAACCCGCGTAAAGTTCCTCTGCCGATTCCAGGTCCCCCGCATCCAATGCAAATACCAGCCGGGCAAAACGCATCTCGGGCTCATCAGGTAGCTGGGCCAGAACACCCTGTGCGGTTTTCAGGTCATTGTTACGTTTCAGTAACTCCGCATAGGACATGGCAATTTTTGGGTTCTGCGGTTCAATTTGCCACGCTTGCCGGTAGCGCTTTAACGCCAGCGACTCATTGCCCGTGTTGACCGCCAGCCTGCCCGCCCAGGACAAAAGATCAGCCCGCTCCGGCTGCATGACGATGGCCTGGTCAACCAGTTTTGTCGCTTCAACCAAGTCCCCCTGCATGGCGGACAACTGACTCCTTGCAAACAGTGCTTCAACATTGGAATCGGCAGCAAATTGACTCACCAGGCGATCCAGCACCTTGCCGGCACGCTCCCGGTCATTCACAGCCGCGAGCAAACTGGTCACCACCTGCCAGCCTCTGGCCTGGTCCGGACCAGTTAGCTCGAGAATCCTGGCAAGTTGAAACTCGGCGCCGACGTAATCACCTTCTTTCAGACGCGATCCGGCCGCCAGTTCGCGTGCATCCATGCTTTCAGGGTCCAGCATGGCCCAACGGTCAGAAGCCAATACGACCAATTGCCACTGATCGGCGGAAACCGCAACCCTTGCCGCCCGTTCTGCAATTTCCGGGTCCTGTGAAACCAGGGCAGCTTCGAGGTATTCCGAAGCCGCGCCGGCGAAATCACCCGCCGCCCCCAGCGTTTCAGCTGAAAACACGTGTAACATGACTTCTTCGTCGGTCTCGGGCAGAGGGTGTCCGGAGCTCTCCTGTAAGCCGGTTTGCACGGAAACCTGCGGCGGTTCAGGCGGCGACTCAGGCGATAATTCCTGTGCGGTTGAGCACGCAGTTGTCAGTAACATGACAAAAATCAACACGCCTGGCACTCGTTTCATGAAACAATAGTCATAATTCATATGTCAAAGGATAACTGCTTGCAGCGAGTGAACCAATCCCCCATTTCGTTTCTTTCTGAAATCGGGATATTATTGTGGCCTCATATCGACGCCGCACTTGAAATTGCCGTGACTGGCAAGCAGAATCGCTACGCCATTTTATAAGTAAAATCGAAGATGCCACTGTTAACTACCGGAATAAGCCACCATACCGCCACACTGGAGACCCGTGAAAAGATCGCAATTGCGAAAACGGACCATGCTGAGCGCGTCAGGGAAATACACCAATTAGAAGGCGTCGAGGAAGTGGTGGTTGTCAGCACCTGTAACCGGACTGAGATCTACAGCATCGGCCCCAAACAAAGTCGCGATCAGATTCGCAAGTGGCTGCAGGCCAAGGGCGACCTCACTGATGTTGAAATGGACACCCATTGCTACGTGCATGAGCGTGAACAGGCCGTTCAACACCTTTTCAGGGTTGCAGGCGGACTCGATTCCCTGGTGCTGGGCGAATCCCAGATTGTCGGCCAGTTAAAGGAGTCCTGGCAAATGGCCCATGAGGCCGGTGGCGTCGGCAAGGTCCTCGACCGCCTGTTCCAACATGCTTTTGCCACCGGAAAGCGCATTCGCAGCAAGACACGTATCGGCGAGCACCCGGTCTCCGTTGCCTATACAACGGTCATGCTGGCCAAGCAGATCTTTGGCGACCTGGCCAGTCGGACCGTGATCCTGGTGGGTGCCGGTGAGATGGTTGAATTGTGTGGCCGCCACCTGCATGACAAGGGGCTTTCCAGCCTGATCATTGCCAATCGAAGTGTCGAGCGCGCGCGCGAACTCGCGGCGCAGTTCGATGCTCATGCCGTGGCCTTGAACGATTTATCCGATGTACTACACAAGGCGGATATCCTGATCAGTTCAACCGCCAGCCTGGAACCGGTTATCCGGCCGGACGAGGTCAAGAAGGCATTGAAATTGCGGCGCAACAAACCGATGTTCCTGGTCGATATCGCCGTACCCAGGGACATTCATCCGGATGTCGGTAAACTGTCAAATGTCTACCTGTATACCATTGACGACCTGCAAAAGGTGGTGGACGAAAACCTCGGCAAAAGGACCGAGGCGGCGGAAGCGGCAAGCGGGGATGTGACTGAGTCGGTCAACGAGTTCATGCGCTGGCTTAACAGTGCACGTGCGGCCGTCTACCTTAAAAACCTTCACAAGCACGCACGCAATAACAGCCAGGAATTAACGGAAAAGGCACTCAGAAAAATCAGGGCCGGCAAGGACCCTGAAAAGGTGATCGAGCAGTTGGCCAATACCCTGACCAAGAGAATTTTGCATCTTCCCAGCACGCGTTTGAGACAGGCTGCCGAAGAACAGGATGATGAATTACTGCGTGTGGCCAACCGGCTTTTTGAACCGGATGACACGCAGTGACCCTGTTGGCTTCGATTCACACCCGCTTGCAACAGGCGCGTGAAAGACATGAGGAAATTGCTTTGCTGCTGTCCACGCCGGAAATCCTTGCTGATCAGAACCGTTTCCGTGAACTGTCGGTAGAGTACTCCCAACTCGGGCCAGTGGTGGAGACCTGGGATAAGTGGCAACAGGCTGAGCAGACCATCAAGGAGGCAAGATTATTACTCAAAAGTCCTGACGCCGGGATGCAGGAACTTGCCAGTGAAGAAATAACCGAGGCGACTGCCGAGCAGGAGTCACTGGAAAAGCAACTCAATATTTTATTGCTGCCCAGGGACCCGGATGACGATAACAATATTTTTCTGGAGATACGTGCCGGAACCGGTGGTGACGAAGCCGCGATATTTGCAGGTGACCTGTTCCGCATGTACCACCGGTATGTTGAAAACAACAAGTGGCAAATCGAGGTCATCAACACCAGCAACGGGGACCATGGGGGTTACAAGGAAATCGTCGCGCGCATTATTGGTCACGGCGCCTATTCGAAGTTTAAATTTGAATCGGGCACACACCGTGTTCAGAGAGTACCGGAAACCGAATCGCAGGGGCGTATCCATACATCGGCCTGTACGGTTGCGATCCTGGCTGAACGTGAGAGCATCGATGGCGTTGATATACAGACCTCAGACCTGCGCATAGATACCTTTCGCGCGTCCGGTGCAGGCGGACAGCACGTCAACACCACCGATTCCGCCATCCGCATCACGCATTTGCCCACCGGCCTCGTGGTCGAGTGCCAGGATGAACGTTCGCAGCACAAGAACAAGGCACGCGCCCTATCGCTTTTGAGCGCGCGCTTACTGGAACAGGAAAAGGCCGAGCAGGCCCGTGAACAGGCCGCGGACCGTAAGTTACAAGTGGGATCAGGTGATCGCTCGCAGCGCATACGCACCTATAACTATCCGCAGGGACGGGTGACCGATCACCGGATTGGCCTGACGCTTTACAAACTCGATGAGTTACTGGGTGGCAACCTCGATATGATCGTCGAACCACTGACCATGGAATACCAGGCCGAAATGCTCAATGAACTGGGCAGGGAATGAGAAGTGGAGCGTTAATCGTCATTGTTTCCTGTCTGATGCTTGGCTGCGCCACTGGCGGAGCAAAAAGCCAGGCTTTCCAGCTTTACCTGGTGCGTCACGCGGAAAAGCAGGCCGATGCAGGCAATGACCCGCATTTAACCGGCAACGGTCATCAACGCGCCCGCCATCTTGCCGAATGGTTGCAGGACAAGTCCATCACCGATATCTGGTCAAGCGACTACTTCCGTACCCGTGAAACCGCCCAGCCCCTGGCAGATGCTATTGCCAAACAGCTGAACATTTATGACCCGCGCAAGCTTCAGCCACTGGCAAACAAGCTGCTTGAAGCCAAACACAATGCACTGGTTGTCGGCCATAGCAACACAACGCCGGACCTGGCGAGAATACTTTGCCAGTGTGAGATTGAAGACATGGATGAGTCTGAGCATGACCGTTTAATCGTGGTTACTGTCGATGCCGGTGAGGTAAGGGTCAAAACCCTTAAGCAAGGTTCGCCCCCGCATGATTAAACTTTTATGACTGCTTGAGTCTGTTCCTGAGCAGATACGCCGCAACCCCAAGGTTAACGGGGCCCAGTAACGCCAGCGCATCGAGGTTGTATTGATGCGAAGGCAACAGCACCAACAACAAGGCCAAACCAGGCCCTATTGCAAACATGACGGCCGCTATCCTGCGAAGCAACGGAACCCAGGCCAGTATCACCAGCGGGTTTAACAACAAAAGGTTGGCATTCATCCTCGCGACTTCGTGATCGGTGAAAAACCATAGTCCGGCAAGAACCAGGCCGCTTGTGGCACAAATCAACGCCCAGGCACCGCACAGGCCAGCCAACCATACCGCCGGCATGAACCTGCCGCTCAACCATGCCAAAACCGTTATCAACAGGCCAAGCAGGAGGTAACCCGGCCATGTGGCGGATGGGCTTGCGGCAGGCTGTACGGCGCTACTTGTGTAAATGATGACATCGCTGGTGATCAGCACATCACCGCTGCTTGCGGCATTTGAGGACAGGGCGGCGATTTCATCGGCCAACACCATCGGTACGAACATTTCATCCCAACGTGAGACCGGCTTGTCCACCGGGTAGCCCAGGGCCAACTCCAGGCCCAGGTAATACCAGAATTGCTGCTCGGTCAACCGACGGGTCTGTTCGCGAAAGTTCAGCACGGCCGGCTTGTTCTGTGTTTGTAGCGACAGGCCGCCATCCAGCGCAAGATCCAATGCATCACGCACGCGCGTGGAACAGTTATTCAGGTAATAATCGTAACGGTAATCACGGTTTTCCGGCCTGATCTCGTTGATCAGGTAATCCCGCAAGCGCTCATATTGCACATCGGTCAGTTTGATTTTCTGCGCGCGGATACTGCGGTTGAAATGCCGGTAGAACTCGAACTCTTTTTCGGCCGGCTGGGCAACGGAGAAATACAGCATGCGACCACGCAAAAACCGCAGAAAAAAGTCTTCCTGCTCAAAATCAAAAAAACCGAAATTGAAGGTATGGTCAAGACCCACAGCGGGTTCCCTCAACCAGATCGCATTATGACCAAAGCGCTCCCAGTAAATCTCGCCCGGCCCAAATGTGACCAGCCAGGCTTCTCTCTCGCCATCGGATACCGCTGGAACAGGACTGTCTTCGAATGCAAAACCGGTAGACGAACATGCCAGCATTAACATGCTCAAAAACAGGTAACCGAAGGACGAACGGCCCGACCTGGAGCACGCTTTGACCGGCACCTTACTCCGCGTCCAGATCTTTCATCTCCAGCATGACAATCCTGCGACTGTCTGCCTGTGTGACCCGGAACTTGAATCTGTCCGCCAACAACACCTGCTCGCCATGCTCCGGTACGCGACCGAACTCAGCCAGCACCAGGCCGCCAACGGTATCGTAACCCTCGTCACTGAAATCGCAATTGAATGCCGCGTTGAAGTCTTCCACTTCCGTCAGCGCGTTTATCTGGTAGTGATTTTCACCGAGCAGCTTAATCGATGCTTCTTCAGCCTCATCGTGCTCGTCATCAATTTCACCGACAATTTCTTCCAGAACATCCTCAATGGTGATCAGGCCGGAAACGCCACCATATTCGTCCACGACGATCGCCATGTGATTTCTGCTGGAGCGGAAATCTCTCAACAGCATGTTTAAACGTTTGCTTTCGGGAATGACAACGGCCGGGCGAAGAATCTTTTTAAGGTCCATTGGACCGCTGTTTTCAGCATAGAAACGAAGCAGGTCCTTGGCCAGCAGAATACCCTCCACCTCGTCGCGGTCTTCACCGATGACCGGGAAACGGGAGTGGCCGGACTCGAGGATCAGGGGCAACGACTCTTCCAGGGTATTTTCCAGTGGAATAACCACCATGTGCGAACGCGGAATCATCGCATCGCGAACCTGCATTTCCGATACTTCCAGCGCGCCTTCGATCATTGCCACGGCTTCTGCATCCAGAATGCCCTTTTGGCAGGCCTCGTTTATCAGCTCTTTCAGTTCTTGGCGGTCCCGCGGTTCGGATGTGAATACCTTGCCAATACGATCCATCCAGCCCGTACGCCCGGAACCGCTATTCGATTGATCTTCGCTCATATATTTTTATGACCTGGGGTCAACGGGGTATCAAGTACCCGGTTTGCTCTGTTTTACCAGAGGTCTGCGTGAATTTTAGCATTCAATGACCAAAATCTGTCAACTGATGTCAATATAGGGATCTGAAATCCCGAGCCTTGCCAAAGCGGCTGTTTCCAGTGACTCCATCACCAGCGCCTCTTCATCCAGTTCGTGATCATAACCCAACAGGTGCAAAACGCCATGTATGGTCAGGTGAGCCCAGTGGTCGCTTTGAGGCCGCTTTTGCTCACCCGCCTCCCTTTCAACCACCGGTGCACAAATCAACACATCCCCAAGCAGGGACTCACGCAGTTCCGGCGGCAGGTTGTCAGGTAAATCCGACGGGAAGGACAACACGTTGGTTGGGTAATCCTTTTGCCTGTATGAAAGATTGAGGCTTTGCATTTCGGCCTCGTCAACCACACGGATCGCCAGGCTGTAAGGTCCGTCCCTGCCATCCAACGCTGCCTTCACCCAACGGTGAAACTGGTCATCGGTGGGGATATTGTCGGAAATACTGACAGACTGGATTTCAATCTCAACCTGCATCCTGGTTTCCATCGACACCGGCCCGTTCATAAGCCAGCACAATCCGTTGCACCATCGGGTGACGGACCACGTCCTTGGCGTCGAAAAAGGTGAAGCTGATACCTTCGACACCCTTGAGTATTTTAACCGCCTGCTTCAATCCTGATAACTGGTGTTTTGGCAGGTCGATCTGAGTGACGTCACCGGTGATGACCGCCGTTGATCCAAACCCGGTTCGCGTCAGAAACATCTTCATCTGCTCGGTGGTGGTGTTCTGGGCTTCGTCAAGGATGATAAAAGCATCATTCAGGGTACGGCCACGCATGAAGGCCAATGGTGCAACCTCGATGACGTTGCGGTCTATCAAGCGGGTGACGTGATCAAACCCCAGCATTTCATACAAAGCGTCGTAAAGAGGGCGCAAATATGGATCGACTTTCTGGGCCAGGTCCCCCGGCAGGAAACCCAGGCGCTCACCGGCCTCAACCGCGGGCCTGACCAAAACGATGCGTTGCACCTGGTCAGACTGAAGTGCAGCCACCGCAGAGGCAACGGCCAGGTAGGTCTTGCCGGTTCCAGCCGGCCCGATACCAAAGTTAACCGCGTGTTTACTGATGCGCCGCAAATAGTGTTTCTGATTCGGGCCACGTCCCCGGATCGCGCCACGCTTTGTGATGATGGTGACATCATCAGCAGCGCCCTGCTTGCTATCCTCGTCTGCAATCTCCGCCATGCCGGAATCCTGCAGGTGCAGATTGATGATTTCCGGACTCAGCAGTTCGGTTTCCGTCAGTTGATACAATCGTTTCAGCAGGCGCTTTGTCGCCTTGATCTGACGGCTCTCACCCTGCAGGGCAAAAAGGTTACCGCGACAGAAAATATCCACCTGCAGACGGCTTTCAATCTGCTTCAGGTGCTCGTCAAAAGGACCACAGAGGTTGGCCAGCCGTTCGGTATCCGCCGGTTCCAGTTCAAAACTCAGTTTCTGACTCATCAGGTTTTCAGGCCGCTGCGCTATTGTCAGCGCTGCCCGTCAGCACCCGGCCACGCAGGGAATTGTTCAAGGCCTCGGTGATGGTCACATCGACAAACTGGCCGATCAGGCGCTCAGGGCCGTCAAAATTGACCACGCGGTTGTTCTCAGTCCGGCCCGCCAGCTGTTTGCTGTCTTTCTTGCTGTTTCCTTCTACCAGTATACGCTGCACACCGCCAACCATGGCCTTGCTGATTGCCAATGCCTGTTTGTTGATCTGCGCCTGCAGACGCGCCAAACGTTCTTTTTTAACTGCCATCGGTGTCATGTCCGGCAGGGATGCCGCCGGGGTACCCGGGCGGGCGCTATAAATAAAGCTGAAGCTCTGGTCAAAGCCAATCTCTTCGATAAGTTTCATCGTGGCTTCAAAATCGGACTCGGTTTCACCGGGAAACCCGACAATGAAATCGGAAGAAAGGCTGATATCCGGACGCTGCTCGCGCAGCCGCCGGATCTTCTGTTTGTACTCGAGTACCGTGTGACCGCGCTTCATCATCGAAAGCACCCGGTCGGAACCGCTCTGCACTGGCAAGTGGACATAATTGGCCAACTTTGGCACCTCGCCAAAGGCGTCGATGAGACTGCTGGAAAACTCAACAGGGTGCGATGTGGTGAAGCGGATCCGCTCAATACCTTCAATGGCCGCAACATAATGGATCAGCAAGGCCAGGTCTGCCCTGCCACCTTCAAACAGCTCCCCATTGTAGGAATTGACATTCTGCCCCAAAAGATTGATTTCTTTGACATTTTGCTCCGCAAGGCCGGCGCATTCCGCGACCACATCATCCAGCGGACGGCTGACTTCTTCACCGCGTGTATAAGGCACCACGCAAAACGTACAGTACTTGGAACACCCCTCCATGATGGAGACAAATGCACTGGGGCCCTTGGCGCCAGCCTGTGGCAGGCTGTCAAACTTTTCAATTTCCGGAAAGGAAATATCCACGGCGGGCCGGCCGGTACTGCGCACGCTCTCGATCATTTCCGGCAGACGATGCAGGGTCTGTGGGCCGAACACCAGGTCGACAAAAGGCGCTCGTTTAATGATGGCCTCGCCTTCCTGACTGGCCACGCAACCACCGACGCCGATGACGACATTTTTGCCGCCGGACTTCAGTTTTTTCCAGCGACCCAATTGCGAAAACACCTTTTCCTGCGCCTTTTCACGAATGGAGCAGGTGTTCACCAGGATCACGTCCGCATCTTCCTCGGAGTCTGTCAACTCGAGGTCGTGAGATGCTGCCAGTACGTCTGCCATTTTGTCAGAATCGTACTCATTCATCTGACAACCATGCGTCTTGATAAAGAGCTTGCCTTTCATTTACAACTTACCTTTAAAATACTGTGTTTACCTGTCTCGAGCATGGCATTCTGACCATAGACCCGAGGAAATATTCACACGGAACCCTATAGGATACACTCGAGCTCAAAACTTAGCTATAACCGAAAAGCAAACCAGGCAAAATAGACATGGAAATACCCAAAAAGTTGATATCCACATTGCAAAACGCCCAACGGGTGCTGGTGCTTACCGGGGCCGGTATGTCAGCTGAAAGCGGTGTTCCAACCTTTCGGGATGCCCAGGCGGGATTATGGCGAAAATACCGGCCGGAAGAACTGGCAACACCACAGGCATTTTCACGAAATCCACGCCTGGTCTGGGATTGGTATGCCGAGCGCCGCAGCAATATACAAATGGTTAACCCACATGCCGGCCACCTGGCGCTGGTCGAGATCGAACAATATTTCAGGCAATTACTGATCGTTACCCAGAATGTTGACAGCCTGCATCAAAAGGCCGGTTCCGGTCATGTCGTGGAACTGCATGGCAATATCATGCGCACGGTGTGCAGCCTGACCGGAAAAGAGATCGGACAGGAATGGCTGGAGCACCATCCGGGCAATCCACCCGTGTCACCTCATCACCCGGACGGACTGGCCAGACCGGCCGTTGTGTGGTTTGGAGAGTCCCTGCCGGAGCGTGCCATGAACACGGCCATCGAGCAGGCAGCCGCCTGTGACGTTTGTTTTTCAATAGGCACGTCAAGCCTTGTACAGCCGGCAGCATCAGTTCCTTACCTGGCGCTCGAGTCGGGTGCAAGCCTTATCGAGATCAACCCACTGCCAACACCGTTGAGCGCCGACGCACACTTCAACCTGCACTGCAGCGCCGCTGAGGCACTGACCGCAATTAGCGCGGAATTGGGCCGTCAACACTGAGTATATCGGATCACTGTCCGGTATAATTGCCCTCAGCGACAATACACGGGGTTCACCATGTCCGATACCATGCGCGCACTGGTCAAAAGCAAGACAGCTGAAGGCATCTGGATGGAAGATGTTGCCATTCCTGAGGCCGGCACCAACGAGGTTTTGATCAAGGTCGAGAAAACCGCCATTTGCGGCACTGATGTGCATATCTACAACTGGGATGAGTGGTCCCAGAGAACCATCAGGCCCGGTTTGATCATCGGTCATGAATTCGTGGGTCGAATCGTACAACTGGGTGAAGGCGTCACCGGCTACGCGGAGGGCGACCGGGTCTCTGCCGAGGGGCATATTATCTGCGGACATTGCCGCAATTGCCGGGCTGGAAAGCGTCACCTCTGCCCAAATACCATCGGCATCGGTGTGAACCGTGACGGTGCATTCGCCGAATACATTGTCGTACCCGCCACCAACCTGTGGCCCATACCGGACGCCATAGCACCGGAACTGGCCGCTTTTTTCGACCCGTTCGGCAACGCGGCGCATTGCGCGCTGCAGTTTGACCTGGTGGGTGAGGACGTCCTGATCACCGGAGCCGGGCCGATCGGAATCATCGCTGCCGGTATTTGCAAGCACGTGGGTGCAAGGCACATAGTCATCACAGACGTCAATGATTACCGCCTGGAGCTTGCCCGGAATATGGGTGCGACGCGCACGGTCAACGTTTCCCGCGAATCCATCGAAGGGGTGGTGAAAGAACTGCATATCGAAGGATTCGACATCGGTATGGAAATGTCAGGCAACCCGAAAGCATTCAATGACCTGCTGCATCATATGTTCAACGGTGGACAGGTGGCCCTGCTGGGCCTGTTACCGTCCGGCACCGGTGCTGACTGGGATCAGATCATATTCAAGGGCCTCGAAATTCACGGAATCTATGGCCGCCGCATGTACGAAACCTGGTACAAGATGACACAAATGGTGCTGACCGGCTTTCCCCTGCATAAAGCCCTGACCCACCATATCCCCATCGAGGATTTTGAAAAGGGTTTCCAGTTAATGAGAGCGGGTCAGTCGGGCAAGATTGTCTGTGACTGGACCGGCACTATCTGAGGGAAAACAAGATGATTTCACTGCAACACCTGACGGCTACGCTGGATGAGATCCGTGAAGCCGGCCTTTACAAGTCGGAGCGTATTATCACAAGTCCGCAAAGCGTTGAAATTGCGGTAAAAGGTAGCCAGGATGTATTGAATTTCTGCGCCAACAATTACCTCGGACTGGCAGACAACAGGGACGTGATCGACGCCGCGCATGCCGCGCTGGACAGGTATGGATTTGGTCTCGCCTCGGTGCGCTTCATATGCGGCACACAGGAGTTGCACAAGCAACTCGAAAACACCATATCGGAGTTTTTCGGAACGCAAGACACCATACTCTACACCTCCTGTTTCGACGCCAATGGCGGTCTTTTTGAAACCATACTCGGCCCCGAGGATGCTGTGATATCCGATGCGCTGAATCACGCTTCGATTATCGATGGCATCCGCTTGTGCAAGGCACAAAGGCACCGCTATCCGAACAGCGACATGCAGGCACTGGAAAAGATTCTCCAGGACACACAGGGCTGTCGCAGTCGCCTGATCGCTACCGATGGTGTTTTCAGCATGGACGGGTACATCGCGAGGCTCGATGAAATCACGGCACTTGCGGAACGATACAACGCATTGCTGATGGTGGATGACAGCCATGCCACCGGTTTCATGGGTAAAACGGGTCGTGGTTCAGCCGAACATCACGGCGTCATGCAAAAGGTGGATGTCTT
>JBFFWN010000082.1:0-13529 GCA_041570235.1 Lysobacterales bacterium | reverse complement strand
GACAGCTGAGCAGCTCTATCAGCGCGAGTACCTGGTTGCGACCATTGACCAGGACCTGTTCTGGGTTGAGAAGGCCCGCTGGCCGTTCCGTAATCCGGAGTACTACTTTGGCTGGTTGAGCGATTCACTCGACCCCAGCCCCTATATCGCGCTGGACTATGCTTCCCCCGAACAGCGCATGCGCGCTTTTGTACGTTATCTTAATAATGTGCCTATGGCGGTCAAACAGATCAGGCAAAACCTCGAGATGCCGATGCCGCGCCCCTGGTTGCAGTTGGGCATTGATAGTTTTGGTGGTTATGCAGCGTATTTCCGCGACGATGTTCCGGCCGTCTGGGCCGGAGTAGATAACCCCGAACTGCAGCTTGAATTTGCCGATGCCAACCGCGAAGCATCCCAGGCAATGCAGGATATTACCGACTGGTTGAAATCCCATTTGCCGGATGCGACAGAGGATTTTGCCCTGGGTGTGGATCTGTTCAAGGACATGTTGTGGGATACCGAGCGTGTTGATATCCCAATTGATCAACTGGAGGCTATTGGCCGGGCCGATATGGCGCGCAATCTGAAAAGATTGAAGGCCGCCTGTGGCATCTTTTCTCCGGGTACAGACATCCCGGAATGTTTCAAAAAGATGTCTGCCAATAAACCCAAAGATGGTTCGGTGCAGGGCGCCCGCGACCAGATGGCTGAAATACGCGACCTGATCGTCAATGAGGACCTGGTCAGTATTCCGGGCACCGAGGAAGCAAAGGTTGCCGAAGCGCCACCCTATGCACGCTCAAACTCCGCTTATATCAATATTCCCGGTCCCTGGGAAAAGAACCAGCCTTCGGTCTACTATATTTCGCCCCCCAACCCGGCATGGCCGGAAGACGTGCAAGCCGATTACATACCGGGTGAGGCTGATTTGCTGTTTACATCGATTCACGAGGTTTGGCCGGGTCATTTTCTGAATTTTCTGCACGCAAACCGTGCTGATTTTTTTTATGGCCGGGTATTCGTCGGTTACGCCTTTTCTGAAGGCTGGGCGCATTACACCGAGGAAATGATGCTCGAAGCAGGTCTGCGGCCCGGTGATGCTGAAGCGCAAATCGGCCAGATCAGCAATGCCCTGCTGAGAAATGCACGTTTCCTTTCAAGCATTGGTTTGCATACCAAGGGCTGGTCTGTGGAGGATTCAAAACGTTTCTTTATGGAGGAGGGCTTTCAGAGTGAAGGTACCGCCATCCAGCAGGCCGCGCGTGGCACCTATGACCCTGCTTACCTGAACTACACCATGGGTAAATTGCTGATCAAGCGGCTGCGTGATGATTGGGTGGCCACCCGTGGCGGGCGTGCAGCATGGCGGGAGTTTCATGATACTTTCCTGGGTTTCGGCGGTCCGCCGATCCCGCTGGTGCGCCAGCAGATGATGGAAGAAGCACGGCCGGTGGCGCTGTTTCCGGAATGAGGCTTACAGATCCCGGGCCATCCAGGTCTCACAACTGGAATGTCCGGTATCCCCCATCGGTTCGTCAAGTACTTTGAAACCGTGTTTGCCATATAGGCGCTGGGCCTGTTTCATGCCTCCCATGGTTTCAAGATAACAACGCTGATAGCCGAGTTGCCGTGCCTCCTGCAGGCATAATTCCAACAGTTTTGTACCAACCCCGAGCCCGCGTAGCTCCGATTTAAAGTACATTTTCCGCAGTTCGCAGGTATCCGGACCTGCACCATTGAGGCGTCCGAATCCGCCGCAACCGAGAATTTCGCCATTGAGGGTCACCACGTAAAATGCGGAACGCCCGGATGAATAGGCGCTGTACATATCATCGACCTCGGCGTCACTGATCGAATAACCACATCCGACGGCCTTGAATTCCGTCATCACCAGGCGGATGATCCCGGCAACGGCATCATTATCTTCAGGCTGAATGAGGCGTATCTGTAAATCGGGTTTGGTTTTTCTGGGTTTCATGGGTATTCACAATGGATATATTTCTGCTAATTTCAAACTATCATCTACAATATTGGGTTCGGTTTAAACCACTTTGCAGGGTTTTGCATCAAACAGTATGTAATGTAATTATAGTTGCCAGGTGGCCGGTTTTGTCCACCCGGTGAAAATGCATACCCCAGGTCGATTTAAGACCTGTTGCACAGACAGATTTTCAGGAGACATGTCATGAATTTCAAATCACTTGTGTTTGCCGCCGCGTTACTGGCTACCGGCAGCGTCCTTGCGAGCGTTACCGAGGAGGAGACGTTTTCCTATCCTCTTGATGAGGGCGGCCGCTTCAGCATTTCCAATGTCAACGGATCTATCAGTGTGACCGGCAGCGATGGCAGCCAGGTGGAGATTGTTGCGACAAAAAAGGCCGATAACCAGGAGGATCTCGACAAAATTGAAATCGAGATTTCAGCATCAAGTAGCGAAATAAGAGTTAAAACCGAACTTGGTAAATCCAACAGGTGGTTCTCCAGCGGCAATTCGAGCGGTGAAGTCAAATATGAAATCATCGTTCCGTCCGGCACGCAGCTGGACGCTGTTGAAACGGTTAATGGCGATGTAACGATCAGCGGTGTTAGCGGCGATGTTGAAGCAGAATCGGTTAATGGCAGACTTAATGTCGATGGGCTTTCCGGCAATGCCAGCCTCTCCACTGTCAATGGCAGCGTAGAAGCCGGGTTTACGCGGCTTGGTGGGCAACAAAGGGTCAAGGCAGAGACCGTGAATGGTCGTGTTACCATCAATTTGCCTGCGGATGCGGACGTTAAAGTCAGCGCTGACAGCCTTAACGGTAGTATTAACGGCAGTGATTTTGGCCTTGAAACGGAAAAGGGTTTTATTGGCAGCGACTTGAATGGCAATATCGGCAATGGCAGTGCCAGGCTGGATATCGATACGGTTAACGGCTCAATCAAGATCCGTAAAAACTGAACATAGCGGTTGTAAACATGAACCGGCGGTAGTTTGCCGCCGGTTTTTTTATGGCTTCATAAAACCAGTCTGTCCGGATAGGTTTCCCTTATCAGTTTTTCTGCCATGATTTTGGCTGGATCCAGTATCGGGATGTCATCGATACGGCCCTCCTTGACCGCCAATGGTAATTCAGTGCAGCCCAGGACAATGACCTCGGCTCCCTTTTGATTAAGGTGGTGTATAGCGGAAAGGACCCTTTTTCGGGCTTCTTCAGTCACTGCGCCGGGACTGGTCTTGATGCCAAAACCAGCGCCATAGAGCGCCGCGTGGATATCATTCTGGCGGACGTGAGGATCGGGCAAGACTGCCTCCAGTCCGCCATCTTCAATGGCCTTGTCGTATAACCTTGCCTGGTAGGTTCCCTGGGTTCCCAATATGCCCACTTTTTTAATATCCGGGTATTGCTGTCTGATACAGGAGACCGTCTCCTCGATCAGGTGCAATATTTGCATCGTCACTTTTTTTTGCCGCAATTGATCGAGCACCACGTCAAATATCGGCTTGGCGTGCGCCGTATTGCAGGCCATAACAGCGACCGTTACGCCCATTTGCGCCATCGCTTCGAATTGCGATGCAATTGCATATGCCGGATTTTCTGAGGATTTGCCAAGTAGAAACGCGGTTCGGTCGGGCACCGACCCGGGCAGGGAGAAAAGCACAAAAGGTATATGGTCCTGGTCGCATTGTGTACTGGTCATCGCAATCAGTTTTTCGGCCATATCCAGACCGGCCTGCGGGCCCATACCACCGAGGATGCCAATCAATGGCGTTGGAAAGGTCATGATATAACCTTTGAATTTGTGTTCATAAGCATGTCCGCGTATGAGAAACTGTGTCCTTGGTTCAACAATTAATTCTCCCAATGAGATGGCAATGATATCAACAAGCCGAACTTATTCCATTGCTTTGCCGCTATCGCTATTAACGGCCATGTTGCTGTCAACCGCTGTAACTGCAGAGCTGTTTGCGTCTCCTGCACAAGCGGCGAATGAAGGGGTCAAACCGCGTGCCCGTGACTTCGGAATTCAGCCAGGCATTCTTTCACCGGGTCCGCAGAATGCGATTACCGATGTGGCCGGTGTGCGGGTTGGGCACGTGACCCTTAAAGAAGGCACTGATATCAACACCGGCGTCACGGCGATATTGCCCCACGCTGGCAATTTGTACCAGGACAAGGTGCCGGCGGGGTTTGCAATGGCTAACGGTTTCGGCAAGTTTGCCGGCAGCACACAGATCATCGAGTTGGGCGAAATTGAAACGCCCGTGGTGCTGACCAACACGCTTTCCGTCGCCGAGGGCATGAGGGGGGTTATCGACTACACGCTGAAACAACCGGGAAATGAAAGCGCCGGTTCGGTTAATGCAGTGGTGGGTGAGACCAACGATGGTTTTCTGAATGACATACGCCGCAGGGTGGTCACACAGGAACACGTTTTAAAGGCCATCAGTGAAGCCAGGGATGGGGCGGTGCCCGAAGGCGCGGTCGGTGCCGGCACCGGTACGATCAATTTTGGCTGGAAGGGCGGCATAGGCACCAGTTCACGTCGTCTGCCGGCACAAATGGGCGCCTATACCGTGGGGGTTCTGGTCCAGACCAATTATGGGGGCGTCCTGCAGATGGACGGCATTCCGGTCGGTAAGGAACTTGATCAGTTTTATCTTCGCGATGAGCTGGACAACGGCGATGCCGACGGGTCAGTCATCCTGGTGGTGGCAACCGACGCGCCGCTATCTGATCGAAACCTGACCAGGCTTGCCAGGCGGGCATTGATGGCCATTGCGCGCACCGGATCACCGGCCACCAATGGCTCGGGTGATTACGCCATAGCTTTTTCAACCGCCGAGTCGGTGCGTCGCACCGCCCTTCGCCGCAATTCTGTCAGCGCCATTGAGGACCTGCCCAATAACATGCTGTCGCCGCTGTTTGAGGCTTCAATGGAGGCAGCGGAGGAGGCGATCTACAATGCACTGGTTGCCGGTGTCACCACCCACGGCTTCAAGGGCACCATCAAGGCGTTGCCTTTGGATAGGCTGACCGACATCATCGAGCGGTTTCGCCCTGCTTCAGCAACCGGCTTGGAATAATTGATTGACCTGGTCTCAGAGTTGCTGCATGATATCTGATATATCAGTAATATATTATAGAATAGAAGAGAATAACACATGAAAACAGATACATGGAAAGGTGTCTTTCCGGCGGTCACAACAAAGTTCAAGGAAGATTTCAGTCTCGATCTGGATGCAATGGCAGAGCACCTCGAGTTTCAACTTGAAGCCGGTGTGCATGGCATTATCATTCTTGGCTCGCTCGGCGAGAACTCCACGCTGGACATGGAAGAGAAGCTGCAACTGACAGAGTTCTTCATCGAGAAGATCAATGGCCGAGTGCCGTTGCTGGCCTGTATTGCCGAATCCGATACGAGGCAGGCCTGTCACTATGCCAGGCGCGCCGGGCAAATGGGGATCGATGGCTTCATGCTGTTACCCCCCATGCGTTATGCCAGTGACCAGCGCGAGACAATGCATTACCTGGAAGAGGTGGCTGCAGCAGCGGATGTCCCGATCATGCTGTATAACAACCCGGTTGCCTACGGCACCGATCTGAGCCCGGCTGATTTTGCTGCACTTGCAGGCAACCCGAAGTTTGTCGCCATCAAGGAATCATCCGCCAATACGCGCAGGATTCCGGAAATCCGTCGCCTTTGTGGTGACCGCTATGCCATCTTCTGTGGGGTTGATGATCTCGCCTTTGAGAGTTTCTCCCTGGGCGCAGTGGGTTGGGTAGCCGGACTGGTGGTGGCGTTTCCGCACGAAACCGTGCGTCTTTACGACCTGATGTGTGCCGGTAAATGGTCGGAGGCGAGAGAATTGTATGAATGGTTCCTGCCTCTGCTGAGTCTCGACATCGGGCCAAAATTCGTACAGCAGATAAAGCTGGTCGAGGAGATGATGGGCCTGGGTTCATCTCGGGTCCGTTCACCACGACTGTCCCTCGATGATGCCGGGGTCGAGCACGTTCGCAGGATTGTGCAACAGGCATTGGAGAAGCGGCCACAGTTATGACTGACCGGAGCCTTCGGGAGTCAGTGCCTGCCAGCCTGGCCGAACAGGCATACCGGGTGTTGGAGCAGCAACTGGTGACATTGCGTTTCGCTCCCGGTGAACTGGTCGGGGAAAAGCAACTGGTAGACAAAACCGGAATTGGCCGGACGCCCGTCAGGGAGGCGATCCAGCGCTTGTCGGCTGAAGGGCTTTTGGAAGTTCTGCCTCGAAAAGGCTTGCTGGTTACACCATTGCGACGGTCGGATCTTGTCCGGATTTTTGAAGCGCGCCGGGTTTTGGAGCGCTTGATGGTGGTCAAGGCGGCTGAAAGAGCAAGCCCCCGTCAACGGCTGGCGCTAAAATTCCTGTCAAACAATCTGCTGGCTGCCGCCAATGATCTCGAGTTATTTTTCCAGCTTGACCAGGATTTAAACGAATTGCTGGAAGACGCCTGCGACAACCGCTTCCTGGTGAATGCATTGACGCTCATGCACAGCCAGTGCAGACGTTTATGGTATATGCACAGAAACACCCTCGATCTGATGAAGTCTGCGGAACTTCATAGTGGACTGGCGCTGGCGGTGGCGGAAGGAGACGCAGCAGGCGCGATACGCGCCCTGGATGAGATTATCACGATCCTCGAAGGCCTGGTAAACGGACTGGATGTATTGAGCTGAAATGAAGAGACATTGTGTCGTTATAGGAGCCGGAATAGTGGGTTCCAGTTGCGCCTGGCATTTACAGAAAAGTGGCCTGCAGGTCACACTGATCGACCACGAATTACCCGGACGCTCCTGCAGTTTCGGCAATGCCGCCTGTTTGGCGACCTCGGGCCTGGTGCCTTTGTCCTATCCGGGCCTGATCAAGAAGGTGCCGGGTTGGTTGTTTGATCCGCTCGGGCCGATGGCGATCAAATGGAAGGCCCTGCCATCCCTGTTGCCCTGGTTCTGGCATTTCTGGCGTGTCAGCAATATGGCAAAGGTAGAGGTGCTTGCTGCGGCCCAGGCAAACCTGATGCGTACGGTGTTTGCCGACTATGACGAAATTTTGCAGGCGACGGGTTCAACCGGTTTGAAACAGTCCCGTGGCTCCATCCATATTTATGACACCGAGAAAGAGTATCAAGACGCCGCCTGGCAATATGAACTGACCTCGCGCCTGGGCTACGATGCCCAAAGGCTGACAGCGGTGGAACTCAACTCGATGGTGCCCGGCCTGAAGCTGGACAGGGGCGTGGCCGTGATGGAGCCGGACTGGCATCACCTGCTGAACCCGGCAAAAGTCACGGCGCGTATCGCCGATTATTGCTTTGGCAACGGTGCGCAGTGGATACAGGACCGCGTCATTGCAACTTCGGCCGATGAAAATGGCGTTCAGATTCAAACTGAGTCCGGAAAAAGCCTCAAGGCTGACCAACTGGTGGTGGCCGCCGGCGCCTGGTCAAATGTCCTCGCTGCCCAGCTGGATTTCAAGGTTCCCCTGATTGGCAAGCGCGGTTATCACAGCCAGGTCAGCAATCCCGGTATTGAACTGCAATACCCGGTCATGTCGGTCAGTCGTGCATTTGTCATGACACCGCTCGAAGATGGCCTGAGGTTTGCCGGCACCTCTGAATTTGCCCCTCTTGATGCCCCCCCGGATTATCGACGCGCCGAAGTTTTGCTCAAACAGGCCGCTGTCTATTTGCCGGGTCTTAAAACCGCGGGAGCAACACAATGGATGGGGCACCGGCCTTTTATGGTCGATTCAATGCCCGTCATATCAGCATCGCCAAGCCACGGCAATGTGTTCTATGCTTTCGGTCATGGCCATTATGGCATTACCCAGGGGCCGACGACGGGACGCCTGATTGCAGACCTGGTGAATGGCAATGAACCCACGACAGACATGACCGCATACAGGATCGACCGTTTTTCAAAGTGACTCCAGGAAGATGACCAGCAACATGAAGACGCCCGACGCAACAACCTTTCATTGCATTGATGCCCATACCTGCGGCAACCCGGTACGCGTGGTCACTTCCGGCAAACCACCCTTGCAGGGCGAGACCATGCTGGACAAGCGAGAACACTTTGTGCGTGAATTTGACTGGATGCGCACCGCGTTGATGTTTGAACCACGTGGTCACGCGATGATGTCGGGCAGCATGTTGTACCCGAGTAATCGTGACGATTGCGATATCGGTGTGCTCTACATTGAAACGTCAGGCTGCCTGGCCATGTGCGGTCACGGCACCATAGGAACCGTCACCATTGCCATCGAAAAAGGCCTGGTCAAACCGAAGGTGCCCGGTGTCTTGAACCTGGAGACGCCGGCAGGCAAGGTGGTGGCGAGTTATACAGAGCAGGGCGGTAAGGTGAAATCGGTCAAGCTGATCAATGTGCCCGCATACTTACACGCCAGGGACTTGACCGTTGATTGCCCCGAACTGGGTGGTGAATTGACCCTGGATGTGGGTTATGGCGGCGCCTTTTACGCCATCGTTGAGCCCCAGCAGCATTACCGGGATCTGGAGGACCTCAGCGCCAGTGATATCGTGCGTATCAGTCCGCTTCTGCGTCAGCGTCTGAACGAAAAATACGGCTTTATCCATCCCGAGGATCCGAGAATTTGCGGTTTGTCTCATCTTGAATGGACCGGTAAACCCAGGATGCCCGGCTCTGACGCCCGTAATGCGGTTTTTTATGGCGACCAGGCCATCGACCGTTCCCCCTGCGGTACGGGCACCTCGGCGCGCATGGCGCAATTGGTGGCGCGGAACCGTTTGGCCAAGGGTGACCGCTTTGTGCACGAGAGTTATATCGGCAGTCAGTTCACCGGGGTCGTAGAAGAGTTGACCAGCGTGGGCGATTACCCTGCTATCATCCCTTCCATCGAGGGTTGGGCGCGGATATACGGTGACAATACCATCACCGTTGATCCGCAGGATGACCCTTACTGGGAAGGTTTCCTGGTTTTCTGAGCGAAACCGGTTTTCGAATAACACAGGAATATGAGCATGAAAAAATGGTTTCCATTGTTGGCGGTACTTTTGAGTTTCAATGCATACGCGGGGGAAGACAGCGAGGCTTTCAAGGAACTGGTGGAGCGTGAGTGGAATTTCCGGCTCAAGGAGTTCCCGGCACTGGCCAGGGCCAATGACATCAAGGATAACGCCGGTGAGATCACCCATGTCAGCGAACAGGACCAACTCAGGCGCTATGAGTTCTGGAAGGCCGTGCAGCTAGAGCTTTCGAACATTTCCTGTGAAAAACTGGAACGAGAGGAATGCATTAACTACCGCATGTTCGGCCGCCAGTTACACCAGTTTATGGCCGATTATGAAACCCGTGCCTACCTGATCCCATTCAACAGCGACTGGGGATTTTTCCTGGCCTGGAACCGCTGGGGCGATGAGACCGATTTTGATTCAGAGCAGGATTATCTTGATTATATTTCCAGGCTCAAAGCCCTGCCGGCGGTCATGGATGAATACATCACGCTGATGCGCGAAGGTTTGAAAACCGGCATGAGCCAACCAAAGGTCATCCTCAGCGGACGTGAGGTGCCTATCCGCAAACAACTGGTTGAAAGCCCGGAGCTCAGCAGTTTTTATAAGCCATTTTTGAAACAGGACAAAAACATCAGCCCTGAAAAACAGCAACGGTTGGTTGCTGAAGCCAAAAACGCCGTGATGGAGGGTGTGGTTCCAGCCTACCAGCGTCTATACGATTTCTTCGTGGATGAGTACTTCGTCAATGCGCGAACCACCCTGGGGGCCAGCAGCCTGCCCAATGGTAAAAGGTTCTACGATGAACAGATTTACCAGTATGCCACGCTGGATATGACGGCCGATGAGATTCACCAACTGGGTTTGTCCGAAGTTGCCCGTATCCGCGCTGAAATGGAAACCATCATTGAGGAACTGGAGTTTGAAGGCGATTTCTCAGAATTTATCCAGTTTCTACGCACCGACCCGCAGTTTTATCCGAAAACGCCACACGAGTTATTGGCGGAGGCATCCTATTTCGCCAAGAAAATCGATGGCCGTTTGCCCATGCTGTTTGGAAAATTGCCCCGCCAGCCCTACGGCGTGGCGCCGGTGCCCGAGAGTATTGCGCCCTTTTACACCGCAGGCCGTTACGTGGGCGCGCCCTTGAGCGCACACCGGGGCGGCTACTACTGGGTCAACACCTATGCACTGGAAAGCCGCACCCTTTACACGCTGCCGGCGCTGACCCTGCATGAAGCCATGCCCGGTCACCACCAGCAGATCGCATTGGCCGCGGAGCAGGGAGAACAGCCGGATTTCAGACGCAATGACTATATCTCGGCCTATGGCGAAGGCTGGGCCCTGTATGCCGAAAAGCTGGGTATTGAAATGGATATCTACGAAACCCCCTACCAGGACTTTGGCCGCCTGACCTACGAGATGTGGCGCGCCTGCAGGCTGGTGATCGATACCGGCATCCATTCAAAGGGCTGGACCAGGGAACAGGCGCAAAACTACCTCGCGGATAACACCGCCCTGTCGATTCACGAGATCACCACCGAAATCGATCGTTATATTTCCTGGCCGGGTCAGGCCCTGAGTTACAAACTGGGTGAATATACGATCTGGCAATTACGCCGTGGGGCGGAAGCAAGCCTGGGTGTGGATTTCGACCTTCGCGGTTTTCATGATTTCATCCTGTCGCTGGGCTCTGTGCCGCTGGATATCCTTAAAACCGAAGTGCAGCGCTGGGTGACGGAACAGCTTCGGTCAGACTGAAGCTGATCTGATCGAAACGGGGCTCAATCGCGAAGCCCCGCCTTGAAGTCCGGGTGGGACTTGGGAAAGCCATAACCCAATAAAACTCCGCTTTCTTCCTCTATGCCTGTCCAGGAATCGATGTCAAAACCGATGATTGCCACGGCGCTGGTTGGCATATTGAAAACTGATGCGTCGCAAAGCGTATTCAACAGCTTTGTCATCGCCGGGTTGTGGCCCACGATCATGACTTTTCGGTGTCGATTATCGACCGCTTCAAGCATTTCACACATGCTGAAAACGCCCGAGAAATACAGGGCTTCATGACGAAGGATATTTTTCTTGTTATAACCAAGCTCTTTTGCGAATCTCTTTGCGGTGGAATATGCGCGCTTGGCCGGGCTTGAAATGATCAGGTCAGGTACATGGCCCTGTTCGGCCATACGCTGACCCATTACCGGTGCGCTTTCGCGGCCGCGCTTATTCAGAGGTCGCTCCCTGTCGCCGAGACTGGCGTCTTTCCATGACGATTTTGCATGGCGGACCAGGTACAGTATTTTTTGTTTACTTTTCATCTGTATTGTTAATTATAGCTCCGAAAAACTGAAACGGATGGGTTTGGCGAGGCGTTCCCAGTCACTGGCCGACATGATAATCGAGTGTCGCAAGGAACCGGCATTGAAGGCCACCTTGTCAGAAACCACACCTACGGCATCATCGGCGTACAGCTCAAACGGCAAAATTGGCTCACCAAACGGCGGTACACAACCCGGTACTACACCGGTCATTTCCTTTAGCTCTTCTACATGGGCAAAGCGTGTCTTTTTTACACCCAGCCGATGCCGAATAGCAGAAGACTTGAGTTTTCGGTCCGCCGGAAGCACAAACAACCTGAAGATATCATCGGTTTTCAACAGCAATGCTTTTGCACCGACTTTCATGTCCTCCCCGCGTGCTGCAGCGGACTCCTCCGAGGTGCGGGTCGGGCCATGTTCGGATTCACGATACTCAACATTGGCTGCTTTAAGGTACGCGCGGATGCTTTCCAGCACTTCATAATTGGTGTCACTCATAAGGACTTAACATCCGGGCTATCACGGCAGTATTGCCTGGGTCAGAAAATTGGTATCGGTACCAAACCACAGGCTGTTACGGTTCGGGTCGTAAACCATGTTCCGCACCGAGCCGCCTGCGCTTGGTATCGGCGTGATGCTGAAAAATGCCTCGCTTTCAGGATCAAAACCCACCAGCAGGTTGGGTTGCGGGCCGGTTTCTACAAACCAGACACGGCCCGCCGGGTCAATGGCCATCGCGTAGGGCAGCGAGTTTTCGCTGGGTGTTTTCCATTCGCTGAACTCGCCGGTCTGCGGATCATAAAGACCGATATAACCCTGTGCATAATCGCCATACCAGACCTTGTCGTCCGGTGTGATATCCAGTCTTCGCAGGCGTGCATTCTCACGTGGCAGGTATATGGCCTGTGATGTCATGTTCCGGGGGTCTATGGTGACCAGGGCGTTGGCGCCCAGCAGGGCAACCCATGGATGGCCTTTTGAATCCATCCTGATGCCATAGGGCCGCGCCAGGTCTAAGGGCATTGGAACCAGGTCGATATCACCGCTTCGTTTGTTAAAACGACCGGCGGCATTGCCCCATTGAAGTGTGAACCAGATTTCATTATCACCTGAGAACACAAGTGTATGCGGATCCCTGGCGCCTTCGACCGGAAGGGCATAACGTTTCAGTTCGCCGCTCATCGAATTCATACGGCCGATAAAAGCCTGCCGGTTGCCGGCGATCCACAGCGTACCGTCATAATCGATAATGATATTGTGCGGCCCGGTACCGGGCGGCAAATCCTTGCGTCGGAACTGTTCGGTTTCGGGATCAAAACGCGCTGCGTAATCACCGCCCTGCCCAACCAGCCAGATCACGCCGTTGGGCGCCACGTCCGGATCACGGGGCCGCGAGTCCTCCCATGGCACCAGCCACTCCTTGAATTCCACCTGCAGCGGCTCTTCAATGACCGGGTTGAGGATGTTTTCATCGCTCATTTCCGCCGACAATTGTGGCATTACCGGCTGCGAAAACAGCACCAGGCATAATACAGAAAGGGTTCTTGTCATCATGCTTACCGGTGATTCTTGAGCGCGTAAATTGTCCATAGGCAAACGATAACGCACTGACGCCTGTTTCGCACTACCTGATGATCCGAAGCGGACATCCGGCGGTTTTCCAGCTATGCTGATTTTCGAATGCATTTATGAAGACGTGACGATATGTTCAAAGACTGGAAAATGTTCGCAGAATTAATGGGTATCACCGCAATTGTTGCTTCGCTGATATTTGTCGGTATGCAAATGCAGCAAACCCAGGAAATAGCGATTGCCGAGATGAATGCAAGTACGCTTGCCAACACAATAGACTCGGGCAATGCAATCATTGAGAATGCAGAAACTTGGGTTAAAGGATATGCCGGCGACGAACTTACGCCTGGCGAATCGGTAATTTACACGCGTCTGCTCCAAAACGTTAATAATCTTTTCTACTCATCGGCTTCACAGCTAAGAGGCCTGGGTTTGGATAATGTGGCGGACGTTGAAGTCGTTGAGTTGGCAGCGTTTTTATATCAAAACCCTGGCGCCCGGCGAGCCTGGCGCTGCCGTGAAGAGCGCCTCAGGCAATACAGGGGCATCGTAAAACCGGACGAGGAGGTTTCTTCGCTTTGGATCGATACCGTCGAGTCGATGTTCGCCGCGTTTGATGGGCACGCGGGGTTGAATGATACGCAGG
>JBFFWN010000081.1:0-13680 GCA_041570235.1 Lysobacterales bacterium | reverse complement strand
GTATGGACCTCGAGTTTACGAAGGATGTGATGGGTGTGATTGCGAACGGTGGAGGAACTGACACTCAACAAAGCAGCAATTTTCGCTACGGTCATGCCCTTGTACAAAAGGGTTAGCACTTCTGTTTCCCTGGGTGTCAGGGTTTTGCATTCTTCATTTAGGGTGAGGTGATTTGCAGTGTGTTTGATGACCGTAGATCCGGCCAATTCCGATTCAGGGTGGCATAAATGAACAAATACCTTCTTGCCAGGACCATTGAATAGAATCAGGGCACTGACCGTGACTCTTTTACGCTTATGTGAAGCGGTTTCAAAATAAATCTGGAAGCGATTTATTGGCTCATCATTAAATGCCGCAGCGCGGATCGGACAGCCTTCGCAGCACGACGGATTACCAAAGATATCCAGTCCCGACAATAATTCCCAGCATTGCTTAACAAGTGCCTCGGACTCAGAATATCCGAAGGTTTGCTCTGCGGCCTGATTCCAAATCACTATCTGCCCATTGCGATCCACTGCAAAAGCAGTCTCGCAGGTGCTGAGAATGTTCTTACTGTCGATCATGACCTTCTTACGACCAAACTCAAAAGTCGTGTTCAGAAGAGAAGACTTCCCATATTAGCTCATGCTGTAGCTGAAGTGTAAAAAAGATAAAAACAGCGCGTGCATGAAGTGATACACACCATAAACTTATGAATGCCCCGAATTGGCCGTTAGCCGAAAATAGAAGGAAATAGAACTAAGGAAATAGAACTAAGACACCCACATTTCATCCAAAGGAAAAGGCGATCAAAATGCAACTTTGATCGCTGGATATGGCAATATGAGTATAGGTAAGAGGATGAAGGGGAGAAAGAAGACACGCATCACTTCTAGCAATGAAAGACATGGGTGTCATCACTTTTTCTCATCACTTTTTCCATCACTTTTTCCCAGTCATACCATGCTCCAGTAAATACAGCACAATCGCCAGATCAATGGCGCCACTGCGCGTGGCCATGGGTAAGCCATCCAGTGGCGTAAAGCTCATGGTCGTTGCGATGCTTTGTCGATTATTCACCACGCACATGTTGACTCCATGTCCCAGCTGCACGATCACCACTTTGCCGTTTGCCGCCTCACCCAGATATGCCGGTAAGACGCCACTGATGTATTCATATGACAGACCATGAAAGCCATAGCGCCGAATACCCTGCTGCACCAGCGAAAGGGGTAGGGCGAACCGATGTTCGTGCAACGGCATGCTGGTACGGAAAACGGTATCGAAACAGGCCACCTGCGGCAGCTGCGGGCGTTGTGCGTTCAGTGCCTCGATGGCCTGCAAAGCATGCGGTTGATGCAGCGGCGCCAGGGTGACGAATGACTGTAATTGGTCGAATGCCTTTTTGTTCACACGCACCGCTTGTGAGAAGGCAGTGCCGCCATGCACGACCCGGTGACCGGCCGCAACAAGCGTGAGCGCTTTTGCTTCCTGCTCGAGCCAATCCAGAATGATTTACAGGGCTTGTGCATGGTCAGTGGTTTTCACCGGGTATTCTGTGCTGTGGTTAACACCCTGTCCGGCAGCATCAGTGTTGGTGATTGTAAATCGCGCCTGCGAAGAGCGCAAAATTGCACGCCCGTACCAGAACTTTGATGTTACCGGTATCCTGCATTTTTCGTGCAGTCTATTGCAGGCCTTAAAAATATATGTACTATGTTTGTGAATGAGAAAAACAATAAATTCATTTAAGACCATCATCCTTTCGGTGTATCGACCCTGGCATGCAGGCGGCTAGTCACGGACCCTCTTAGGCCAACAGGCGAGTGAATTATATGAAGGCAGTACTGGAAAACAACATCCGCACTTTGCGCGAGAACTATGCGCCACTGGCGGCAATCCCCGAAGGTCAGCTTTTGAGGCTGATGCGTCGCTACGAGCTTGAGCCCGGTGATTGCATCTCCTTCAATGGCGCGCATGAGGAGTGTATATTCGTGCTTGCCGGCGAAGTAATTCAGGCCGGTGATGGTGAGGAAAACCTGCTGGGACCGCATAACACCCTAACGCGCCCCGTCTGCCTGGCCAATGGCAGCAGTACATTTACCGCCACGCAACCATCGGTGCTGGGCCGCATCAACCCGGCACGACTGGACTTCTTATTGAGTTGGGAAAGCCTGCGTAGCGATACCGAGACCGATGCACCCTTCCACGAGTGGCTGGGAAAGTTACGCAACCCGCAGATTTTCAGTCAATTGCCGCTGGAAAATGCCCAGGAGGTATTCCGCCGTCTGAAGCCGCTTGATGCCGAGCCCGGTGATGTCATTTTTGACATGGGTGAAGAAGCCAGCCAGTTCTATTTTATTGAAAAGGGCAGTGCGGAACTTTGGCGTCCCGAGCTTTATGAAGACAAGATGACGCTGACCAAAACACTGACGATCGGTGATTATTTTGGTGAGGAAGCGCTGGTGACCGGTGGCGTTCGCAACGCGCGGATCAGGATGATCGACAAGTCCCGTCTGCTGGTGTTGGAAAAACAGGATTTTGATGAACTGATCAATGCCACCATGATCGAAAGGGTGACCCCCAGGGTTGCCAACGCCATGCTCGAAGAAGGCGCGCGTCTGCTGGATGTGCGTTACGAGGAGGAGTTCGAGATGGAATACATCCCGGACTGCACATTGATACCACTGCTTGAATTACGTGAGCGTGTCGGCGAGCTGGAGCATGGTCACCGGTATGTCGTCTACTGTCACTCGGGCAAGCGCAGCGACGTTGCCGCCATGATACTGCGCCAGCATAAATTACAGGCCGTCAGCCTGGTGGGCGGAATACGTGATTGGCCGTACGAGGTTGTTCACCCGGAGTAAGCACCCCGGGCAGCTTACAAATCCATCGCCAGTTCGACACGTTTGTCGAGGACATCATTTCGCGACAGCAGCGAGGCAAAAATCGTCACGACCACGGAAGCGGCCATGACGAAGATGTACCAGGGAATGCCTCCCGGCCAGTTGAAATCGATCGAACCGGACTTTTTCAGCAACTCGATGCTGACACCGCCAACGGTGCACAAAAGTGCGGTCAGCATACCCAGCATGACGCCGCGGCTGTTGGCGCCTTTCCAAAGCAGCCCGATTATAAAGATTGGAAAGGTGGCTGCCGTCAGTGTACCAAAACCATAGGTTCCCAAAATGGCCACCATGTCACCACTGGCCGCGGCAAAAGCAATGGCCAGGATACCCATGACCGACATGGCGATCCGTGACACGGTCATTTGCTTTGCAGGGCTGATTGTCAGGCCAACAGAGCTGGGCAAATCACGCGATACGATATTACCGGCCAATGAAAGGAAAAGACTGGAGGTGGAAAGCGCTGCTGCCAGCACCGCGGGGTAGACGAACAGCTGTGCCACGATGCCGAGGTAATCCGCCACCTTGAACACCGCCTTGTCAGAATCGATGATAGAGACCGTGCCGTTGGCCACCAGGTAGATTGCACAGTAGCCGATTGCCATGACCATCATGCCGACGATCATGTTGGTGCAGGTGGCATAGATCGATAGCCGGGGCATATCTCTCGGGTCCCTAAGCATCATCATGCGTGTCAGCACCTGGGGTTGGCACATGATCCCCAGCGTGGGCAGCAACACCCAGGCGAAAGAGAAAGAGCCGGGCAGGCTGCCCCAGGCCGTCATGCTATCCGGATTGAGCCCCGCAGCCTGGCCCTGGGCGCCTGAAATGGCCTCGAGTACCGGCCCAAAACCACCGGTCACAACAAAAAACGAAATAATGAAAATAAACCCGGCCACGACAATCACGAAGCCCTGGAAGGCCTGTGTGAGGATACCGCCGATCTCGCCGCTGATCACCGTGTAAGCGATCAGGATGGTGAAGATGACCACGCTGATAACCACCTTATTCCAGTCAAACAGGTTTTCGAACAGCTTGGCGCAGGCCTCGACCTGGGCCGAGAGGTACATCGCACAACCGAGGAATAGCATGATCGACAGCATCAGCTTGATGCCCCGGTGGCTGTTAAAGCGAAGGTCCGACAGGTCACCGAGGCTGGCAACTTTGCCGATCTCGGCCATGCCCCGCACCTTTTTGCCGATCACCAGGTAGCCAAATACGAAGGCCGGTGCGGCGAACATGAACAACAGGATCGCATTACCCGTGCTATAAACCAGGCTTGGCACGCCAACAACCGCGAAGGCGCTGCCAACCGCGGCCATGGTCGCCAGGCCGACAGTGAGCGGGCCGAAAATCTTCGCACCACCAAAAAACTCTTCCGGCGAGGTGACTTTTTTCTTCGCCCACAGGCCGATGGCGAACGAAATGGCCAGGACCAGGAATGATGAGGTGAGAATCAGGTATTTTGCAGACTCACTCATTTCTCGTCCCCGGTATCGCTGTCTTCTGTATCGCTGTCTTGTGCGGAAAGCTCGCTTATACGGTTGACGAATTCGTCCCATCGCTCCCTGGAGAGCCATCGATCCTTCACGGCTTCAAAGCCAAACCCCATCAACAGGGTCGGCACGATCCAGAACAAAACGACAATCGCTGCAAAGGAAGGATGGAAACCGAGGACCGTGAATTCAGGTGCCTGTCCGGAAAAAATTTCGGCGTAGTAATTACCCAATGTAAACGCGGCTGCCCACAACAGGATCCAGATCAGGGTGGGAAAGGCCACCAGGCGAAGATCAAACCGGCCCTTGTGTGATGAACCCAGCACGCCGTATACCAACAGGAGAGGAAGCAATGCATAAAGAGCGGCCAGCCAGTGGCCCATTGCCGCCAGGCCGACCATCACAAGCCACAGCAGCGCGCTTGCGATGACGAGCAGCGATTCTATTCTTTCTGCGGCCATCATATCCTCCTTTCAAACGGTTTTCGGGTGCGACTGTAAGGCAGGCGTTTTGCTGCCCGCCAAATCAGTTAGTACATTAAAGCAGAATAAAGAAAGACGGCGCAGCCGAAGCTACGCCGTCGTGTTTCTCAACAGGTTCCGGTCATCAGAACCAGTTGTACTGCACGGTGGCCCAGATCTGCCGGGGGTTACCGTAAAAAGCGGTGATATTGTTTTCCAGGCCAAGAGCCGGGAAGAAGTATCCTGCCACCTTGTATTCCTTGTCGGTGAGGTTCTTGCCATGCAGGCCGGCACTCCAATGACCGCTGTCCTGCGTCCAGACCAGGCTCAGATCCCACAATGTATATGCGGGCTGATCCAGCCATGGGTTTGGCACTTCAAACTGGCTGGTATCGTCCCGGTAAGCAACCGAGGTGATAAGCGAGAGAAGACCGGAAGTCTTGAAAAGGTTCACAGGTGTTTCGTAGGTAAACGTACCGGTGGCAGTCCACTCAGGTGTGTTTTGAAATACCCGCTCGTCCGCCACGTCTTCACCAAAGGCGTCGATAAACTCCTTGTATTCGGCATCGATGTAACCAACAGCCCAACCGAAACGCATCTGGCTGCCGCTGCGTCCTATATCATCTGCCAGAATTGCCTGTCCTTCCCACTCAATACCATTGATATCGGCCTTACCGGCATTGGATGTAATGCCAACAAAGGTATCGTTGACGCCATCACCTGTCGAGTCAAAGCCGATCGAACCAGGAACCTGCACATCGGTGTACTTGGAGAAAAATACTGCCAGCTTGGAAGTCATGCGGCCCTGCAGCGCCGTGGTTTTCCAACCGAACTCGAAAGTCTTTACGGTTTCCGGATCAAATTTCATGAATTCAAAGACTTCATTTTCGCTGACCACGCCATCACCGTCGAGGTCGGGTGCCAGGGAGGTCTGACCGCGCGGGTCAAAACTGCCACCCTTGAAACCTTCGCTGTAAGAGCCGTAAAGCAGTTGATCATCATTGGGTGTCCAATCGATGGCAACCCTGGGGGTGAACTTGGTAAACGTTTCAGAGCCATCGAAGTCGGATGTGGTCGCAATGGGTACCGCGACGCCACCAAAAATCGGCGAGGTTCCAAAAATCTTGGTTTGTCTCAAGACCGTTGAAGTACGTTTATCCGACGTATACCTGCCACCCAGGGACACGCTCCACTGGTCGGTAAAGTCATAGGTGAAATCAGCAAACAGGGACCAGGTCTTGGTGTTGACATCACCACCGGTGAAGGCATTGTAACCGGGCAAACCAAAGAGATCGCCAAGCTGGCTCAGAATCACGTCAAAACCAGTGGATGCATTTGCATCCAGGTAATATAAACCGGCAATGCCACTCCAGTTGTCACCTGAAAACAAAAACTGCAACTCATTGGAGAGTTGGTCGTTTTCGTACATGGCCGGTACGTCAAGATCCGCTGCCGGCAGACTGTCAAAGTCAATCGGCGTCCAGGTTTCGTCATCGCGATAAGACAGGATGTTTTTCACGGTCAGCATTTGACTTGCATCCCACTGTACCGATAGTGCATAACCCGACGCTTTAACGGACTGGGTGGGGTTATTGAGTCCTGCCTCTGTGTCAAAGACATTTTTCAGTACCGGGTTTCCGGAAAACGCTGCCGGTTCCAGGCGATGACCTTGCCTTGGGTCGGAATCATCATCCACATAGTCATATGAGAACTTCAAAAACAAGTCTTCGTTCGGCTCCCATTCGGCACTGAAACGGGCAGCCAATACGTCCTTGTTATAGTTATCCAGCTTAGGCAGATTGAGGTTTTCACCAAAACCATCACGATTGAAGCTGGCGATTGAACCACCGATCCTGAAAGTATCGTTCAGAGGTGCTGATCCGGTTAAGACCAGGTCAAGCATGTTATCGGTACCGTAGGAGAATTTGGCCTTGCCCTCAACGTTATCGGGGTTGAGCCTCTTGGTAACGTACTTGATGGCGCCACCGATGGTATTACGGCCATACAAGGTGCCCTGTGGACCACGCAAAACCTCGATGCGCTCAACATCATAAACATCCATCACGCCGGCCTGCGGGCGATTCAGGTAAACATCATCAAGATAAATGCCCACGCCGGACTCGAAGCCCGGAACCGGGTCCTGCTGGCCGACACCACGGATAAATGCCGTGAGTGTCGTATTGGTGCCGCGTGACACCTTGAGCGTTGTATTGGGTGACATCTGCGCAACGTAGGTGATATCAAGCGCGCCAAAGGCATCAAGTTCTTCACCCGAAATCGCCGTGACCGCAATAGGAACCTCCATCAGGCTCTCTTCCCGCCGGGTGGCAGTGACGATCACTTCTTCAAGCTGTTTGTCGCCTGTTGCCTCGTCCTGCCCGGACTGCGCGACCACTGTTGGACTGAGTGTGATTGCAAACAGTGCCGTTGCGATGGCTGCTGTAAGCCCCCGACAGGCAGTCCCCTTAGCCTTTGAATATTGTGTGGATTTATACATTTATGTTCTCCATCTGTGTGTGCCGAATACGGTGCGATCTGCTATTTTTGTTATAAATAGTTGGTCGAAATTGAAAATCCTTCTTGCCAATTGCACCAAAGTTTGCAACATTATGAAACATGAATCAAGTTTCAAGTTCAAATAAACAACCCAAAACGGCTCGCGGCAGAAAAACCCGTAACAAGTTACTGGAGGCTGCCGAGAGTGAATTTGGTGAAAAAGGCTTTCACGAGGCAGGCATCAGCGGTATCACGTATCGTGCCGGGGTTGCGCTTGGAACCTTTTATACATACTTCGAAAGCAAGGAAGAGATTTTCAGGGCCCTGGTAAATCACATGAGCCGGCGTACCCGGGAGTGGATTGGTGAACGGGTAACCGGCGCACCGGATCGCCTGTCTGCCGAAAAGTTGGGTATCGAGGCCTACATCGAATTCGCACGTCAACATAAGGCGATATACCGCATCATGACCGAGGCCGAGTTCGTTGCGCCCGCGGAGTACCGTCAACACTATGAGGGTTTTGCCAGCGCCTATGGCGAGCATCTCGAAAGCGCAGCGGAAAAAGGCGAAATACGCAGTGGTGATTATGAAACCTGGAGCTGGGCAATCATGGGGGTTTCCGTGTTCCTCGGTATGCGCTATGCCGCCTGGGATGACCGTAGGTCTGCCTCTGAAATTGCCGACATCGTGGTCGATTTGATTGCCAGGGGTATTTCACCGGAGACTGAAAAATGACCACAATGGGTATCGTATCCACCGGCACATGGTTTCCGGACACCTATGTCACGTCAGCGGAGATCGCAGAACAGAGTGGTTTGCCGGAATGGGTCGTTCGCGAAAAACTCGGTATCGAGCGTAAGTTTGTACTGGATCCCGAGGTTCATCCCAATGATATGGCGGTCAATGCGGCACGCAAGGCCATAGACAGGGCCGGTATCGATCCCATGGAAATCGACGTGGTGCTATGCACCACCGAAGAATGGCGGGAATACATGCTGTGGACCACGGCCATCGACCTGGCCCACCGGATCGGCGCGAAACGGGCATGGGGGCTTGATATTCATACGCGCTGCGCCACCACGGTTGCCGCATTAAAATTGGCGCGGAGCCTGATGGCCGATGATCCGTCTATCAACACCGTGCTGATCGGTGGTGGCTATGGCGTTTCGCATTTTATCGATTTGAGCGATATTAAAACCTCGTTCCTGTTTAATATTGGGGCAGGCGCCGGCGCCATGATCGTGAAGCGTGACTGGCCGGAAAACCGGGTGCTGGGTGATCATCTTATTGCCGACGGCTTTATGAGCCGCCACGTCGTGGTGCCTGCCAGTGGCACGATTGCGCACCCGACCGACCAGGCAGTAAAAGATGGAGATTTCAAATTCAGGCTGCTTGAACCGGAAGCCATGAAAAGCAGGTTAGGGGAAGTGTCTATACGCAATTGGGTCGAATGTGTGGATGTCGCGCTTGGAAAGTCGGGCAATAAGACCGATGGCACTCCATATACGCGGGCCGATATCGATTTTTTCAACATGTCCCTGGTCAAACCTTCCGCTCACAAGGAAATGCTGGGCCTCCTGGGATTGACCGGGGAGCAAAGCGTTTATATGTCCAACATCGGTCATATCGGCGAACAGGATGCCATTATCAATATTGAAGCCGGCATTGAGCAGGGCCGTCTTAAACCGGGTGACACCATGGCAATCATCGCCGCCGGCATCGGTTATGTCTGGGCAGGCGCTATTGTTCAATGGGGATTACCCAAATGAAGCAAACCTCACACTTTGTAACCGACTGGCTGGACAAGCGTGCAAAACTGACACCTGGCCGGACTGCGCTGATCGATTATGCCACCGGCTTGGAAATCACCTATGCCGAGTGGAATGCACGCGCCAACCAGACAGCCAATTACCTGAAGGGCCTTGGCGTGGCCAAGGGCGACCGGGTCGCCGTTTACTCGTCGAACCGGACAGAGTACCTCGACCTGTTTTGGGCGGCATCAAAGATCGGTGTAATCCTTCAGAACCTGAACTGGCGATTGACCGTGCACGAACTGAAAGGCATTATCTCGGCCGGCGAGCCAAAGGTGCTGATCTACAGTGAGGATTGGCGCTCGCAGGTCGATGAACTGAAACCTGCATGCACCACGGTCGAACATGTCGTTGCAATGACCAATCCGGGTGACGGGGAGCTCGACTTCGCTGATCGCGAAAGTCTGTGCGCTCAGCTTGCGGAGAAGCCGGAGCTTACGCTTGATGACCCGTGGGGAATTTATTACACAGGCGGTACCACCGGCCTGCCCAAGGGCGCGGTCCTGACACATGGCAATGTGACATGGAATAGCATCAATACCATGGCCTCATGGGGTGTCAATGGTCAGCACAAGGCGGCTATACAACTGCCGTTTTTTCATATCGGTGGCCCGCATATTTTCATGGTGCCAATGGTTCATTCCGGAGGCACCACCATACTCTGCTCCGGCTTCGACCCGGACGAGACCTTCGATATGGTTGAGCATTCAGGCATTACCCATTATGTGGCGGTACCAACCATGTTCCAGATGCTGCAGGAACACCCACGCTGGGCCGAGGCGGACTTTTCCCGCCTGGAACTGGTGATCAGCGGCGGCGCGCCTTGCCCCATTCCTATCATGGAAAAATTCTGGGAACGTGGTGTTGATTTCAAAATGGGTTACGGATTGACCGAGGCGTCCGGCAATAATTTCTGGCTGCCGCCTGAAAAGGTCCGTGAGAAGATCGGCTCGGTCGGTTACCCGATCTTTCATATCGACATGAAAACCATCCGTGATGACGGCACGACCTGCGCGCCCGGCGAGGCTGGCGAACTGCTGATACGCGGCCCGCACGTCATCGCAGGTTACTGGAGAAACCCGCAGGCCACGGCGGAGACCATTCGCGATGGTTGGCTGCATACCGGAGACATTGCAGTGGTCGATGACGACGGCTGTTACTCGATACTCGGCCGCTCAAAAGAGATGTTTATCAGCGGCGGCGAAAATGTTTATCCTGCTGAAATTGAATCGGTTTTGCTGGCCCATCCAAGCGTCGAGGAAGCTGCTGTTGTCGGCGTGCCACACGGGACCTGGGGCGAGGTCGGCCGCGCATTCGTGGTGGTGGACGAAGACTACGACGAGGAAGACCTGAGGGCCTTCCTCAAAGAGCGCCTGGCACGTTATAAGCTGCCGCGTTCGATCGTGCTGCTCGATGCCCTGCCTTTGACCGCCATCGGCAAGATCGACAAAAAACTGCTCGAAGCCCACGAGGTAAGCGAATGAGCACCCCTGTTCTTGATGGCATCACGGCCCAAACCGTTAGTACAAGCAAGCTGACCACACGGGTTTTGTTCTCCGGCCCCGAAGATGGCATTCCGGTGCTGTTCATCCACGGTAATTTCTCAACTGCGACCTGGTGGGAGGAAACGATGTTGCAACTCCCGCCCCGCTACCGGGGGATTGCACCGGACCAGCGTGGTTATGGTGACGCCGACCCGGATGTGAAGATCGACGCGACCCGGGGTATGCAGGATTTTGTGGATGACGCGCTGGCGCTGATGGACCACCTGGGTTACCAGCGCTTTCACCTGGTGGGTGTTTCACTGGGTGGACTGGTGGTCTGGTGGACCATGGCAAGTGCGCCTGAACGGCTGATGTCCGCCACGCTTGCCGGGCCCGGGTCGCCCTTCGGCTTTGGCGGCACGCGTGATGCTGCGGGCACACCGACCACCGATGACTATGCCGGTTCAGGTGGTGGCCTGATCAATCCGGAGCTGGTCAAGTGTATCCTGGCTGGCGACCGTGATTCCTTGTCCGATTTCAGTCCGCGCGGCATTATGCGCCGCCTGGTCTGGGGAGAGGGGTTTATTCCCGAGCGTGAAGATGCACTGATTGATGCGATGTTCCGGGTTCATATCGGCGATCGTGAATTACCGGGTGACAGGGAGGTATCCGCAAACTGGCCCTACGTAAGACCCGGCAAATGGGGCGCGACCAATGCCATGTCACCGAGGTACGTGGGTAACCTGGTAGAGCGGATTCTGGATGCTGAACCGAAACCGCCGGCCTTGTGGATTTACGGCACCGATGACCTTGCTGTTTCCAATACCGCAGGATCCGACCCGGGAACCTGGGGCCCCAGCGGCCGTTTGCCGGGCTTTCCCGGTGCAGAGAAGTTCCCGCCGCAGCCCATGATGGACCAGATCAGCAAGATGCTTGAAGACTATGAGTCGCGCGGCGGGACCTATCAGAAAGTTCCAATTAAAGGTGCTGGACATGTACCCTTCCTGTCTCATCCAGCCGAATTCAACCAGGCCTTTCACGCACTTCTAGACCGAACCAGTTGATTGGAGAATCCTATGCGTATGCTTTTGACAATCGCCTTTTGGCTTATCGCCACCAGCGCAGTCGCGAACGACTCGACGCCTGCGTTGAATATCGACAAAAGCCGAATCACGGTGTCGGGCATTTCATCGGGCGCCGCCATGGCGCATCAACTGCATATTGCCTATTCGGATGTCTTTTCAGGCGCCGCCATATTTTCAGGTGTGCCCTACGATTGCGCGGAAAACTCGTTGATGACGGCATTGAAGCGTTGCACCGAGAACAACAGCATAGCGCTGCCCGTGGATCAATTTGCTGGCAAAATACGCGACGGTTTTAAAGCGGGTCTGCTGGCAGACCCCGAAAACCTTGCCGATGACCGTGTCTTTCTTTTCCATGGCGCACTCGATACAAAGGTCTCCGCGCTGGTCCACAATGCGACCGCCACCCTTTACACTGACTTTATCGATGCCGGGCAGATTCACGAGGTCAATGACGTGCCCGCAGGCCATGTATTTCCGGCCACGGATGCGGACCATAGCTGTACAGAGCTCGTACCACCCTTTGTCGGTGACTGTGATTACGACGGGGCGAGTGAACTGCTCTCCCATCTCTACCCGGACCTTGTCACACCTGTATCCGCAGTGGAAACCGAATTGACAGAGTCCGTTGTACCCGGCGCCAGTGATGCCGACCTGATGGAAAACGCCTATCTTTTCGTTCCGCCTGTGTGTAACGCAGATGGTGCGTCATGTCCGTTGCACCTGGTTCTGCATGGCTGCGCCCAATCCGCTGAAACCATCGGCACCGACTTCATCAAACAGAGTGGATACTTGCCATGGGCCGAAGCGAATCACATTGTGCTGGCTTTTCCCCAGGTTGAGAAAAGCCTGGTGGCGCCGATCAACCCGCACGGATGCTGGGATTGGTGGGGCTATACGGGCGATGATTACGCTAACCGCAATGGCAGGCAAATGATGGCATTGATCAACTGGATCAAAGCCATCGGCGGATGAAGTCACTCTGAAAGTCATATTGCGGATGTTTTCCTTGTCCGCCAGTTTCAGCCCGTGCGATACTTTTGCGCCAAGTACCCACCATCAGGATTGAAATCATGCATGAAATCGTAAATACGATTAATTCTTACATCTGGAGCAGTGCGCTGGTGTACCTATGCCTTGGGGCCGGCCTGTTTTTTTCGATATTAACCCGCTTTGTCCAGGTCCGGCAATTCAGGGAAATGCTGCGACTGCTGGTCGGGGGAAAGGAATCCGAACAGGGTATTTCCACTTTCCAGGCGCTGGCCGTGTCGCTTTCCGGACGCGTTGGCACCGGTAATATTGCAGGGGTTGCGGCAGCGATCGGGTTTGGTGGGCCGGGCGCCGTTTTCTGGATGTGGATGGTGGCTTTTCTGGGTGCGTCAACCGCGTACATAGAGTCGACGCTCGGGCAGATTTACAAGGAGGTTGATGACAAGCAATACCGCGGTGGTCCGGCTTTTTATATTGAAAAGGCATTGGGCCAAAAGTGGTATGCGTGGATATTTGCTCTGTCCACGGTTTTTGCCACCGGTTTTCTGTTGCCGGGTGTCCAGGCCAATGCAATCAGTAATGCCGTAGACCTGGCGGTTGGCGGCGGCATGATTATCGAAAGCCCTTTCGGTGAAATCAGCAGGGTAAAACTGGTCGTGGGCGGTGCGGTGGTGCTGTTTCTTGGCATCATCATATTTGGCGGGGTCAAACGTATTGCCCACTTTACGCAATACGTGGTGCCAATGATGGCTTTGGCCTATATCGTCAGTGCACTGATTATCATAATTATGAATTTCAGTATGGTGCCAGATATTTTTGCGCTGATATTTACAGACGCATTTACGCCCATGGCGGGCTTCGGGGCCGTGATTGGCTGGGGTGTAAAACGCGGGATATATTCCAACGAAGCCGGCCAGGGAACCGGTCCACATGCAGCATCTGCCGCAGAGGTACAGCATCCTGCACAGCAGGGCC
>JBFFWN010000080.1:0-13706 GCA_041570235.1 Lysobacterales bacterium | reverse complement strand
TATAGCCACGGCATCCGCGCCGTTTTGCAGCGTGTTGTCCGAGATAACCAAATCAACGCCCGGAATGGCGGCATTTCCGATAACAAAATACCCGTTCTCATCGGTGGTGTAACCATCCAGGCTTATGGCCGTGGTAAAGGGGGCCGTTGCATAAGAGGTATCACTGCTTCCGTTAAATGTGACCAGCACATGCCCATCGAGCGCTGCAATGCCGGGCACTCCAGCGTAAAGCTCGATGAATTCGCCCGTGTCAGCCGCTGTTTGATCGGCATCCACCTCGTTGATCAGGATTTGCCCGTATGCTGTGTGGCAACCAAGAACAGCTGCACAAAAGAATATCGACCGCAACAAAGCAACAAGATCCCGAATCATCGTTTACCCCCGAAGCCTGGTCAGCTATTCGCGCCGATTAATGAGCATTCTGGTATTGATGGCGCGATGTATTTGTTGACTCAATAGTTACAGATTTCTGCACAAAAGGAAACGACAAGATGCCGTTACGGCGCACATTGCTACGCATCGTGATTATTCAAACGGGCTTCGCCTTTTTTTGATGAATGGCTGCGATGTGTCGCGAAGCGAATATTCGCAGTCACCAATCACTTACTGCAGTTTTCGCTGCTGAATAAAAGCCAGGAGCCTAAAACCATTAACTGACAGTTTTACTCTACCAGGTTGTTCAGGCCACGATGCGCTCGATCTCAGTCAACAGGTCCGGGGAGAACTTATCAATAAATTCGAGCGCTTGCATATTTTCATGCACCTGTTCTAAGCGGCTGGCTCCGGTAATGACACTACTTACCCGGCGGTTTTGCAGGCACCAGGCAAGCGAAAACTGCGCCAGGGTGGCACCCATGCTGTCCGCCAGGGGCTGCAGCTTCGCAACCCTGGCCAGTTGCTCGGGGTCGGTCAGTTGTTCCTCCAGGAAATCATAGAGACCGAGCGCGCCGCGGCTACCTGCCGGGATACCTCCCTGGTATTTGCCCGTGAGCAATCCCGAAGCCAGGGGGCTCCAGGTGGTCGAGCCGTAGCCGTAATCATCGTAAACACGATCGTATTCAGCAGCAAGGCGGTGTTGCTGTAAAAGGTTGTAAACAGGCTGTTCGACCACCGGCTTGTGCAGGTGGTGGCGTTCGGCAATTTCAATGGCCTCGATAATGGACGCTGCCGGCCATTCCGAGGTGCCCCAGTAAAGCGCCTTGCCCCATTCGATAATATTGTGCATTGCCCAGACGGTTTCCTCGATGGGTGTACCGGGATCATCACGGTGGCAGTACAGCAGGTCGACGTGGTCCAGTCCGAGTCGCTGCAATGAACCGTTGATCGCCTCGATGAGGTATTTCCGGTTCAGCGTGTTTTTCTCGTTGGGGCCGTCATTGAGACCCCAGAACAACTTGGTGGAAACAAGGTAACTGCCGCGCCCCCAGGACAGCTTTTTCAACGCTGTACCCATTACTTCCTCGGACTTCCCACGGGCGTAGCCCTCGGCGTTGTCGAAAAAATTCACGCCCGCTTCACGTGCGACGGCCATCATTTCGATGGCGTTGTTGATATCCACCTGGTTGTGGAATGTCACCCATGAACCCAACGAAAGCGCGCTGATCTGAAGACCTGTTTTACCGAGTTGTCGATATTGCATATAAATCCATCACTGATTTGCAAAAACTGCCATTTCAACCGCTTTGAACGTGTTTGTTTCAAGCCGGAAAATGGGAAAATAATCGCCGGGGCAACTGTACATGATCCCTGCATGGAGTATCAATGCCGGTCGTAAAATCACTCATCTCACAAAGGTGTTTTTCAACAGAATAGGCCTGAAAAGGTTATAATTACCAGAACGATTCAGACTCAAGGACTATTGTGGTGAAACGGTTTTTAACACTGGTTTCGTTTGTTTTCCTGAGCGCTAACTGCATTGCAGATTCTCCCGCACACCAGGCTGACATTGAAGAATCCAAGGCGGCGATCAAGACATTCGCCGAAGCGCTGCAAACCGAATTGAAAACGGCCATGCGGGCTGGAGGCCCGGTTGCAGCCATCAACGTCTGTAACACCCGGGCGCCGTCCATCTCGAAACAGATCAGCGCTGAAAAAGGCATGGCGCTAAGCCGTGTCAGTTTGAAAAACCGTAACCCGGATAATGCCCCGAACGACTGGCAGGAGAGGGTTTTGCTGGATTTCGAGGCACAAAGGGCTGAGGGTAAAGACGTTTCAATGCTGGGTTGGTCAGAAGTGGTCAGCACCGAAAACGGCAGGGAATTCCGCTTTATGAAGGCCATACCAACCGGTGGTATTTGCCTGGGTTGTCACGGCGCCACGCTTTCACCTGACATTGAACAAAAACTGGCGGAGCTTTATCCCGGGGATAAGGCGACCGGTTTCAGTGAAGGGGATATCCGCGGCGCGTTCGTGGTGACGCGCCAATTATCTTATTGATAACACCTGGCTGGCGTGGTTTATTTCTTGCGCCAGTTGCCATTGGCATCACGAACGTAATTGCCCTTGAGGGTTTTTTCAAAAGCCTTAACGCCACCAACCTTTTCGACCTCGGAAAGGGGCACGCCCTGTTGGGCGGCTATTTTTTCATAGCCGGCTTTGCGTTTGGCGTTGACCTCGTTCACGAGTCGCCTGATATCTGCCGGCACGTCATCCCTGACCAGTCCGATATAGCCGTCGGCCTGCTCGCCGATCAATCCATCAGCCTTGGGTTGGGTTAACGGGCTTTCGCTGGCAACGCTAACCGCTACTGTCAACATGCCGATAAGCAATGCCAGAATAACCCTTGTCATCCAGTTGTCCCGTTTATTCATCATTATTCCATTGTTCGCTTCGTTTCAATTTGTACTCAATCAACAAATCTTTATTAACCGGCCAGTTAGAACATATCATCATCGAGTAGTTCTTCGACCTGCTTTTCAACCTTGATCAGAATCTCGTGTTTAATATTGATATTCATGTTGATTTCTATAGGTTTGTCCGGTGCCTCCAATTTGACGGTAGGATTACATGCCACTCCAAGTATCAGAACCGCCAATACCATGCCTAATTGTTTCATCGTGTCACCACCGGGTTGTATTTAATCATGACATACATTAACAGCTTGACCTGAATTTTGCCTGAACCAGTTCGATCTTAGCGTCTTTTTATTTCTTTTAGTATAGCCTCCTCAAAATCCCCGGTAACAAACAGGGCTTCAAATAATTCGGGTAATGAACCGTTGATGTTCAGGTTGAACTTCACCGGGTATCCATCGTAGAGGTCCGGATTGGCCCCCTCAAGCTGCACCGTCACCAGGTAGCTGCCGTCAGGCTGGTAGTTGATGGTTCCTGTCAATTGCTTGTATTGAAAGTTTTCCAATGCCTGCAAGCCGATATTATCGGTGACCATGCCGCCACTTTTATAGGCCAGGAAACCGGGGACGGTTGATTGAAACACACCATCGGTGATGGCAAGGCCTGCAGGTTTCTGGCTCACGGGCAGCGTGATATCCAGTGAACCACTGCCATTAAGGCCGTCAATGTCGGCAAATACCAGCAGTTTTGCGAGATCGATGCCGCTCAGTTGTACTGTCGTGTCTGCGAGCCGGTTATCCGTGTATCGCAATTCATCCAGGTTCAGGCTGCCCTCGAAAAGTTTTGTTTTCAGGTCACGCAGCGTGAAGCTGTCGCTACTCTCGACTGACAGCCTGGATTCAAACCCTGTGATGTCAAGGCCGCTTGCCAGCGATATATTCTCAATCGAAACCGGACCGCCGCCCGATATGCCGTCGCCAACCCGGCCGTTGAAGGAGAATTCCAGGTTGTGTGCCTTGCTCTTGTGAACGGAAATGTCCATCTCACGGCCATTGACGACCATGGTTGCCGTCATCTCGTCTTTAACGGACACTTCGGCTGCAAGATCCAAATAGCCGCTGGACACGGTCAGATAGGCAGGCAGGTCAAGCTGCGCAACTTTTAAAAGTGCGCCCAGTTGGCCCGACTGGATGGTTGTGGTTGGAACAGAGATATCCCAATGGTCATCGTCGAGTGCGCCGCTGAATTGCATGGGCATGCTTGGACCTTGTTTGATCAACAGATTTCCCTCACCCTTGATCAGGTTGCCGTTGCTCAGCTTCGAATCGGCGCTAAAGTCAAACCCTGACCAGGTTTTGCCGTTGATCATGCTTTTCAGGCCGTGCGTCTGCATTGCCAGGCCCCCCGTCAAGGTACGGAGGTCCAGGTCCTGCCATTGCATATCGATTCGACTAAAAGATATATCAGGAGCGGCTATTTTCCCCTTTACCAACTCGCCTTTTCCATGACTGATAAGCAATCCGCCGGCGGAGACCACGTCTGCGGAGACGGACAATGCATCCACCGAGAAATCCGTTGTCTGTGTCCGGTAGGTGAAGGTCGCCCGTGCCTTCCAGTCGACCTGAAAGAGCCCTTCGACCGCAATTTCCTCCAGTCGTGGAAATTCCGTCAGGATGGTTGTGAAATTGTCAGATGTGAATGCGAGGGTGCCGGTGTCGTTCTCCAGGCTGAGCCTCGCCCCTCCCTGAAAATGCACAGACATTCCCTTGTCCGCGGTGATGGTGAATCGACTGCCAGTATCAAGTACCAGCATGACGCTGGTTTCGGAATGGGCGGAACGTTGAACATCAGGGAATTGAGTTTGCAGAAATTGATCCAGCTTGCCATCGCTATCCAGGGCCTGGATATGAACGGGATTGACCAGCTCGATGATGATGCCCGGGTCATCGCGGGTAATGTTGATCCGGGAACTCAAATCCACGGCATCGCCATCGATCACAAATTGCAGATTATCGGTGTCCAGCGACAGTTGTTGAATGTGCTGTTCCTCAGCACCTGAAAAGCTTGCACTAAAGATGAGCTGACCGCTTAGCTGTGATGAGCGATCGCCGGTGATGTTCGAAATAATCGAATTGAGCCACTCACTGTCAATCGAGCCGGTATCGATTTCAGCCCGTATCTCGCTGGTTTTCACTCCTTGCAAGCCCTGCTGCCTGGCGCTGATGGTCAGCCATTTCTGAACACCGGCATCGACGGGAAACTGCAGGTCAGCCTTGAGTAAATCGGCAGACAGGTCCATTTCAAGCGATCCCGGTCCCAATGGAATGTCTCTGTAGTTGAATTCAGATACCAGGTGAAAACCTCCGTCCGGGTGAGGCGCGAGGCTCAGGCGATCAAATGCGGCCTCAAATGACGGCGCTAATCCGGAGTCTTCCAATGACTGGTGCACGGCCAGGTTCAAGTGCCCGACTGACAGCTCCGGGTAACTTCCGGGCAGGTTTATCAATGGAATCGAGAGGTCATCAAGTCTTCTGATATCGATTTTCCCGGCCGGTGTGTCGAGCAAATAGACATCCACCGACATGGCGTCAATATGGCTTTGAAATTGCTGGTAGGAAAAGCGTATACCGGTTGCCGAGATATCCACTTCGGCCTTCGGGAGCCTGCCCTGTAGTTGCAGCGAGTGGATATCGATACCGGACACACCCGGGTAACCTGTCTTTAACTGGCCCAATTGCCAGTCATCGGGTAACTGCTTGCCGATAACGCCGGGCAGCCACAACGGCGTTGCAGCATAGATTGCCGCTATCACCATGCATAGTCCCAGCAATAAACGGAGCGCGAATTTCATGGTTCTACATTACCGCTATCTGCTCAGCGGGCAAAGCACCGCAGGATCGTTAACCTGATAGATTTCCAACTCCATTTGCTGATCCCTTCTGTCCGGTTGCGCCTGATGTCTCTACCTGTAAAACATTAGCATATTAATTAGTATCGCTTTTATGGCTTTGCTGTTTTCATTGTCTGTAGCAGTGTTCTTAGCCACTCATGTTTTGCATGATTATTCCAAATAGACCGTCGTTGACTGATAGAATTCAATGTTATGCCTACACACCTTCCAATTCCTGTTTTAAGGGTCGCCCTGCCGCTGCCGTTACGACAGACATTTGATTACCTTGATTCCGAAGATCAAGTGGTGGCGCAGGCCGGCCTTCGGGTTGTCGTCATGTTCGGCCGTCGCAAAATGATCGGCGTGATCGTCGAAGTGGCGGACAATTCCGAGCTGCCAATGGATAAGCTTTCGCGGGTGCTGGGCTACCCCGATGACGGCAACGCTGTATTGACCGCAGAAACCCTGGAGCTGCTTAAATGGTGTTGGCGATACTACAAGCATGCTCCCGGTGAAGTCGTTTTCAATGCACTTCCACCCTTGCTCAGAAAAACCGGCAGCGCAATTCCAGCGGCGCCGCTTTGCTATACCTTGACGGCTGAAGGGCAACAGCGGCTGAAAGAGCCGGTTGGCCGTATAAAAGCGCAGCTTAGAATGCTTGGCCTGATCGCTGAAGGCGAAACAACGGAGTCGGCCTTGCGCACCGGGTCAACATCATGGCGAAAAACCCTGCAAAGCTTGATTGAACAGCGGTGGGTGCAGGTCAAGCCGCAGCAACCGGCCCGGGTGAGCGCCATTAAAGGCCCGCAATTACTGGATGAGCAGGCACAGGCGGTCGAATCCATCGCCTCCGGCCTGGGTGATTTTCATTGTCACTTACTCGACGGCATCACCGGCAGCGGAAAGACAGAAGTCTACCTCAGCGTACTGGAAAAGGTGCTGGCGGATGGCGGACAGGCACTGCTGCTGGTGCCTGAAATCGGTTTAACGCCCCAGTTGGTCCGTCGCTTTGAACAAAGGTTGGGTTTTGAACCGGTCACGACCCATTCAGGCCTTAGCGAAGGGCAGCGTTTACAGGCCTGGGCGAAAGCACGCAGTGGGCTGACGCGTCTGGTTATCGGTACACGTTCAGCCCTGTTTTTACCAATGCCGGACCTGCAACTGATCATCCTGGACGAAGAGCATGACGCATCTTTCAAACAGCAGGACGGTTTCCGTTACTCGACCCGCGATGTGGCGGTCAAACGCGCAGCGGGCTTGAGGGTGCCGGTGGTGCTGGGTACTGCAACCCCGTCACTCGAAACGTTCAGCAATGCGCTTAGCGAGCGTTACCACTGGCACCGTTTGAGGCAGCGGGCGACGGGCGCATCCGAGCCCGGCTGGCGTGTATTGGACCTGATCCAGCAAACCATGACCGGTGGCATTTCGGCTCCAGCGATGGATGCCATCACCGGGACGCTTGCCAGGGGTGAACAGGCACTGATCTTCCTGAACCGGCGCGGTTATGCCCCGGTTCTGTTGTGTCATGAATGCGGTTGGCATGCCAGTTGTCAGCGATGCGATGCCAACATGACCTGGCACAAGGCCAGTGGTCGCTTGCTGTGTCATCACTGTGACAGTGGTTTGCGTGTGCCGTACATGTGCCCGGAATGTGGCGCCGATGCCTTACAGGGTGCCGGTGAAGGCACCGAGCAACTTGAACAGGTGCTGGCAAAAGCATTTCCTGAGGTTCCATTGCTGCGCTTTGACCGTGACTCGGTCAGGCTGAAAGGCGAATTTGAGCGGCTTGCCGCCAGGGTGAAATCAGGAGAGTCGTGCCTGCTGGTGGGCACCCAGATGCTGGCCAAGGGCCATCACTTTCCAAAGGTGACACTGGTGGTGATTGTCAACCTCGACCAGGCCCTTTATAGTGCGGACTTTCGCGCGCTTGAGCGAATGGGCCAGCTGATGGTGCAGGTGGCTGGCCGGGCAGGACGTGATGAGCTACCGGGCGAGGTGATACTACAGACCCATTATCCCCATCACGAAGCGCTGCACCCGTTGCTGCGCTCAGGTTACGAGGCGTTTGCACGTAAGTTGTGCGACGACAGGCAGGCGGCGTGCCTGCCGCCGTTCAGTCACCAGGCACTGTTGCGCGCTGATGCGCATCAAAAAGAGGACGTCCTGGCTTTTCTGAACGAGGCCAAAAGACAATTCCCACCAGGCGATGCCATGGTTTATGGACCATTTCCGGCCATGATGGAGCGTCGCAGCGGCCGTACCCGCTGGTATTTGTTGGCACAGGCGTCGCATCGCCCGGTATTGCACCGGCAACTCGATGAATGGCTTTTAAGGGTGCAAAAAATGCCATCTTCGCGAAAGGTTCGCTGGGTAGTGGATGTTGATCCGCAGGATTATTGAGAATGCGCCGGAACAGAGTCGAAGCGTGGTCGGGCCGGCCACGTGTACCGGGGCAGTCTTTGACAGGCATGTTTGAGCCCTGGTTGTTTCGTTTAATATGTCTTTCTTGTTACCAATGACACTAACGGCTTGGCGACTTTTAAGAGACCATTAACGGTTGAAAAAAAGTCCTTTCGTACCTATACATCAAAAAGCTCCGTTTATGGAGAGGCAAACACAGGTAAAGCAATGGAATCCACCGAAGATAATCCACAGACAGAATCACAGTCACACCCGGAGCGCGCAGCCTTCAAGAAGCTCAGCAAGGTTACCAACGAGCTGATCATCGGCCAGGAAAGGTTAATGGAGCGCCTGGTCATGGCTTTGCTCTGTAATGGCCACTTGCTGGTAGAAGGTGCGCCCGGTCTTGCCAAGACGACGGCCATCAAGGTCTTGGCCGAGCGAATCGAAGGTGATTTCCATCGAATTCAATTCACCCCTGACCTGTTACCGGCCGATCTGACGGGTACGGAAATCTATCACCAGCAGCAGGGCACCTTCGAATTCCAGCAGGGTCCGATTTTTCACAACATGATCCTGGCCGATGAGGTCAACCGTGCGCCGGCCAAAGTGCAATCGGCCATGCTTGAAGCCATGGGCGAGCACCAGGTTACGGTGGGCAGGATCACTTACAAGATGCCTCAGCTGTTTCTGGTAATGGCGACCCAGAACCCGATCGAGCAGGAAGGAACCTATCCGCTGCCGGAAGCGCAGCTTGACCGTTTCCTGATGCATGTGGCCATTGACTACCCGGATGCCAAAGCCGAGAAAGATATCCTGGAGCTCGCCCGTGGTCAGGCCCGCGATGAACTTGGCAAGAAGCCTTCGCCCACGGTCCTGGTCACCCAGGAGCAGGTATTTGAGGCACAGCGGCAGGTGCTGGATTTACACATGGCGCCCGCCTTGCAGGAATATATCGTGCAATTGGTGCTCGCTACCCGCGACCCTGGCAAGTGGGATGAAGAGCTGGCGCGCATGGTCAGTTATGGCGCCAGCCCCAGGGCCACAATCGGCCTGGATCGCTGCGCACGCGCCAGGGCATGGCTGGACGGGCGTGATTTTGTTTCGCCCGACGACATACATGCAGTGATCCATGAGGTCATGCGTCACCGTGTTTTATTATCATACGAGGCAGAGGCCGACGGCGTCACTGTTGATGAACTGGTCGACCGTTTGCTGGACCTGGTTCCTGTTCCATGACATCGACTCCTCCCGGTGATGGCATTCATCTGAGTGCACCCGAGTTGATTGCTCTGAAACCGCGCTGTAATGCGCTGAGTTTGCCTATGAATCGCCCGGCGGCCTCGTCCCTGGCGGGCGCCTATCGATCCCGTTTTCGTGGCCGTGGTGTCGATTTTGTTGAATCGCGTAATTACCTGCCCGGTGATGATATTCGCAATATGGACTGGCGTGTAACTGCCAGGACCGGAAAGCCACATACCAAGATTTTCCAGGAAGAACGGGAGCGCCCGGTCCTGGTGGTGGTAGACGCCAGTCCCAGTTTGTATTTTGGCACCCGCACCCGTCTGAAGTCCGTGGCTGCCGGCCAGCTTGCCGCCGCAGTGGCCTGGGCCTCGGTACGCAGAGGTGATCGTATCGGCGCCTTTTTGATGGCGCCCGGTGCGCACCTGGAATTACGACCGACCGGCGGGCGCCGCGGCGCGATGCGTGTCATACAGGGCCTGGTGGACTGGTTGAACCCGGATCAGCAACAGCATGGTTTTGAACCATTATCGGTATCGCTTGAGCGGGTACGGCATGCGGTGCGCCCCGGCAGCCTAGTGCTGATCATCAGTGACTTTTTCAGCCTGGATGAGCAGTGTCACCGCCACTTGTCACGTTTACGGCAACACAACGATGTGATTGGTTGCCAGGTAATGGACCCTGCGGAGCAACACTTGCCGGCCGGGCGCTTTCCGATTTCAGATGGGGAAAACAGCGCCATGCTGGATACTCATCAACAAAGCCCGCGCAGGAAATTCGAACTCATGAGCGCTGAACATGGTGAAGCGCCACGACGCATGTTTCAGCGTCATAAATGCGGCTGGCTGGTTTTGAAGACCACCGATGACCCTGTGGATGTGCTGGGCAGGGAGTTACGAATGCTGGTTGGGCGTGGTCAGTGAATCCGGATATCCTCTCCCAGCTGCGCGATATACATGGAGCCCCGCCAGCATCCTGGTGGCCACCGGCGCCCGGTTGGTGGGTCGTGGCGTTGTTGCTGCTGGTTGCTCTTGCCTGGATCGGCCGGGGTCTGCTGAAGATTCGCAGGAACCAGGTGAGGCGTAAGAAAATGCTGGCCTGGGTTGATCATTTGAATGCCACGATAGACCCCGGTCGTCAGCCGCAGGCCTATCTTGGCACCATCAACCGCATTTTCAAACTGGTCGCGTTGAGAGCATTTCCGGAACAGCAATGCGCCGTGATGGCGGGCGATCAATGGTCAGAGTTTCTGATCAACAGGATGGGCGATGAGCCCTCCGCTGACTCTCTCAAGGTGCTGGCCAACGGTCCTTACGACCCTGCGCCCGCATTTGATGCGGGGGTCATCAGCGAGCTCAGCCGTGCCTGGATAAAGAAGCATGGATGAAGCCGCCCTGACATCAGGATTCACAATCGCCTGGCCCTGGTTGCTGGCCTTGGCGCCCCTGCCCTGGATATTGCGGTGGTTGATGCCGGCATCTCACTCCAATGATATGCAGGCTCTGCGTGTGCCATGGTTTTCAGCAGTGGCTGGTGGCGGCAAAGTGGGCTGGATGAAGCGGCCCTGGCTGGCGTTGGTCGCGGCGCTGGTATGGCTGTTGCTGGTCGTGGCCGCCTCGCGTCCGCAGTGGATCGGTGAGATCGAAAGCTTGCCCGTCACGGGGCGTGACCTTTTGCTGGCCGTGGATATCTCCGGCAGCATGGATACCCAGGACATGGTGTTGAATAACACCGCCGTCAATCGTTTGAAGGTGGTTAAGAAAGTGGCGGGTGAGTTTATCAAGCGCCGGCATGGTGACCGTGTAGGACTGATCCTGTTTGGCAGTCGCGCCTATCTGCAAACACCATTGACATTTGACACTGAAACCACCGCCACCTTGTTGAATGAATCAGAAATCGGCCTGGCCGGCAGGGAAACCGCCATTGGCGATGCCATTGGCCTGGCAGTCAAACGGCTGCGTGATGATTCGGCATCTGATCGTGTGCTGGTGTTGTTGACCGATGGCGCCAACACATCGGGTGAGGTGCAACCACTGCAGGCGGCTGAGTTCGCTGCCCGCGATGGCCTGACGGTCTATACCGTGGGTGTGGGTGCGGACGAGATGATGGTGCAGGACTTTTTTGGCAGCCGCGTGGTCAACCCCTCGGCTGACCTCGATGAGGACACATTGCGCGCGATAGCGGACCAGACAGGCGGGCGGTATTTCAGGGCGCGTGATGCCAGGGGCCTGGAAAAAATCTACGAGATCCTGGATGAGCTTGAACCGGTGGAAAGCGATGTCGAAATCATCCGCCCGGTCGATGAGCTGTTTTACTGGCCAATGTCCCTGGGCTATGTGCTGGCACTGATCACCGCCCTGATGACCATACGCCCATTTGCCATGCGGGGATTGCCGTCATGAGGTGTGTGCATTGATGGAATCGTTGCCACTTCATTTCATTCGCCCATTGTGGTTGCTGCTGTTGCCGCTGGCGGTCATCCTGCCATTATTGTGGCACCACCTGCGCAGGCCTTCCGGCGACTGGAGCAAGATTTGCGACAATCACCTGTTGCGTTGGCTGAGCGTTGGTGACGCATCCGCCAGGAGTTCCCGTGCAGGACCCTGGCTGGCGGGCCTGATGTGGCTGGTTGCCGCGTTTGCATTGGCCGGCCCCAGCTGGCAAAAACTTCCCGATAGCTCCTTCACCGCCCGTGATGCACGGGTACTGGTCCTGGATCTGTCACTGTCGATGCTGGCCGAAGATTTGAAACCCAACCGCCTGACCCAGGCGCATTTCAGGCTATCGGATATGCTCGATGAGGCTCTGGAAGGCCAGACCGGGCTGGTGGCATATGCCGGTGATGCCTTCGTGGTTTCACCATTGACCAGTGATACCAATACCATTCGCAACATGTTGCCTGCATTGCGACCGGACGTGATCCCGGTATCCGGCAGTCGTTCCGACAAGGCGCTTGAGTTGGCCGCCGAGTTATTAAAGCGTTCGGGTATCCAGGCCGGCGAAATCCTGTTGATTGCCGACAGCAGCACTCCGGCAACAGCTGCCATTGCAGCGGAACTGGCGAGGCAAGGGATTTACACCTCGGTCCTGGCCGTTGGCACCGTCCAGGGTGCACCGATACCCAGTGGTGAGGGCTTTGTCAGTGATCGCAAGGGCAGTATCGTTATCGCAAGCCTGGAGCGTGAGGCCCTGCAAAAGGTTGCCAGTGCCGGCGCCGGCCGGTACTCCGAGTTGACCTCGGGTAGCAGCACAGTGTCGCCATGGGCAGCCCTGGAAGGTGATGAATTCGTCCGTAGCGATGATACGCTGAGTGAACGCTGGAAAGATGCCGGCCCCTGGTTCGTGCTGGTTTTGCTGCCATTTGTGGCGTTCAGTTTCAGGCGTGGTTTGCTGTTTGTACTGCCTTTGCTGATCCTTCCCGGACTGATGATCAGCCCTTCTGCGCAGGCGGGCTTCTGGCAGGATTTGTGGGCCAGTAAGGACCAGCAGGCGCAACAGGCTTTGCAACAGAACCGGGCTGCCGATGCGGCAGCACTGGCGCAGGACCCGGCAATCCTGGGCGAGGCTTTTTACCGCAGCGAAGATTTTGCCCGGGCAGGACAGGCCTGGTCACAGCTTGAAGGCGCCGATGCGCACTACAATCGCGGTAATTCACTGGCCAGGGCGGGGGATTTTGAAGGCGCTTTGGCCGCCTATGATGCCGCGCTAGAGCTCGACCCCGATATGGAGGACGCCGCTTTTAACAGGGACCTGGTTGAGCAAATGAAAGAGCAGCAGGAGCAGCAACAGGACCAGGAAAACTCTGAAGGTGATTCATCGGAAGACCAGCAGGGTGAAGAGGGCGAGCAGGGTGAGCAGGGTGAGGATCAGTCCTCCGACGAACAACAGGGCGAGCAGGGCGAGGAAGAATCCGATCAGGAACAGCAGGGCGAGCAAAATGGCGAGCCAACTGAATCTGAAATGCAGCAGAATTGGTCGGAAGAAGATGCACAGGCCATGGAGCAGTGGTTAAGGCGCATCCCGGATGACCCGGGTGGCTTACTCAGACGTAAATTCCGTAATCAGCATCAGCGCCGTGGCGCACCTGCTGATGAAACCGAGACATGGTAAGTGTGTATGACAAACAGGGTTTTTGATCAAATGGGCAGACACATGCGCGCTTTAGCGTTCTTGATGGTTTTATTGATGTTCTCATCACTGGCTCAAGCTGCATCGGTGACGGCCAAGCTTGACCGAAGCAGTGCAGTGGTGGGTGAGACGGTGACACTGGTCTTGCAAACCAGCGACACGGATCAGAGCCTGGACACCGACCTGTCCGCTCTGCAGGCGGATTTCGATATTTTGAACCGCCGCTCTGAAACCCAGATGTCGTTTGTCAACGG
>JBFFWN010000079.1:0-13746 GCA_041570235.1 Lysobacterales bacterium | reverse complement strand
CTCAGTTAAGGTCAGTCGGTTTGGGGCTTTGCCTGCTTGGCTTGCCAGACTCGATGGTGTTCTTTGCTCCCTTCTTGTCCTTAACCTTCTTTGAACTACCCATGTCCACCAGGTTTGAGCCCGAGCTCATTCCCATTTCCACTACCTGCACCATCGTAGATTCATTTCTTACAACAGCCGTGCTGCCGCGGGTGGCGAAAAATGACGCCATCTGGCCTTGCATCTCGGCAGTGGCCGCAGGTGAAGTGGCCGGAGTCGCAAAAGAACCGTGACTGGCGGGAGACACAAAGCGGGCCACCACATCCAGACCTGCCAGGTTGGTTTGCGTAGTCGAGTATGAGGTCAGTCCCATGGCCCTGATCATCGGTTCGGTTCCGGACAGCGGCGCCGTGAGTACATAGTTTGGCAGAACCGTGTCGCCGATCACCTCATGCAGGACAACATTGTTGTAACGTGGAATTTCAGCTGACCAGTTGATCGGGTCACCCGAATCGACAATGGTCTGAAAAACGATGAAAAACTGCTCGTAAGCCGCTGATCCGGGAACCAGCCCTGCGGCGGCCTGAAGGCCGGCACGAATAGATGGCCCAAAGGTTTGAGAAGCCTCAAGGCCCCTGGCCAAACCACCCATGGGAACAGACAGAAAAGCGTTATTGACGGTGGGTTCAACCGCTACAAAAGACGTGCCGAGGATAGAACCCATCGACAGGCTTGCGTATTGAATGGTTGAACCATCAAGATCGGGCAAGCTATCGCCGTTGTAATCGACCATTGGAATGGATACCGCCAATATCGAAAGATCGGCACTTCCCTGGCGGGCGTTATCCCGGCTGGTAAGTGTGCTTCCCAGGTTGATCATATGGGTGCCGGAGGCATCCGCTTTGCCGTCAGGACCGGGCGCACCGGTCGCATTGTTGACATAATCGACATCAAAGGTACGCTCGTTGGCGATATCCGCAAACGGTCCGTTCTTGGCATGCAAAGGCCCCAACAGGGGATCGTCAGGAGAAACACCATGCAACGGGGAATCGATGGCTATGACCGCATAGCCGGCCTGTGCTGCTGCATCGGCTATCGTCAACAGGTTTGAACGGTTGCCACCAAGCCCATGGCCATAGATGATAACCGGCCAGCCGGCTGCGGGTTTTGTATGTCCACTGAGCGCATTGGGCACGCTCATCATCAATGGCACGGTCTGCATGGAAGTCACCACCGGGAACGGATTAGCCACCGTGATATTGGTTGATGTCGGGTCCAGCCCGAAAGCATCAAAGGGGGCTACATATGCGCCTGGCGCCGCTTTCCAGAAATCGGTCAGCGGTGCCACCGGGTTTGATCCACTCGGAACGCCGAGATAATAAGGCAGGGTGATTATGCCGGCATAAACATCCGCCAGACCATAACCGCCGATGACCGAGGTCGTCATACCGGTCGGACCCAGGAAGGTGGGTGCAGGCCTGGCGATACTGCGCAGGTTCTTCAGAACCGGTGTAATGGACTGCGTCTGTGCGGTCCAGCTGAGGATGATGTCTGCCGGGTCAATACCCATGCTGGCAGCCGCTGTTTCCTGACCCAGTGTTATCTGGCGAAGGCCCTCAAGACTCGCCGCATCGGCATCAGGAACCAGTGAATAGGTGCTGTGGCCATTTTCATCAACCCATGGCTCCGCCCTCTTTGAAAGGAAGTAGGTTGTGTCCGGCGTCGCGTCATTACCCTGCGTATCCTTGATGCCATTGGTCAGGACGGCCATGTAGGTCGTCATTTCCTTCAAAGGGCTGGTCGGGATGATGGCCAAAGTGCTGCCACTGACTTTCGTCACGTATTCAAGATTCGGGGTCAGCTCACGAACGATACCACTTACGGCAACGATCGTGCCGAAAACAGTGCTCACTTCAAACATGCGAACATTCTGACCGGCTTCAACCGAACCCGGATCAAGCGCATGGGGGGCGGCCGAAAATGTCGTCACCCATTTTTCAGTGGTGCTGAAGCCGTCAAGCGTACTCAGGGCCACCAACGGGTTACCATAGTCGTTCGGGTCGGCGCCACCTATCGGCGGATTCAATGTGAAATCCGTGGTGCCGAGGAAGAACAGGTTGGTTGGAATCGGCGCCACGCCGGCTGATGGATTAAAATCCGCGGTCAACACACCGGTGACGACACTGCCATCCTTATTGTTTGAAATGGCTGGATCTATAACAGGAAATGCCACAACATTGGCTGTGAACAGTAAGGTGACAAGAACCAGTATCAGTCGCTTACTCATTGTTATTCTCCTCTTCTGAAGCTGGTACACTGATCACCGGACCAAATTTCGTGGACCTGACAGCCACTGCCAGGGCATCCTCCTCGGTCAGCGCCATATCGTGATAACCATTGGTCAGCCACAGTGGCCGCTGGCTGGAATAGTCAGGGCTATAAAACACACCACTCTGACCACCGGGTATGACCTGCTGCGCATCCACTTTTACCGGGCTCATATCTGCGACAAAGCGCCGGCTGGGACCGTGGCCGAACATGAAGCCGTTCAGGCTATCGGCCGTTGCACTATGCGATGAGGCGTCAACGGCCTGGTATCCACCCTGCCGGGCCAATCCCGGTAAATCGAGGGCGAGATCCAAATAACCACCCCCGTTGGGTACATCAAACGGATCGGAATTGAGGGTATGGTTGAACTTGATGCGGTGCAATTTGCCCCAGGCATAGTCGATTACGTCGGTAGAGTTGGCAAAAGCCGGTGCAAATTCATCGGATGCCAACCGCTCCAGCGCCATCTGCAGACTGCCTGCAACCGTTTGCGCAAGCCCCTGCGAGAAGAAGTTGATGCCGGAGGCGCCAACACCACCCGCTGTGGGATAGTTTTCCAGGTGATATTTGAAGGCATTGTATGCAAGGCTGTTGGGCGGCAGGTAGTCGCCCAGACCATAAGCTGTCAAAGTCGCGTTGATGGTGTTTTGTACCAGCATCGAGCGCCACATGGCCCAGACGGTTGCAGCCGCGCTTTGGCGAGCTTCTTCCATATCCGGCTCGGTTGTGTATCCGGGGTCATCCCCGGCATCCCAACCTTCCGCAATACCGGTATGTGCGCTGTAATCCCAGGTGGAAAGCACTTCCAGTGCCTGCGCCATGGCCGATCCCGGCGGCACCGGAACCTGCGACATGATACCCAAAAGAGTAGGGACAACAAGTTCCGCGTCCAGCAGGCTCACATTGGCCTGTATGCGTTTGAAATCGTCCATCGTTACCGGCGTATCGGTGTCAATCAGGGCCTTGATCTCACGGTCAACCCGGCCCATACGGTAGGCAGGATAGTGTGAATTCAGGTAGTACAAACCTGTACCGGCGGGCCGGACCTGGTTGTATGGAACGTTATCCAGGGTGGTGCCAACCGGGTCATTATTGGCGTTGGTAACAAAACCGTTCGCCGGGTTGACCATATGCGGCATTTCATCAAATGGCAGGATTTCAAAGTCCAGTGCCTGTTGCGGCTGAGGGTTCGAGACAGGCAACCACTCATTTGCCGCAGCTCCTGTTCCGTCACGGATAAACCATGGTGGCAGACCGTCAATGGTAAAGTTGGCAAGGTCTTCGCGCATCGGCTTTTCGGACGTGGTAAACCAGGCGATATCACCTGACACGTCAGCCCAGTAAACGTTCTGTACGCCTGCATCAAAATATTGCAGTGCTTCTTTCAGTTCATCGACATTTCTCGCCAGGTCCAGTTTGCGGAACATGGTCAACTCATGCGTGTCACGGAAACCGGTGAACGCCACCGAAAGACCCGAGTTGCCATCGATACTTAAAACCGGGCCGTCATTTCGACGGGCTATCGAGATGGTGATTCCACCTTCTGTATAGCCCACGTTGGCCCTGACAAGGTTGTCGGTAACCTCGTCACCTATAACGTTGACGAACCAGGAGTTAAATGTCTGCTGCATCGGCTCGGGGTTACCTTTATACAAATTGTGCGTCGGCAGACCAAGCGCGTTGGTAAGGAATTCCTCAGTGAAAAAGTCGGTGACATCGAGGGGGTTGACAGTCATGCCCCAACAGGCAGCGTTGTTGCAACCCAGCAAAGCACCAGGCTCGCCCGGGGGATTGACACCATTAACATGCCACTCTTCACCATCACGGTTAAAGATCAGGTGGGCCTCATACCAGATGGCCGGTGTATCCATGGTGAGATGCGGATCGTTGGCAATCAGCGGGTTTCCGCTTGCGGTATGTTCACCTGAAACCAACCATGCGTTACTGCCATTGGGGTCATTCTGTGATTGCAGGAATTTCTGCCCCAGCGGCGATTCGTCGACTTGCGAACGGAATTTTTTAGCCAGCGCCAGTGTGGTTTCAGAAATTTCACGATTTCCGGTGACTTCGATGGCGGGCTTGTTCTTACCATCAGGCGCGGCGGCCTGAACGCCCGAAGCGGCAGGTGATGACATGGCCTGCAGGAAATCCGGTGCTGTCACGCGGTCATCCGGTGGCGCCGAGCGATGGGTGTCTTCAAAAAACAGCGCCTGGCCATTAAACCCGGCGAGTCCGCCTACGTATGCATAGGTGCCCAGCGTAATGGTTGAATCGACATCCTGTAATGACAGGGAGAAACCGGCGGCGAGGCCCTTGCCGATCAATACGCTATCCAGTGGCGTCCATGGATCGGTCTTGGTCAGTTCCAGAACCGTGTACTCAGGCGGTAACGGATTGTTGTTGAGGTAGGTATTTACACCGTTGGCATAAGCCTGCAGCCAACCCTTGGTATCCGCGTCCAGCTTGGCCCAGGTTTTTGTTGCGGCGCGCCCGAGGCCGAAGGTCCTATACTGTATGTCCGATGCCAGTGCAGCTTCCCCAAGTAACTCGACAGCTCGGCCAGCGGCCCCCTTGCGATCGCGATCCATCTGGAAAAAACGGTCACGAGCATGCAGGTAACCCTGCACAAACACCACATCTAACTCAGAGTCACCCTTGATGGTAGGTATCCCGTATTGATCCTCGGTAACCGTGACAGTGCCGCTTAGCCCCGGAAAATTATAATCTGCAGCAAAGGCTGACTGGATGAATACTGAAAAAACGGATAATAACAATGACTGAGTCAATAATGGAACAAACGAAGAACGAACAGGCTTGTACATGAGAAGACCCTCGGTTATGACATTTTAATTTCGATCCGTTGCGGACCATTACGCTTTTCTAATATACACGCCGAGAGCATTTCTACCAAATGGAAAAACAAACCATTCGATTCTATCCCCAAAACGGCAACGCAATAGCCGCACAAAATCTGATTCGGTTATGCCATCTATTTAATTCGTATACCGGCACAACACACATTTCAGGTATTTTGACAATCATACGGTAGAATTAAAAATAAGTGCAGTATTCGGCTAACCTAGTTGACATAGGTCAAATTCAGCAACCCCGTGATGTGATTCAGCCTCAGGATTCCCCGCTCGAATTTTTCGTGGAACAACCTGGCAAGTGACTGCTAAACTGCTGCAACCCTGGAGATCAGCCAAACGTGTCTACCATCGATATACATGCCTACCACACGCTCAGTCATGAAGATGCACTGAATGCTGCCGATGATTTATCGATCGACCTGGCGGAAAAATTTGGTATTGATTACGGCTGGGATGACGAAGTCATTCATTTCGAACGCCCCGGCGTCAACGGACAGATTGCCGTCAATGAAAGCGAACTCCGAATTCAGGCCAACCTGGGATTCATGCTGATGATGCTGAAGGGCCCGATCGAACAGGAGATTATGCGCTACCTTAAAGATCACTTCGGTTGCAGCTTCGAAGACGGCTGAATATCGAAAGGATGTTGATCTCCGGCAAACAACCGGCGGCTGGATTCAAGCTCTCTCTTGTAGATCGTCTCGACAAATTCAGTTCCGTCACCCATGCATCTGAACGCACTCAGCCCTTGTTCCAGAAACGACTGTAACAAACCAAAACCTGCCGCCCTCGCGGCCCCACGGAGTGTGCGCACCAGGTACACCACCAGGCGATGCCGCACCAGCTCGTTCAGGGCTAGGCCGAGATGGCGTATCAATTCGATCTGCTTTTGCCGCTCGGCATCGCGCCCGCTGACGCGGTAGATCACCCCGTAACGCTCAAGGTTCAATTCATGCCAGCCGGCAGCCCGCATGGCCATGGTCATATCTATGTCAAATTCGAGGCTCAGTGCCTGAAGCTCAAAGGCCTCGGCCAGCACCAGCAACATATAGTCGGGTAACATGCGTACCATGACAGGAAGCACGCGCTCCATTTGTTGATCCCTTTCACGAAAATTGAGCCCGCCGTAAAGCTCATCGAGAAAAAACTCACCCGCTTCACGATAGCGTTTATGGGAAATCAGGTCCTCGTAACTGCCTGCAAGGCGATGGCGTTGCCAATTCTGAAGATGTTCCAGGTCGTCGAGGGGAAAACCTGGCTGTTCCAGGCGTTTGGCGAGATTGTGACTGTCAACAAGTGCCTGTTTGAGGCGATCCGCGTTTTCTTTCACCATTCGCTACCTCCAACCCCCGTGGCTTTACGACCGGAATCATGAATCGAATTCATTTGTATCTTACATGGTTTCTCTATGGTTAATTACAACACCTGACGGTAAAATTGAATGGCCAACCGGAGACGCAAGACCCATGCTCACAATACACCAGGCCCAGGTGCCCGACACCAGTAGATCCGCTTTCAAAACAGGCCTTGCCATTGCCGGAGGCGGCCCGGTCGGAGCGATATATGAGCTTGGCGCCCTCAGGGCGTTTGATGAAAGCGTCAATGGCCTGAAGTTGCACGGCCTGGATGTCTATGTTGGTGTCAGTTCAGGGGCGCTGATCGCTGCCAGTCTCGCCAACGGCATCAGCACCACGGAAATGTGCCGTATTTTCATGGGACAGGAATACGCCAGCCTCAGGTTTGATCCTGAACGCATGATGCGGCCCGCTTACCGTGAATATTTTCACCGGGCCTCCATGTTGCCGGGCATACTCAGCGGATCTTTGCTGAAAATGATCAAGCGCCCGGGTTACTCGAATGTTTCTGCGCTGGTGGGCGAACTGGGCAAAATGGTTCCCAGCGGTATTTTCAATAATGAAACCATTCACCATTTTCTTGAGGAAGTCTTCAAGACCACCGGGCATGGCGACCGTTTTGATGACCTCAAGTGCAAGCTCTTTATTGTTGCCGTCGATCTGGACAGCGGCACAGCGGTGCGATTTGGCAGTGAAGGCCGCCGTGATGTCAGCATTTCGCGCGCCGTACAGGCAAGCGCGGCTTTGCCCGGCCTGTATCCACCGGTTGAAATCAACGGACACTATTATGTCGATGGCGCCTTACGCAGAACCCTGCACGCATCGGCGGCCCTGGACGAGGGTGTGGACATGCTGATCGGTGTAAACCCGCTGGTACCCTACGATGCCGGCATTTTAGGCCAGGACGAAGGGCCTTCAGACCAAAAAATGACAGCGGGCGGTTTGCCATTGATCCTGTCACAGACATTTCGCGCGCTAATCCAGTCGCGCATGGAAGCCGGGTTCCGTAAATACCGGGGCAGCCACCCCGGCGCCGACCTGGTTTTGCTCGAACCGGACCGCGCGGACGAGGAAGTATTTTTTACCAATATATTCAGCTACGCCAGTCGCCGCGCCCTGTGTGAACATGCCTACCAGGCAACCCGCAGGGACCTGCTGGCACGAAAGGATGCGCTTGCCCCGGTACTCGAGAGTCGCGGTATGTCATTGAATATGGATCACCTGCTCGACAAAAACCGCACACTTGATATCAGCATTGGCGCAGGCAAATCCAGCCACGCGTCACTGGCCCGCAACCTCACCAGTGTGCTTGATGACCTGGACGAGCTATTGGAAGAAAACACGGTCGCTTAAATTCTTTTATCAACCTGGGATAACATACAAAAAGGGGCGGTTGATACCGCCCCTTTTTCATCCTGCCAATCGAGCCATCTAGAGCTGCGGACCGGCCTTGACCAGTGCCTGTCCGATACCGTGATCGGTGAACATGTGGAAGTTGTCGATAAACAAACTCGCCAAATGCTCGGCTTTCCGCTGCCATTCGGCTGCATCCGCGTAAGTATCCCTTGGATCGAGGATGCCCTGGTCGCAGTCATGCAGAAACGTCGGGATTTCCAGGTTGAACACCGGCAGGTTCCTGGTTTCGGCATGTTCAATCGAGCCATCGAGGATGGCGTCGATGATCGTACGGGTATCCTTGATTGAAATGCGTTTGCCGGTGCCGTTCCAGCCGGTGTTGACCAGGTAGGCCTTTGCATTGACCGCTTCCATCCTGGCTACCAGTTCCTCACCATATTTAACCGGGTGAAGGGTCAGGAAAGCCTTGCCAAAACAGGCGGAAAAAGTCGGTGTCGGCTTGGTAACCCCGCGTTCGGTTCCGGCCAGCTTGGCGGTAAACCCGGAGAGGAAATGATACTTGGTCTGTTCCGGCGTCAGCTTGGCAACCGGAGGCAACACGCCAAATGCATCAGCGGTCAAAAAGATCACCTTGGTGGCATGGCCCGCGCGTGAGACGGGCTTGACGATATTTTCGATATGATAAATCGGATAGGAAACACGGGTGTTTTCAGTCACCGACTTATCGTGAAAATCAACCTTGCCATTTTCATCAACCGTCACATTTTCGAGCAGTGCATCACGACGGATCGCATCGTAAATTTCAGGTTCATTTTCCCGGCTGAGGTCAATCGTCTTGGCGTAACAGCCACCCTCAAAATTGAAAATACCGCTGTCGTCCCAGCCGTGCTCATCATCGCCGATAAGTTTACGTTTCGGGTCGGTGGAAAGAGTGGTTTTGCCGGTGCCGGACAACCCGAAGAAGATCGCGACATCACCCTCCTCACCTTCGTTGGCGGAACAATGCATGGAAGCCATTCCATTGAGCGGCAGGTAGTAGTTCATCATGGCGAACATGCCTTTCTTCATTTCGCCGCCGTACCAGGTTCCGCCGATGACCTGCATTTTTTCGGTCATATTGAAAACGGTGAAAACCTCCGAGTTCAAACCGTGTTCCCGCCACTTTTTATTGGTGGTCTTGGAACCGTTCAGAACCACAAAATCCGGCTCGCCGAAATTTTCGAGTTCTTCGGCGCTCGGCCGGATAAACATGTTGGTGACGAAGTGCGCCTGCCATGCCACCTCCATGATAAACCGCACCTTGAGGCGCGTATCCTCATTCGTACCGCAAAAGGCATCAACCACGAATAACCGTTTGCCGGAAAGCTGGTCGACAACCTGTTCTTTCAGGTCATCCCATACCGCCTGGGTTATCGGCTTGTTGTCATTGGGCGCCTGCTCTGAATTCCACCACATGTGCTCATCGCTGACGGCATCCTTAACGATGTACTTATCCTTGGGAGATCGCCCTGTGAAAACACCCGTGTTGACGTTGACGGCGCCAAACTCGGTGACAACACCATGCTCAAAACCCTCCAGACCGGGGTTCGTCTCCTCCTCAAAAAGCTGTTCATAAGAGGGGTTATAGACAACCTCACGGACATTACTGATGCCGTACCTTGCGAGTTGGGTGGAATTTAGAGTCATGCGCTTTATCCTCTTCGTCGTGTATTTGAACCGGCTATTTTTTCACAAACGCGGATGTTTAGCTTGATTTATGTCAAGCGCTTCTGATTGACCATCGGCGTCATTTCATATTTGCTGCGATATAATCCAGCCCGCCGGTAACGGCCGACACCTGCGCCAGGATACAATCCTCATCACTTACCTTCGGACTATCCGGGTAAACCTCCGTGGTGGTGACAAAGCGGGCGTTACTCAAACCCATGCACAAGCCCAGTTCCTTCGCCCTGTAGTTGATCACACCCCATTGCTCCACCTTTTCTCCGATAATCTTGCCGTCAACCGCCGGTGGCGCAATGTGCGTCACCTTTTCGACAGCCTCGATAACGGCCTTTTGAAAACCGGCTTCCGGCTTTTGCGTGTCTCCGACACAGTAAAAACCATCCGGGATATGCCAGTTATCATGACTGACGGCATCCCGGGCCGCCAGTGCAGGACGAAACTCCGTGTTGTCGGTCTCCGTGGTCTCGTGCAAATCAAAGTGCGCGGTCAGCTTCGCCCCGCATGAATCCAGAAAACCCATCAATGCGGCCGACTCTTCGCAGGGGCTGTTGGCATAAAAAGACCGGTTTGGATCAATGGCCGCCGGGTTCCAGCGGTTGATGGTCTCATATGCCCAAGGACTGACACAGGGGGCGACGATAAAATCAAAGCGCCCCAGGTAAGCACTCGCCTTGGTTTCAAGAAACCGGATCACGCCCTGCACTCCACTGGTTTCGTAACCATGCACGCCACCCGTGATGAGGATGCCGGGCTTTCTCCCATCCCATTTTCCAATGGTCACCGCATAGAGCGGGTAGCGCGTCGGTGCTTGCGACAATTTACCGTACCTTGCCAGCGTAAAACGCTGTTTGAGGTTTTCCAGCTTGGCCACAACCTCCTCATGGTACGAGCGCTGCACCTTTTGCCGTGCCAACCATTCCGCCCTCTCCCCTTCACCCCATTTCTCGCCTGGTGTGCCAATCGGATATCGTTGTTGCGTATTCATATCGACTTATTGTCCATGGTGTTGCAGAAAATTCTTGCCGCCATGACCGCGCTGGAAAGCACGGTATAGCGTCGGAATCATAAACAGGGTCAGCAGGCTGGCCACACCGAGGCCTGCGACGATCGATGACGCCACCGGGCCCCAGACCAGTGATTTTCCGCCCAGGCCTACGGCCAGTGAGAACAGACCGGCAATCGTGGTCGTGGTGGTCATCAGGATCGGGATAACCCTGCGCCTGGCTGCATAAATGGTTGCATGCAACGGCCGCATTCCGGCGCGGATACGCGCATTGGCCGCATCGATCAGCACGATAGCACTGTTCACCGCAATACCTGTCAAGGCAATGATACCGTAAAGGGTGTAAAGACTTAAGGGATTACCGGTCAACAGCAGGCCAAATATCACACCGGTAAAAGCCATGGGCACCGTTGACAGGATCAACATCGGCTGAAAATAGCTTCGGAACTGGGTGGCGATTATCAGGTAGATAAGACCCAGGCCCAGCAAAAACAGGCCCAGCATCGCATCCAGGCTTTCCTGGATATCATCCAGCTCTCCGGACTGGTCGATGTCGGCATTGGGAAATTGTGAACTGATCTTTTGCCATTCCTCGCGAACGCTTTTGTTGGCCTGAACCGTATCATTGACCTCGGTATCAAGGTCCGCTTCTACCGTGATCGCCCGCCGGTAGTTGTGATGATTGATCACACCGCGCCCCTGCCTCACGCGTATGTCAGCCAATGCGCCAAAGGTTGTCGAACCACCACCGGGTAATGCAATCGGGTCATTTAAAACTGAACCAATATACTGCCGGGCCGGGTTGAGGCCCCTGACCCTCAGTTCGACCTTTTCACCGCGGTCTCGCATAAAGGCCACGACCTCACCATCCAGGTGCAGGCGAAGCAAGCGGGCCACCTGCCCGGGAGTCAGGCCGGCAGTGCGGATGGCCTTGTAATCGAGGTCGAGGACCAGCTCCTGCCTGCCGGGCACATCATTATCAACAACATCCTTTGTGCCTGGAATATTCCTGACAATATCGAGCATGGCATCCGTTGCAGCCCGCAATTCGGTAAAATCATCGGAGCGCACCTTGACACTGACGGGCTTGGCTGTTGGCGGTCCGCCCGACAATTCCTGGAAAGAAATCAAGCCATCAACCGGTAACTCCGATAAAGGCTGACGCATGGAGTTGATAATTTCGCTTACCCGGCGCGAATCACCGGCCGCCGGTGTCAGTGAGACCTGGACCTGCCCATACTGGTCGCCATACAAACGCTCGGCGTCGGTGAACTTGATGCCGGCATTGACGGTCACGGCGCGAATTTCCTCCGGCCTGAGGTATTTAAGCACCTCCTGCTCCACCAGCACCGACTGGCGCAGGGTTTCTTCCAACGGGGCCTCGGATGGCATATCCACGTTCACATAAAAAATGCGAAGCGAATCTGCAACAAAGAAGTTCATCTGGATCATACCCAGGGCGACTGCGCCTAGGGCCAGTATGAATGCCAATGCACCGGCCGTCAGAAAACGAATCGGCCTGCGCATGACATAACACAACATCCTGGTATATTTCAGTCGAATTTGGTGGGTCCAGCGTGTACGCCGGTCCCCCATTCCTACCTTTGAGCCACCCTGCCCGAACTGTTTTTTGCTGCTGCCCATCGAAATAACATGAGACGGCAGTATCCAGAAGGCTTCGATCAGGCTCACGGCCAGGCCCACGGTGACAACAAAGGGTATGACGAACATGAATTTGCCGACGATACCCGGCAATAACATCAGTGGCAAAAACGCCGCCATGGTGGTTGAAACGGCTGAAGTGACGGGTTTTCCAACCTCTTTGAGGGAGTCAATGGCCGCATCCAGTCCATTCATACCGCGCTGCAAACGGTAATACATCGATTCCACCACAACCACGGCATCGTCAACCAGCATACCCAGTACGATAACAATACCCAGCAGCACCGAAACATTCAGGGTATTACCGGTAAAGTTCAACACCCACAGGGTGCCTGCAATGGAGAAAATAATGCCCATTGTCACCATCGCGGCAATACGTATACCCAGAAACGACCAGCACACCACCAGCACCAAAATCAGGCCGAGCGCAGCGTTATTCTGCATGATGGAAATGGCCGAACGTGTCTGCGAGGTCTGGTCATCGGCCAGGGTCAGGCTGATACCCGAGCCATCGATCTGGACATTTTTCCGCTCGATATAATCGTTGACCCTCTCCACCAGGTCGATGGTGTTGCTGTAGGGGATCTTGATGACCGAAAGGGCCACCGCAGCCTGGCCGCCAAAGGACACCAACTGAACCGCATCCTCCCTGCCGCGCTTGATTTCCGCCACCTCATTCAGGGCGATTTTGTCGGTGGGCCTGGACATCGGCGCCAACTGGTAGGCGGCCAGTTCTTCCGGGTTCGCCGTGGTGCCTTCCACCCGCACCAGCCATTCATTGCCTGCCACCCGGGTTTTACCTGCAGAGGTATCACTGAAACCCTGCCTGAGACTGTCGGCAATATCGGTGGCCAGCAAGCCCCGCGCTGCAAGCTCCCGGGGTGAGAATTCCACGTGTAGCTCGGGGTCCTGCAAACCAATCGAGATGACCGCATCCACCCCGGTGATGCGTTCAATATCCTCTTTGACAAGCCTCGCCTGTTGCCGCAACCGTTCATCATCCGCCTGCCCCTGGACAACGACCATCGCGGTGGGAAAGCCGCTCGAGGTGGTGACTTCCAATATGTAGGGGTCGGTGGCGTTTTCCGGCAACTCATCGTTGGCCTTGTTCTGCACCTCGCGGCGTATGTCATTGATGCGTTTATCAAACAGGGTTTCTGAAAGATCCCTGAAGCGGATCAGGATGCTGGACGAGCTTTCCCGGGTGCTACTGATTACCCAGCGGATATCCTGGACGTTGCGGATGGCATCTTCCAGCGGCCCGGTCACCAGTTCCTCAACGTCCTCGGCCGAGGCTCCCGGCAGGACCGTCTCCACCATCACCCAGTTGAAATTGATCTCCGGGTCCTGTTCGCGGGGCATCTCCAAAAAGGACATTCCCCCCATGACCAATACCACGGCAAACAAAATATTGACTAAGGGGTGATTGGTTAACAGGCTTTTGAACATGGCAATATATGTCTGGTTT
>JBFFWN010000078.1:0-14029 GCA_041570235.1 Lysobacterales bacterium | reverse complement strand
GCAGAGCACCACCATACCCCGCATGGCACAACGTCAAGTATTTGGAGTTTACTAGCCGTTGAACAATTTATTGGACAAAAAAAAGCCCGGAAACCCGGGCTCTTTTCATATCGTTTGAGTTGACTTACTCGTCTTCAGCCTCTTCAGCTCTTGGACGATCAACCAATTCAACGTAAGCCATCGGGGCTTTATCGCCGCTGCGATAACCGCACTTGAGAATGCGCAGGTAACCACCCGGACGTTCTACATAGCGTGGACCCAACTCGTCGAACAGTTTACCAACGGCCTGCTTACTGCGCAGACGATCAAACGCAAGGCGACGGTGTGCAACACTGTCTTCCTTGGCGATAGTCAAAAGCGGCTCTGCAACGCGGCGCAACTCCTTGGCCTTGGGCACGGTTGTTTTGATAATCTCGTGCTCAAACAATGAAGCGGCCATATTGCGAAACATGGCCTTGCGGTGACTGCTGTTACGATTCAGCTTACGTCCTGATTTTTGATGACGCATATCTAATTCCTATTTCTTCGGTCTGATCAGAGGCGCTATTAAGCGTCTGCCAGTGCGGCCGGTGGCCAATTTTCAAGTTTGGTGCCCAATGACAGCTCGTGTTGAGCCAGAACATCCTTGATTTCTGTCAGGGACTTCTTGCCAAGATTGGGCGTTTTCAGTAATTCGACCTCGGTTCTCTGCACCAGGTCGCCGATATATAAAATACTTTCGGCTTTAAGACAGTTTGCAGAGCGCACGGTCAATTCCAGGTCATCAATCGGACGAAGCAGAACCGGATCAATTTCCATTGATTTTTCTTCTTCAACGATTTCTGTACGTGCCTTGAAGTCAACAAATACCGCCAACTGGTCCGCGAGAATGTTGGCTGCCATTTTTACAGCAGCTTCGCAATCCATGGTACCGTTTGTTTCGATGTCCAGAATCAACTTGTCAAGGTCGGTACGCTGTTCCACACGGGCGGTTTCAACGGCATAAGAAACACGGCGAACCGGGCAGAAAGAAGCATCCAGTACCAAACGGCCAATTGGACGGCTTTCCTCATCGTTGACAAGCACCTGGTTTGCCGCCTGGTAACCGACACCACGACGAACCTTGATCTGCATATTAATGCTGCCATTTTTAGACAGTGTGCAGATCAGGTGATCGGGGTTAACTACCTCAACATTGTGATCAACCTGTATGTCGGCGGCAGTCACTGGTCCCTGACCCTTCTTGCTCAGTGTCAGAACGGCTTCCTCACGTTCAAACATACGCAACGCAACACCCTTGAGGTTCAACATAACTTCAATGACGTCTTCCTGCAGGCCTTCTACCGCGGTGTACTCGTGCAGCACGCCATCTATTTCAACTTCCACAATGGCGTAGCCCGGGATAGAGGACAACAATACACGACGCAAAGCGTTGCCCAGGGTGTGCCCGAAGCCCCGCTCCAACGGTTCAAGTGTAATACGTGCACGGTTTTCGTTGATTTCATCAACACCAACCGCTCTTGGCCTTAACATGCTTTCAATTACATCCATCATGGGATGTGCACCTCACTCATTCATTTATCAGATAAAATCACCCAGCCTAACCAAAAGGGTGATCAGGGCATTACTTGGAATAAAGCTCTACGATCAAACTCTCGTTAATGTCGGCCGGCAAATCAATGCGATCCGGATAGGTTTTGTAGGTACCTTCCATCTTCTCATTACTGACTTCCATCCACACCGCCGCCAAATCCATCTCCTGACTCAGGGTGATCGCCTCTTTGATCCGAAGCTGATTTTTGGCCTTTTCAGCAATACTGACAACATCACCTGGTTTTACCTGGTATGAAGGTATATTGACCTGGCTGCCATTCACATGGATCGACTTATGTGTGACCAGTTGACGGGCCTGTGCGCGTGTTACCGCGAAACCCATACGATAGACCACATTGTCAAGACGGCTTTCAAGCAGACGCAGCAGGTTTTCACCCGTGGCGCCCTTCTGACCGGCGGCTTTCTTGTAGTAATTACTGAATTGCTTTTCCAAAACGCCATATGTGCGACGAACTTTCTGCTTTTCGCGCAACTGCAATGCATAATCGGACAGACGCTGACGGCGTGATGCACCGTGCTGACCGGGAACCTGGTTCAGTTTGCACTTGGATTCAAGCCCACGTGCCGGGCTTTTCAAGCCAAGATCTACACCTTCGCGACGCGCGAGTTTGCAAGTTGGTCCAATATATCTAGCCATTTCTAAAACTCCTAAACGCGACGTTTCTTCGGCGGACGACAACCGTTATGCGGAATTGGCGTAACGTCGATGATGTTGGTGATTTTGTAACCCAATGCATTCAGTGCACGAACTGATGATTCGCGACCGGGGCCGGGGCCCTTGATGCGAACTTCTAGGTTCTTCAGGCCGAATTCCTGGGCTGTTTTACCCGCAGCCTCTGCAGCTACCTGCGCGGCAAACGGCGTACTTTTTCGTGAACCACGGAAACCGGCACCGCCGGAAGTGGCCCATGAAAGTACATTACCCTGCCTGTCACTGAGTGTAATGATTGTGTTATTAAAAGAAGCATGAACGTGAGCGATTCCATCGACCACGACCTTTTTGACCTTCTTTTTCGTCTTTGTATTTGGCTTTGCCATTAGTATTCCACCTGAAACCGCTTAGCGCTTGATCGGACGACGTGGGCCCTTGCGGGTGCGCGCGTTCGTCTTTGTGCGTTGACCACGCACGGGTAAACCCCGGCGATGGCGCAGACCACGGTAACAACCGAGATCCATCAGACGCTTGATATTCATTGCTACTTCACGACGCAAATCACCTTCTACGGCAATTTTTGCCACTTCCGCACGAATGCCTTCGACCTCATGTTCAGTGAGATCCCGAATTTTCGTGGTCGGCGTAACCTTTGCCGCCTCACAAATCTCCAGGGCCCGTGTGCGCCCAACCCCATAAATGGTGGTCAATGCGACCCACGCGTGCTTCTGATCTGGTATGTTGACTCCCGCTATGCGAGCCATACTACGTACTCCTGCTTCTGTTGGTGCTGCTCAAACTGAACAGCACATTATATCGAATCAGCTTATCCGGTAAAAGCTGCAATTTACTAAAATGTAAATTATTTCAGCCCTGTCTTTGCTTATGTTTCTTGTCTGAGCAAATAACAAACACGATGCCCTGACGACGAACAATCTTGCAATTCCGGCAAATCTTTTTCACTGAAGCTTGCACCTTCATTGCAGCTCTCCTTAGATAACAAAAGCGGGGACGCTTTTCCGTTTGACCGGTTGGCGCATCCCGCCCAAAAAACCACATGACTTACGCCATGCTCTCAAAACACGTTTTATCTACGTACTACACCCGAACGGCCATAGTTCTTCAAATTGGCCTTTTTCATCAAGTTGTCGTACTTATGCGAAATCAGATGTGCCTGCACCTGGGCAATAAAGTCCATGATGACAACCACAACGATCAAAACCGATGTACCGCCAAAGTAAAACGGTACTGACCACACCACCCTGAGAATATCTGGTAACAGACATACTGACACCAGGTACAGGGAACCCACCATCGTGAGACGGGTCAGGACATTATCGATATAGTCTGCGGTATGACGACCTGGGCGAATACCCGGGATAAAAGCACCGGATTTTTTCAGGTTGTCGGCTGTTTCCTTGGAGTTGAATACCAACGCCGTATAAAAGAAACAGAAAAAGATAATCAGGCCTGAATACAGGATCGTATACGGCAGATTGCCCGGTGTTAATGCGGCAGATACGTCCGTTAACCAACCGAGATTTTCAGAACTTGAAAACCAGGTCGCCAGGGTTGACGGGAAAATCACCAGGCTGGAGGCGAAAATGGCTGGAATTACACCGGACATGTTCAGCTTCAACGGCAGATGTGTGGCCTGGTTCTGGTACGCAACCCGGCCCTGCCTTTGTGCGTAATTGACGGTAATACGACGTTGTCCACGCTCGACGCGAACAATGAAATAGATCACGCCAATGACGAGCAACAGTATGAACAGCATTGCCGGTATGCTCAGCTGTCCGGTATTGACCAATTCCAGCGTACCCGCGACGGCGCGTGGTAAACCTGCAACGATGCCTGCAAAAATAATCAACGAGATACCGTTACCGACACCGCGCTCGGTGATCTGCTCACCCAGCCACATCAGAAACAGGGTGCCTGCTGTCAGTGTGATCACCGCGGTAAATATGAAGCTGTAACCGGGTGAAAACACGATAGAGGTCTGACTCTGCAATGCAAACGCCACACTGCCCGCCTGAAACGCAGCCAGTATCACGGTAAAGATTCGGGTGTACTGGGTGATCTTTTGTCGACCGCTGGAACCCTCTTTCTTCAACTGTTGCAATTGCGGCACCGCACTGCTCATCAACTGCATGATAATGGAGGCCGAAATATAGGGCATCACACCCAATGCAAATAGTGAGAACCTTTCCAGTGCACCACCGGTGAACAGATTGAACACATCGATGATGGTTCCCTGTTGCGAGTTCATGAACTGTAGCAATGCCTGCGGGTTAACACCGGGAACCGGAATAAAGGTACCGATGCGATACACAATCAATGCCGCAAACACGAACAGCAAACGCTGGCGCAATTCGGTCAATCGACCGATACCACCCAGCGTGTCCGCTACTTGTGAGGGCGTCTTCGCCATTATTCGACCTTTCCGCCTGCTGCTTCGATTGCTGCCTGGGCGCCTTTGGTGACTGACAGGCCTTTCAGTGTTACTGCACGACCTACTTCACCTGTATTAATAACTTTCACTTTTTTCGCATCGTGCTTGACGATGCCTGCCTTTTTCAGAGTCTCAACGTCAATGACGTCCTCTTTCATGGCAGCAATGTGATAGAGGCGGACTTCAGCGTTATAACGCGCTGTTCTCGATGCAAATCCACGCTTCGGCAAACGGCGTTGCAAAGGCATCTGACCACCTTCAAACCCGACCTTGGTAAAACCGCCAGAGCGGGCCTTCTGGCCCTTGTGACCACGTCCAGCCGTCTTGCCATCGGTTGATCCGATACCACGGCCGACACGCTTGCGATTCTTTTTACTGCCCTCGGCAGGACTGATTGTATTCAATTTCATGTTCGTACTTTCCTTTTTAACAGGCTCGCAGGAGAGGTTCAGACCTCTTCCACTCGTACCATGTAATAAACCTTGTTAACCATGCCGCGCACCGAAGGTGTGTCTTCCAGTGTTACGGTCTGGTGCATACGCTTAAGGCCAAGGCCGCGTATCGTTTCTCTGTGTTTTGGCTGGGTACCAATAGGTGACCTCACCAACGTCACATTAATCTGTTCTTTTTTAGCCATTGTTCTGCTCAACTATGGTTAGCCATGATTTCGTCAACTGTCTTGCCACGTTTGGCAGCAATTGATTCCGGGTTGTGCATCGCCTTCAGACCCTTGATCGTCGCCCTTACCAGGTTAATAGGTGTGTTGGAACCAACGCTTTTGGCCAATACATCGCGAACGCCTACGGTTTCCAGCACAGCGCGCATCGCGCCGCCGGCAATAACACCGGTACCTTCGGATGCAGGCTGCATGTATATGCGTGAGCCACTGTGACTGGCTTTCACCGCGTGCCACAAAGTTCCGTCCTTCAATGGGATCGTTACCATGTCACGACGTGCTTTTTCCATGGATTTCTGTATGGCGATCGGCACTTCTTTGGCTTTTCCGTAACCAAAGCCAACCTTGCCATTTCCATCACCCACAACACTCAGTGCTGTAAAGCCAAACACGCGCCCACCTTTAACCACCTTGGCAACACGATTGACGGCTACCAACTTCTCCAGCATGCCATCGCTATTCTCTTTGTCCATTCTCGACATTTTCTTACCTGTTTCCTGATTCAGTCAGTGGGGTGGATTAAAACTTCAATCCGCCTTCGCGAGCGGCATCAGCCAACTCAGCAACCCTGCCGTGATAACGATAGCCAGAGCGATCAAATGCAACATCTGATATACCTGCGGCAACGGCTTTCTCTGCAACTGCCTTGCCTACGGCCTTGGCAGCTTCCTTATTACTGGTGCTGGATAATCCAGCCCGTAAATCTTTTTGCACAGTCGAGGCTGCGGCAATTACGTTGCCACCCTCTGCTGCGATGACCTGCGCATAGATATGGCGGCCACTACGGTGCACCGTCAAACGCGGAACACCTAAACGACGTATGTGTGAGCGGGTTTTTTTCGCTCTGCGCAAACGTGCTGTTTTCTTTTTCATCACTCTTTCCTCTTAAGCAAACCGGATCTATGCGCCCGGCCCGATTAAAGATTGTTAATTAAGCCTTCTTGGCTTCCTTCCTGACAACACGCTCATCGGAATAACGAACACCTTTGCCCTTGTAGGGCTCTGGTGGCCGATATGCACGGATGTTTGCGGCTACCTGGCCAACTTTCTGCTTGTCACAACCACTGATAATGATCTCTGTCTGCGCGGGTGTTTCAAGTGTCACACCTTCAGGCGCAAGATATTCAATAGGGTGTGAGAAACCCAATGACAGGTTCAGCTTGTTGCCTTGCATCTGTGCGCGATAACCAACGCCGACCAGTTGCAGTTTCTTCTGAAAGCCGTCGCTGACACCAATGACCATATTGTCAATAAGCGCCCGGAATGTGCCGGCCATCGCCATGTCCTTGTCTGTTTTCGGTTCAACCTGGTACTGACCATCGTTCTCAGCAATACTGACAGTCGGGTGCATGTCGACTTCAAGTGTACCTTTAGGACCTTTCACATTGACTTTCAAACCATCGATTTTGATATCGACGCCTGATGGCACTGTGATCGGTTTTTTTGCTACGCGTGACATAGTTGTCTCCTAATATTCAAAAGGCACTAGGCCACGAAACAGATGACTTCGCCGCCGAAACCGGCAGTACGTGCCGCGGCATCGGTCATAAAGCCATGTGATGTGCTGACAATTGCAATACCGAGGCCATCGAATACCCGTGGCAGATCATCTTTACCGCGGTAAATCCGCAGACCAGGACGACTGGCACGTTTAATGGTTTCAATAACACCGCGCCCTTCAAAGTACTTAAGCGTTACTTCGAGATTAGGCTTGCCGTCATTTTCATCTACACGGAAATCAGTGATATAACCTTCGTCTTTCAAAACGCCGGCAATACCCACCTTAATTTTCGAGTTCGGCATACTTACACGAACTTTTTTAGCCGCCTGTGCATTCCTGATGCGTGTCAGCATATCGGCAATCGGATCACTCATACTCATGATTAAATACCTTGTTTCAATTTATCGCCGGGTCAACACCCGGATATATTCAGTTACCAACTGGCCTTTCTGAGACCCGGAACATCACCGCGCATAGTCGCTTCACGCAACTTGTTGCGTGACAGGCCAAACTTGCGGTAAAAACCACGCGGACGGCCGGTGATCTGGCAACGGTTGCGCTGACGTACCGGGCTGGAATCACGCGGTAACTTCTGCAGCGAAAACATCGCTTCCTGTTTCTCTTCAAACCCGACTTCAGGGTCCGCTACGATCGCTTTGAGCTCAGCACGTTTGCTTGCGAATTTACCAACCAGCTTGGTGCGACGCTTCTCGCGATTAATCATGGATACTTTTGCCATGTGATAAGGTCCTGCCTATTTATCTTTGAATGGGAAGTTAAAAGCCTGTAAAAGCGCCAGGCCTTCCGCATCGGTTCTTGCACTGGTGGTAATGGTGATATCCATACCACGGATAGTGTCAATCTTGTCGAAATCAATTTCAGGGAACATGATCTGCTCCGTGATACCAAAACTATAGTTACCACGCCCATCAAATGACTTGCGGTTCAGGCCTCGGAAATCCCGGATACGAGGTATCGATATATTGATCAGCCGATCCAGGAATTCGTACATGCGCTCACGACGCAATGTGACCTTGCAACCTACCGGCCAGCCGTCACGAATTTTAAATGCCGCAACCGATTTACGTGCATTGATGACAATGGCTTTTTGCCCTGCAATGGCCTCCATGTCACCCGTCGCGAAAGCCATGACCTTTTTGTCAGTCACGGCTTCACCCACACCCATATTCAGGGTGACCTTGGTGATTTTCGGAACTTCCATGACGTTCTTAAGCTCAAGCTTGTCCATCAATTGAGTTGCGAGCGTATCTTTATAAACTGTTTGTAGTCTCGACATTTTACTGATCTCTAGATATCAACGGCTTCGCCGGTGGATTTGAATACACGCACCTTGCTGCCATCTTCCAGTGATTTAAATCCAACCCGGTCGGCCTTGCCGGTACCTGGGTTAAACATAGCCACGTTTGAAACATGAATAGGCGCTTCCTTTTCAACAATACCGCCAGGCTTGTTACGACCGGGATCCGGTTTTGTGTGGCGCTTGACCATATTCACGTTTTCGACCAGCAGACGATCTTCAGCCAATACCTGGAGAACATGCCCCCGAGTGCCTTTGCTGCGACCTGTCGTGACGATAACTTCATCACCTTTATGTATGCGTTTCATTCCTTTCACTCCTCTCGCTTAAAGCACTTCTGGCGCAAGCGAGACAATCTTCATAAACCGTTCTGAGCGCAATTCGCGCGTCACCGGTCCAAAAATACGGGTACCAATGGGTTCCAATTTGGAATTCAGCAATACTGCTGCATTCCCATCAAACCGGATCAATGAACCATCCCTGCGACGGACACCACTACGGGTACGTACAACAACAGCATCATAAACCTCGCCTTTCTTAACTTTACCGCGAGGTATCGCATCTTTGACAGTCACCTTTATGATGTCGCCAATACGCGCATAGCGACGCTTGGAACCACCCAGGACCTTGATACACATTACCCGGCGTGCGCCGCTATTATCTGCGGCGGACAACATGGATTGCATCTGAATCATTTTAGTATTCTCCGGCTAGAACCGATGGTCGGGCTATTGTGCCCGCTCCAGAATCTCAATTACCCGCCAACTCTTTGATTTAGAAAGAGGACGGCACTCAGCGATCATTACCTTATCGCCTTCTCCACAACTATTGTCTTCGTCGTGTGCACGCACTTTGGTGGAACGCTTAATATACTTTCCATACAAAGCATGCTTGATCTGACGCTCCAGCAACACCGTGACGCTTTTGTCCATTTTGTTGCTGACAACGCGACCGATTTGTGTGCGTTTAATTTCTTGTGAAGAGGTCATGCCGCTTTACCTTCCATTGATTTCTGCGTGATAACGGTCTTGACCCGTGCGATATCACGACGTACACGACGCAATTCATTTGAATTGGTCAGTTGTCCCATACCCTTTTGCATTCTCAGACTGAACTGTTCCTGCAGAAGGTTTTTGAGTTCTTCGCGCAACTCCACTTCGGATTTGCCTTTTATTACATTCATGTCCATTACATCACCGACCTGGATACAAAGGTGGTTTTAACCGACAGTTTGGCAGCTGCCAAACTGAAAGCCTTACGGGCTGCTTCTTCAGAAACACCCTGGATTTCATAAAGCACGCGGCCAGGCTGAATCGGAGCCACCCAATACTCGACATTACCCTTACCCTTACCCATACGAACTTCAACCGGTTTCTTGGTTATTGGCTTGTCGGGGTAGATGCGAATCCATAACTTTCCACCACGTTTAACATAACGGGTAATCGCACGACGGGCTGCTTCGATCTGACGTGCTGTAACAAAGCCGCGCGTTGTCGCCTTCAGGCCAAACTCGCCAAAGCTGACACGGTTACCCACCTGGGCCAAACCGCGGTTACGGCCCTTCATTTGTTTTCTGAATTTTGTTCGTTTTGGCTGCAACATTACTCAGTCTCCTAGTTGGCGCCTTTCTTGCTGCCAGCGCTTTCCGTGTTGGCTGCATACAGGTCGAAAACTTCGCCCTTGTAAATCCATACCTTTACACCGAGAACGCCATAAGTTGTTTCGGCTTCATAGGTTCCATAATCAACGTCAGCACGTAACGTATGCAGGGGAACCTGGCCTTCGCGGTACCATTCACTGCGGGCGATATCCGCTCCGTTCAAACGACCTGAAAGCTTGACCTTGATACCCAAAGCGCCCAGGCGCATGGAGTTACCTACAGCACGTTTCATGGCACGACGGAACATGATACGGCGCTCAAGCTGCTGGGCAATACCTTCAGCAACCAACTTTGCATCCAGCTCAGGCTTGCGGATCTCAGCGACTGAGATATGGGTCGGAACCCCCATACGTTCGGTCACCTCGCGCCGAAGCGTTTCAATGTCCTCACCCTTTTTACCAATCACAATACCCGGACGAGCCGTGTGAATGGTGATGCGTGCAGTTTTTGCCGGCCGTTCAATCTGGATACGGCTGACCGCTGCCTGTGCAAGGCGCTTTTGCAGATATTCCCTGACAGCAATGTCGGAGTTCAGCATTTCTGCATAATCGCCACGCTCAGCGTACCAAGTAGAATTCCAGTCCTTGGAAATACCAAGGCGGATACCGATTGGATGTACCTTTTGACCCATAATCTTTGTCCTGGTCTATTCGCTATCGGCCACAGTCAACGTAATATGACTGGTCCGCTTTAAAATCTGTGTACCGCGCCCTTTGGCCCGCGCCCTGCCCCGTTTCATCGTCGGGCCCTCGTCAACCATGATGGACGATATGCTCAACTCATCGATATCGGCACCATCGTTGTGTTCCGCGTTAGCAATGGCCGAAAGCAGAACCTTCTTTACAATATGTGCTGCCTTCTTGGTGCTGAAAGCCAACAACTGTTCAGCTTTCTCAACCTGCATACCGCGTACCTGGTTCGCCACGAGGCGTACCTTTTGCGCAGAAATTCTTGCGCCTCTTAATTTTGCTGTTGCATTCATGGCTATTACCTACTTGCTCTTGCGATCGCCGGAGTGACCACGGAATGTACGGGTCTGGGCGAACTCGCCGAGTTTATGTCCGATCATCTGATCATTGATCAGAATCGGCACATGTTGCCGGCCGTTGTGAACGGCAATGGTTAAACCAACCATCTCTGGCAGAATCATTGAGCGCCGTGACCAAGTCTTGATCGGGCGTTTGTTGTTGGTCTCAACTGAATCTGCAACTTTCTTTGCCAGGTGATGGTCAATGAAAGGTCCTTTTTTAATCGATCTTGCCATGTTAGCTATCCGTTATTTTCCAGACCGACGGACGATATACTTGTCCGTACGCTTATTGCTACGAGTCTTGTATCCCTTGGTTGGAACACCCCATGGTGAAACCGGGTGACGACCACCGGAAGTACGACCCTCACCACCACCATGCGGATGGTCTACCGGGTTCATGGCAACACCACGAACGGTTGGACGCACACCACGCCAGCGTGTGGCACCGGCCTTACCAAGTTTTTCCAGGTTATGCTCGGTGTTTGAAACCTCACCAATCGTTGCACGGCAACGGGTCGGAATCTTACGCATTTCGCCGGAGCGCAACCTCAGAGTGGCGTACTGGCCTTCACGTGCTACCAACTGTACCGCCGCGCCTGCACTACGTGCAATTTGTGCGCCCTTACCTGGTTTCATTTCAATACAATGAACCACGGTACCCACCGGGATGTTGCGCAGCGGCAGGCAGTTGCCTGGTTTGATCGCTGCGTCACGACCACTCTTGACCGGATCACCTGCGCGCAGGCTTTTCGGTGCAATGATATAGCGACGCTCACCGTCTGCGTACAATACCAACGCGATATGCGCAGTACGATTCGGATCGTGTTCGATGCGCTCAACGCGACCCTCGATACCATCCTTATCACGCTTGAAGTCAATAACGCGATAGTGCTTTTTATGCCCACCACCACGATGACGCGTCGTTATGCGACCGGTATTATTGCGGCCACCTGTCCGTGATTTCTTCTCAAGCAGCGCAGCGTGCGGAGCACCCTTGTGCAGGTGATCATGTTTGACCTGCACAACACCACGACGTCCTGGTGAAGTTGGTTTTGCCTTAACAATTGCCATAACCAAATATCCTTAAACTGATTCCCCGCCCAGGAAGTCAATAACTTGACCTTCCTGTACGCGGACGTATGCTTTTTTCCAGTCGCTTCGTTTGCCGGCACGGAGCTTGAAGCTCTTTGTTTTGCCTTTGACGTTAACAATGCGTACCGACTCAACATTGACCTCGAACAACTTTTCAACAGCGTCCTTGATCTCTTTCTTATTGGAGTCGGTCGTTACCTTAAATACATACTGGTTACTTTTCTCACCGACCCTGGTTGACTTTTCAGTCATCCGAGGAGAAAGCAAAACCTTGTATAAGCGTTCATTGCTCATCCCAGCCACTCCTCAATTTTCTTGACCGCATCTACGGTCATAACAACTTTGTCCGCAGCCACAAGGCTTACCGGATCCAGACCCGCAACATCCAGAACGTGTACGTTTGGTACATTGCGTGTTGAAAGGAACAGGTTCCCGTCAACTTCTGATGTAACGATCAGGCCTGTTTCAAAGCCCAGATCATTTAATTTCTTCAATACTTCGCTGGTCTTTGGTGCACTGAGGTCAAAACTATCCAGTACAATCAAACGATCCTGACGAACCAGTTCTGACAGGATCACCTGCAAGGCGCCGCGATACATCTTACGGTTGACCTTTTGCGAATGGTCCTGGGGACGGGCGGCAAATGTCACGCCACCGCCGCGCCAGATAGGGCTGCGGATGGTACCGGCCCTTGCACGGCCTGTGCCTTTCTGGCGCCAGGGTTTACGTCCGCCACCGCGCACATCGGAACGATTCTTCTGTGCCTTGGTGCCAGCGCGTGCACCTGCCAAATAAGCAGTGACAACCTGGTGGACCAGAGGCTCTGAAAAATCACGTCCGAATGTAGCTTCAGACACGTTAATAGCGTTTCCGCCTGCAACTGCGAGTTCCATTGTCATTCTCCTCAGTGCAATTTCACGGCAGGACGAACGGTCACTTGACCATTCTTGGCGCCCGGTACCGCACCCTTGATCAACAAGAGGTTGCGTTCGGCGTCCACCTGGACAACTTCAAGATTCTGGGTGGTCACACGCTCATCACCCATGTGCCCCGCCATCTTCTTGCCCTTGAACACACGGCCAGGCGTCTGGCACTGTCCAATGGAACCCGGCGCGCGATGCGACAGCGAGTTACCATGGGTGGCGTCCTGCATGGCGAAGTTGTGACGTTTTACGCCACCGGCGAAACCTTTACCTTTGCTGGTGCCGGTAACGTCAACTTTCTGGCCGGCCTCGAACTGAGTAACACTCAATTCAGCGCCTGTTTCAAGATCTGCGCCCTCTTCACCTTCAAGACGCAATTCCCACAAACCTTCACCGGCTTCTACTTCAGACTTGCTGAAGTGCCCGGCTTGGGGCTTATTAACCAGGCTGTTTCGCTTGGTTCCCATGGTTACCTGCAAGGCGCTGTATCCATCCGTTTCAACACTTTTAACCTGTGTGATACGGTTTGGATTGACCTCGATTACCGTCACAGGAATGCTATCGCCCTGCTCGGTAAAGACCCTGGTCATGCCGCGTTTGCGACCTATTAATCCAATCGTCATTGTTCTGCCTATCGTCCTGTTCTTTTCAAACTGATCAGTACAACTTGATCTGTACATCAACGCCAGCTGCAAGATCCAGCTTCATCAGCGCATCGACAGTCTTGTCATTCGGATCCATGATGTCCATCAGACGCTTGTGCGTACGTGTTTCATACTGATCCCGGGCATCTTTATTTACATGCGGGGAAGTCAATATGGTGTAGCGCTCAATGCGCGTGGGCAACGGAATCGGACCACGCACCTGTGCGCCGGTTCGCTTCGCGGTTTCCACAATTTCACTCGCCGAGCGGTCGATCAATCGATGATCGAATGCTTTTAACCGGATACGAATTCTTTGATCAGCCATTTCTTTAGCTCGCTCTACTCGTCTTATTCAAAGATCTTGGCAACAACGCCAGCACCTACCGTACGGCCACCTTCGCGGATTGCGAAACGCAGGCCTTCTTCCATCGCGATCGGCGCGATCAACTCAACTTTCATCTGCACGTTATCACCAGGCATTACCATCT
>JBFFWN010000077.1:0-14282 GCA_041570235.1 Lysobacterales bacterium | reverse complement strand
GTCCTCCTACTCACCTGGCAATCTCGATCACGTCGTGGCGGCGGACCATTTGCAGTTTAAGGCGTTTGGGCCCGCCCACATCGATATTCGGGGGTGGCCACAAGAAACGACTCCGGAGAAACGAGATGCGTGGACCAGGAAATATTCCGACCACCACAATTTTTCTTTAATGCTTACCCCCGCCCTTCAACCTCAACCTTAAACTCATCAAGACTAGCCTTAAACACCGCCACCGCCATAGCCGCCTCGTAACGTGTCCGAGCGACCAATAATGCCGCCATGCCGCCCAAGATCCCCGACACAAACCAGGCCTGTTCAAAAAACGCAATGATGCCAATCGCAAGAAATATCCCCGTTAACACCTGACCCCATCTGGAGAAAACCGGTTTGACCGAGAATCTGAGCAACAGCTTTTCACCACCATGCTCTTCGGAGGCCATCAACAAGCGGGCACTACCCAACAGCCCTGTCCTGACTTCGAGATCCCAGCTATCAAACTCTCCACCGGGCCAAACGCGGATGCCATCATCGTGCATCCTCTGCTGAACTTTTCTTAGCCAATCGGAGTTTGAGCGCCAATGTTCTGACCAGATTTTAAGTTTTGAGTTGGAAATCCTGAACATTTTTCTTGTCAAACCATTTCTCATCCGCCATGGCGTCAGTCCATGGCGAAACCGGCCTATCAGCCGGGCAAGTGGCTGCAGCGAGTGTAACCAGGCAGAAATACATCTGAGCTTGAAGCGCTGCCAACGACCGGGCCAGGGCGTTGGAAACTCAGCCTTCATGGCAGCATTGATGGATTGAACTGCCGATGCCATCAGTGCAATCCCAAGTAATGGCAGCATCAGCAGCAAGGGTTTCCATGCCAGGCCGAGTAGTGAGAGAAAAGCCAGCAACCAACAGACGACATACCACTCCGGCATCAGTGGCAGTGAGCGCAAAAGACCCGGTGCAGGCTCATATATCGACTGGAACGGTGCCACGCCCCATTGGCCCTGGTAAATACGCCAGCGTCCAGAAGGAATGGCCTCCGTTATACCTTTACCATACAAGCGCCCTTTCCAGGTAAAGTGTCCTGCGGTGTTGTATTTATCCGGCCATTTTTCTTCCAGCAATGCTTCGGCTTTACCGTACCCCTGCTGTTGCTTCCAATACATTGAAAGAGAATTACGGCAATGGTGCCAGTTCAGCGCTGCCGCGTGAAAACCGATACGCCAACCACGTTCCTGTATACGCCAGCAAAGATCAACATCATCACCGGCAGCACGGTAGCGCGGATCAAAACCGTTTATAGCCTCCAATACACTGCGCCTGAATGCCATGTTGCAACCGGGAATGTGCTCGGCCTCGGTGTCCGTCAGCAATACCTGTACCGGTCTGCCAGGTGCGTTGGCGACGCAATCAGCGATCGGACCATCACCGGCTGGCGCCACATTCGGCCCCCCCACCCCGGCATATTCCGTTGTCATGAAAGTATGAGCGATATAACGTAGCCAATCAGGATCGGGATAGGCATCATCATCAATATAGGCAATGATCTCCCCCTTTGCCGCCTGCCAACCGGTGTTGCGCGCGTTGCTGAGACCCTGGTTTTCAGTGCTGATCAGGGTGACATCATATTCGCCGGCAATGTCCGCAGTTTCATCTGTGGACCCATCGTTCACAAAAATGACTTCCACATTCGGGTAAGAGATTTTACTCAATGCTTCCAGGGTGTCCCGAATGGTCGCGGCGCCGTTGTAACTGCATACCACCACAGAAACTGAAGGCCAGTCCAGGTCTTCAGGAAATGGCGTCTCGGCAAAAGCCTTTTTTACCGCGCTCAAAGCCGGCTTTGCTTCACGCGCACGTGTCGTCAGGCCAAAATCCCAATCTTCGATATCATTGCCACCCCGATACCACTCATCGGTCCAGGCAAACACGAAAGCGCCGGCACAGCCCTGGGAAAATGCCATGCGGACCTGCCAGTCAAGGCTTTCCCTCTGCGCATCCTCACCATTTCGCATACTGTCCAGGCCAATTTCAGCCATTACCAGCGGTTGCTCACCCGCGAGGTTCTGCAATTTGGCGAGATAGCCCGAAAGCGCCTCACGGCTTTCCAGGTACACATTAAAACACTGAAAATCGAGGAAACCGAGTTGCAGGTACTCGGTCGTCGGAAAATTCACATAGGTTACCAGCGCATCCGGATCCTGCTTCTTGGCAATGCCATACAGTTTCTTCAGAAACCGCTCTATAGGTTTACGCCCGTGCCAGCGCACGATGGATGACGGGATTTCATTACCAATACTGTAGCAAAGCACGGCTGGATGGCCCGCACATGCCTTCACGCCATCTCTTATGCGGCCCTTTATCGTCTTGATCAGTTCACGGTCATCAAGAAATGCAACATGCTGCTCCCAGGCCAGGCCCACCATCACACGTAAACCGGCGCGCTGGGCTAAATCCAACAACCAGACGGGTGGTGGTAAATAGGTCCGGACACTATTGATTCCATTGGCGGCCATCATTGCAAAGTCACGCTCGACAACTTCTTTTTCTGGAAACTGCGTGCCGTCTGCCAGAGGGCGGAAAGTGCCATAGGTGACACCTTTTACCCAGAACTTGTCTTCACCGACAAAGAGGAATTTGCCCTTCGCGACCGGTCTTTGAGCGCGCAACAAAGCAGGCTGTACCACGGACAATTCGGGTGCGGACCTTTGCGCTGTTTCAGTGTTTTTCTTCGCCCGTGGTAACACAGGATATCCCCCCCGGATTCTGGCGTAAACCCACAAATACAAATCCTGCCCTTGTAAGACAGGCTCCCCTCGTCAGCCAAAGATGGCCTATGTAATTTTCCTCGGCACTCATGATAAGTTATCGCCCCTTATTGATTTCCCCTGGTAAATCTTTGTGATCACGACATCTTATTGTAACCAGTATACACCCGAAGCCTTATATTCTCATAGAAAGCCCCGGACTGGTATCAGGCTGCCGCTACGGCATCCACGGCATGCTGGACGAACACTTCGGTATCGCACCCGCCGAGTTGATGCAATTCGTTTGCAGTGCTGTCAAGTGATTGACCATTGCGGTCAAGCGCAATCGCGCCGGCAGGCATATGATTCTTACCGTACCTTACAGCAATCTCCTAACCGCCCCGATGATTTCTCACCTTTGGTCATCGGGGCTTTTTTAATCGCTGACCTGACCGCGGTATTTCTCAAACCATCCCAGTATATTCACCACCTTGGCGATCAGGTTCGAGGGACGTGAGGCGATACCGTGAGAAGCATCGGGCACCCTGACCATGGCGGTTTCCACCTTGCGCAGCTTGAGCGCCTGGTAAAACTGCTCGGATTCTGAAATCGGCGTGCGGTAATCGGATTCGCCGGTCAGCAGCATGGTTGGCGTGCTGACATTACCCACCAGGGACAGGGGTGAACGCCGCCAGTACTGTTCCTGGTCTTCCCATGGGTATGCGCCAAACCAGTAACGGGATGCCATGGCCGTCAGGTCGGCGTTAAGGTTAAAGCTGGTCCAGTTGATCACGGGCTTGGCCACAACCGCTGCCCTGAAACGATCGGTTTTACCGACGATCCAGGCGGTTAAAACACCACCACCACTACCACCTGTAACGTACAACTGGTCCGGGTCTGCGACACCTCTTTCGATCAGGGTATCAACACCGGTGATCAAATCATCGTAGTCCTGGTTGGGGTAATTATGGTGGATAAGGTTTACGAATTCATAACCATAGGAATCACTGCCACGTGGATTCATGTACAAAACCACGTAACCCGCTGCCGCATAAAGCTGCAGCTCGGTGGTAAAACGCGGACCATAGTTTGCCACCGGGCCACCATGGATCTCGAGAATCAAGGGCCATTTTTTAGCGCTGTCGTAATTGGGAGGATAGATGACCCAGCCTTCGATATCACGCCCGTCAAAACTGGAACTGACGTGTAACTCCTCTACTCGACCGAGGGTTTTATGCGCCAGCAGATCCTCGTTCAAACGCGTCAGCAAAGTGCTTTTGCCGTTTTTACTCAGCACAGCCAGTTCCGCCGGCCGGTGGGTTGAGGCCTGGTTGAAGGCAATCATGCCGTTGCCGGCGACGCTGAACGAACCACCATCATAGGGACGGCCCAGGCTTGTACCGCCGGTATTACCGGCCAGCCTGTTCAGTTTGCCATTGATTGAAAGATTCGCGATCTGGCTTTCACCACCATCATCAAACTGGATCACCAGGCTTTTGCCGTCCTGGTTCCATTCAATGGCCGCCACGCTGCGATCGAGGTCTTTGCTGATCAACCTCTGGTTGGAGCCATCAATTTCCATGATATAAACACCGGTGTTCTCATATAACATTTCCTTGTCATCGAAACCCAGGTAGGCAATCATCCGGCCGTCTGGCGAAACGCGTGGGCTTTGATCCGGCCCGGCCCTGTCGGTGAGTTGACGGATCGCAGCGGTATTGATATCCAGTGCATATATGTCAGATTCTCTGACCTCGTATTGCCAGTCTTCATTACGATTACCGGAAAAATAGATCGTTTCAGAGTTTTTATCCCAGGACAGACTGGAGCGATGTGAAAAATCACCTGTGGTCAGCTGACGCGGGGTGCCGCCATCAGCGGGAATGACAAAAACCTGTTCATACTCGGCCGGCAGAAAACCCTTGTTACCGTCGGCGCGGTATTTGAGGCTGTCGATTACGCGGACCTCCGGCGCCCAATCGGCGCCCTGGGGTTTCTTTGGCATCTGACCAAATGGTTTGGCGCCTTCGGCGGCCACCGGCATGGTGAACGCGATCCTGGATCCATCGGGTGACCACGAAATTGAACTCGGTGCGGCCGTCAGATCGCTCAACCGGGCCACCTGGCCACTGTCCATCCAGCGCAGATAGATTTGTGACTGACCCTCAGCGGATGAGATATATGCCAAGCGGTCACCATCCGGTGACCAGCGTGGTGAGTGAAAATTGGCATCCGCGGAAGCTATGGCTCGGTGGTTTTTACCATCGACATCAATGATCCACAGGTTGGAGCGCGCCCGGTCTTTCATAATGTCCATCGACCTTCGCACATAGACAATCCTGTCGCCGCGCGGGGAAATCTGCGGGTCAGCGGCGTATTCGAGTCCAAATACGTCTTCTGCGACAAATACATCTGCCTGTCCAGTTACTCCGCAACTCATAAGGATTAAAGTCAAAAGGGGTAAAATCCGGGTGTTTCTCATGTCTTTTTTAGTCCATAGTTTTGATGCTGGTTGTTCACGATCCGCCGCAAATCCATCGCGCGGCTGGCAGTACACATTTTCAACAAATGGTGTGACTGCCCGACACCCGTCGAAGTATAGATTAATTTTTGCTGAGGCAAGCGGTGTAATTTCTCAACCGAAATTTCTTCCCAAAAATGGAACATTTATCTATCCTTTGAATCCAAGTAGTCAATGAGTTGAACAGGAGGGTTATTTGGATTTTCCTGCGATTCCCAATATGCATGCGCTGGCAATGCTGCTTTTGACTCTGTTGGCATTGGTTTTGTTTGCCCGGGAAAAAATCGCACTTGAGTCCACCAGCCTGTTTGTGCTGGTTGTTCTGATCGTCGGCTTCGAGCTGTTTCCCTATGGTGCGGATAATAACAAACTGAAAGCCTCCGACTTTTTCCATGGATTTGGTCACGAGGCGCTGGTCGCAGTCTGTGCATTGATGGTGGCGGGACAGGCGCTGGTCCGCACAGGGGCGCTTGAGCCGGTTGCGCGCAAACTGGGCCTGTTCTGGAAAAAATCGCCTGCCATTGCGCTGTTGATGACGCTGCTGGTGGGCGCTTCGCTGAGTGCATTCATGAACAACACCCCGATCGTGGTACTGATGCTGCCGATGCTGATCGGCGCAGCCATCCGCAGCAAGTCTTCGACCTCGGGTGTCCTGCTACCCATGGGGTTGGCCACGCTGATCGGCGGTATGAGCACCACCATAGGCACCTCCACCAACCTGCTGGTTACTTCGGTTGCAGCCGACATGGGCATGCAACCGTTCGGGATGTTCGACTTCACAGTGCCGGTATTAATCGCCGGCGGTATTGCCATCATATACCTGTGGTTGATCGCCCCGCGCTTCATCCCCGAACGCAAACCGCCAGCCATTGTAATTTCGCAACGTATTTATAATGCGCAATTACTGATTCCCGAGGGGCATCCGCTGGTCGGTTGTAACCTGTCAAAATTGACGGCCAAGGCAGGTCCTGATTTCAAGGTTACACGGGTCATGCGCGAGCAGAAACGCTACATGGCACCACTTCCGGACCTGAGGATACAGGCCGGTGACCTGTTATTGATCACCGACACCATTCACCACCTGCAGGAATACAAGGCCATACTCGGCGTGACACTGTGGCCAGTTGTTGGCGCCAGGACATCAATGGACACCGGTGACCAGCAGTTGGCCGAGGTAGTGGTCACGCATGGTTCAAGTCTTTACGGGAGCACATTGGCAGACGTCAAATTGTGGGAAAAGTTTGGACTCGACATTCTTGCATTGCATAGCTCCAGAGAAAAACCATCGTTCAGAAAACCGGCTATCTGGCAGCGCAAACTGGAATCAAGTGACGTTTTGCTGGTGCAGGGCAAGGCGGCGGATATCCGGCAGTTAAAAGCCGGCAACGAGCTGCTGGTACTCGATAGCACCACCGAGTTGCCCCATGTACGCAAAGCACCATTGGCGCTTTCAATCATGCTGATGATTGTCGCGTTGGCTGCCCTGGGTATTTTGCCGATCGCCTCTAGCGCCACTCTGGGTGTGTTTCTTCTTCTCGCCACCGGTTGCCTTGACTGGCGCAATGCGTTTGGTGCTTTGAGCGCGCAGGTTATTTTGATTATTGTCGCATCCCTGGCAATGGGGGCTGCGTTGATGCATACCGGCGGAGCCGATTGGCTGGCGCAGGTATTCTTGTGGGCAACGTTTGGCGCCCCGGCCTGGGTGGCTTTGTCAGGGTTAATGCTGATGATGGGCGTGCTGACCAATATCGTTTCCAACAACGCTGCAGCGGTGATCGGAACACCGGTAGGAATAAGCATCGCGATGGAACTGGGCCTGCCTCTTGAACCATTTGTTCTGGCGGTCCTGTTTGGAGCGAACCTCAGCTTTGTGACGCCCATGGCGTATAAAACAAATTTGCTGATTATGCACGCCGGCGGTTACAAGTTCCGTGATTTTGTCAAAGCCGGCACGCCACTGGCTGTCCTGATGTGGGTGTCGCTTTCCGGTATTCTGACATTTGCTTACGATCTATGGTGAATGCCGACTTAATAGCCTGAGCCTGGTGATGATTCTTCAAAGTAGAAAAAGCTTATACCGGCGGTTATCTGGTCGCTACTGGTAGTTTCCTGCTCGAACGGCTTCATGATCTTCCTTGCCTTCTCATCCGTTTTGGAAAGAAACTTCCTGATGAGGGCCCTGAGTTTAGTGGCGTCGGATTTTTTCAGCCGGTTCGTCCAGCAGCCTCGTTGATAGAAAGATTCACCACTGTCCGGCGTAGTGGACAGGTTATGTGCAATGGTGTCGACCAGGTTGCCCACCGCCGCCATGCCAATTTTGGCGTTTTCTGTCTGGTCTTCCGTACCAAATGGGGTGTAACGTTTATCGATCATACTGACGGTATTATTAGCCCTGTCTATCACGATGGACCCACTGGCTTCAAGCCTCTGAAAAAAGGACATCGCCGTTACACCCCGGGTCGGGTTCGAATCATTGATCAGTGATTCAAAACTCGGCGACGGGCCACGCATTGGCAGCACTCGGGGTTTACCGGTTTTCACGTCCAGGTATTTCGAATTGCTTTCCCATACATCCAGAACGCTGCATTCGGGCGTAATCTCGCTCAAGAAGCGTTTTTCCTCGTGGAATGGTTTCATGTAATTACGCTTGCTTTTTATTTTTGTCAGCGTGCGCGTATCAAAACCGGTCATCACGGCCAATGTTGACAGAGGTACATTTTTGCCGGGCCGTTCCCTTTGTACGCTAGCTTCTGCCTCTTCGACAAAAATCACCTGGATCATTTCCTGCAGCTTTTTTAGTGAAATTTTTCCGAGCAATAAGCGAATCAGCTTTCGAAATACATTTTCAACCGCCAGCGTGAGGATGGCGACGTCGGGTAAATCTGTTGTCTTGTCAGCGATGGCCATAATTCTTCCTGTTTCCTGATATTGACAATCCATTGCCTATTTTGCCAGTGAATCATCCTCAAAATAAAACATGCTGATTCCTGCCGTCACCTGGCCCTTTTGGCCGTCTCTTTCGGACAGCGACAAAATCAGCTTACGGGACTTTTTATCAGCCTCCCTGAGGTATTTGTGGATCGATTTGCGGACCTCGGGGATTTTTTCCGGGCTGAACTGGTAGTCCCAGCTACCCCTTTGAAAATACTTTGCATCGTCATCAAGGTGATGCCTGATATTGTGGTCTATGGTACTGGCCAGGTTTCCGATGGCGGTAAAACCGACGTCGAGAAGATCAAGTTCGTCCTTGCTGATAAAAATATTATCTTCCTGTTTGAGCATCACCGTATCCGCGTCATAATCCACCTCAACCACATCGATTTCTTTCAATCGCTTTAATACCGCCCGTGTGGTCAACCCCCGTGACTGTATCGCTGACCCGACCATTTCTTCAAAGCTGCCATCCTCACCCTCAATCGCAAGTACCCTTGGCTTGCCTGTCTTCGTGTCAAAGTACCTTGTGTCATTCATCCACAAGTCAAATACTTTGAACAACGGCATAAAACCGTCTAGAAAAGTATCATCCTTATGAATTGGTTCATTGACAGCAATATAGGTGCGGATTTTTTTGATGGTGCGGGTATCAACACCTGTTTGTAGCGCGATGTCACCAAGTGCAACATTTTTGCCCGGTGATTCTTTCCTCAGTTTTGCCTCCGTTTCTTCTACAAAAATGATCTGAATCATTTCCTGGAGTTTTTTTAAAGACATCTTGCCGATTAGCATGCGAATGAGTTTTCGAAAAACAAGCTCAACCGCGCGGGTAAGAATGGCGACATCGTGTAAAGCAGTTTTGTCGGACACGGCCATTAGGCCCTCCATGATTCCGAAATTCAATTCCTTTTCTTTATAGCACACACAAGACAAAGCCCAGCCTGTCTCAGGACTGGAGCTTTGTCTTCCCTTCTTACCAGTACATCAGATTCCCCTTGATTGCCGGGTTCCCCCCCCTTCTGGCTTACGCCCGGCATATCCTCAATACTTGGTGTCAGGGAGTCCCCCCTTTTTTAACTCTATGCCATATATGTCATGTTATTGCCATATGTGTCACTTGTTGACAATATTGTCATATATTGACACTTATGTCAATATTTAAATTGTAGGGCAAAATCCCGGGTTGCTGCAGGAAAAATCGTACAAACATCAGCCGCTGCAATCGATGCCTTACTATCGATTGTCCTGCCTGGTTTTAACCGACCTGAAAAGGCGCTTCAAGACCTCGAGGAACACCCATAAAAACGCCACCGGCAGTAAGCCGGTTTGCAGGATAAATACCACACTCAATTGCACCAGGTGCTCGATGACTTCGCCGGCGTGTTGTTGCATGCGTTCAAGCCGGCCGGACAGATCGACGGTATCAACCGTCCTGCTCCAGGCATTGGCTATGGAATCCAGCACACCCCGATCATCCTCATGAACATCCTCCGGTTTGGATTCCTCCTGTAACTGCTCCAACTCCTTGCCCGCAAGCGCAATCACCTCTGTACTCTGTTGATACCGTTGCTCCAGGAACTGTTGATACAAAAGGTCATTGGCAATCAGCATCACGGGCACTGCAAATCGCAGGAAAAGCAGAAGCAGCAACACCCTGACCAGCAATACCTTGCGCACACCGGAAGCGTGTTGCCCGCCTGGGTACCAGACCCTGACCAAAAGCCAGGCGGACAGCCCACTCAACAAAAGCTGTATCACCCACCAGGCACTGACATCCAGCAGCACGTTCTGGATACCGAGCGAGATGGTGGCGCCCATCATGATCCATGAGAACCGCTCCACCAGGTCGTTGACAGGGTCCAATATCTCACCCGGAGTCAGGGTCACGCCAACCCCGGCAGGCTGCAGGGCAACCTCGGTGCCCTGCACCACCGAAATCACACCATTGATAGTCCTGGCCAGGGCAAAGGTAATTAATGCCCGCTGAAAGAGCTTCTCGTAGTCAGCCTCGGCACGCTGATCGACGAAAGGCGTCAGCGACAAGGCGCCGATCAGCAGCAACAACAGGCTGAACGACCATTTCTTCCATGCAGTATTATCAGTCATACCAACATCATAATGATTACGCCGGCGACTGTCAGGCCCATACCAATCAGCCTTCGTTGATTGACGCTTTCACCCAGCATCAGCCAGGCCAGCAGCACGATGAACACGACGTTGGTCTGGTTTAAAACAGACGCCACCGAAGCATCGATCAACTTGTATCCACCCAACCACAGGATCAGGGCAAAATACGCGCCAAGGAAGGATGCGAGCACGATGGTTCCCCATGGCTGTGGGCGTTTGAAATTCTGTTTGATACCCTGCCATTGCCACCTTAAAACCACATACAGCAACATTCCACCAACACCGCCAATAAAACGTAAACCCATGGTCCACAGGAACGATCTGTTTTCGAGGACCTCCTTGACCAGGACAATGCCTACGGCCATCATGAAAACAGCTCCGGTGGCATATATCAGACCCTTTCTGAGGTGCTCAGAATCGACACTGGCACGGTTCGTTCGCCAGGTCACCAGCAATACACCCGCCATGACCAGCATGAAACCAAACCACTGCCACGGCACCAGGCGCTCACCCAGAAAAATCGCACTGAGAAAAATCACAAAAGGGCTGTACAAACTGGCGACGATACCGGTTCTGGCCGCCCCCATCATATTCAGGGCTTTCAGATACCAGGTATCCGCCACCGCAATACCGATCAACCCGGATAACAACACGATGATCAGCTCAGCCGCACTGTAATACGGAATGGTGAGTCCATTGAATATCAGAATGGTTGGAACCAGCAAAAAAAGCCCAAAGCAATTCTTGAACAGGTTAAGCTCAAAGGCAGGCAGGGTTTCACCTGAACGTCGCATCAGAACCACAGCCAAGGCCCAGGTCACCGCACTGGATAGCGCAAAAACCTCACCCCAGCCCATTAAAAGCTAAACTTGCATGGACGCACAGAAAAATGCCTTTTGGAAGACAGCCATCCTTTATTTAACAGTGGCCTTTATCAATGTTACGGGTTCTATTGGCACATCTTCAGCATCCAAGTCTTCACTGTAACCGGTCTCTACCTCAGCGATGGCCTGTAGCACCTCCATGCCGGATATCACCTGGCCAAATACCGTGTAACCCCAGTTGCGTGAACCAGGGTTGAGACTGCTATTGTTTTCCATGTTGAAAAAAAACTGCCTGGTGGCCGAGTGTGGGTCGTCATAGCGCGCCATGGCAATGGTGCCGAAATCATTTGTGAGACCATTGCCGGATTCGTTCAGTATATTGTCATACAGTTTCTTTTCTTCGATATCCTTGGTATAGCCTCCACCCTGGACCACAAAGCCGATCATGACACGATGAAATATCGTACCGTCATATTCGCCTTCCAGAACATAACGCAGGAAATTATTGCTGGTGATCGGGGCTCGCATACGGTTCAATTCAACCTCGACCGTACCCATACTGGTTTCCAGGACCACCGTTGGAAACATGTTGTCAGGGATCATTTCGGGTGGGAAACAATCCTTATCAATCGACCACGCGGTAATGGGCAGGAGGAACATTAAAACATTTATCAACAAGGCGGATTTACGTAACATGAGTACACTCCAGTGCTTTGCAGTTCGCTGCACAGCACGCTTTGCGTAAGGCTGGCAACTTTTTCATGCCGCTATTTTCACACGTCACCACGGACTTCACCACAACGAACTTTCACATACCGGCAGGTCAGCCCTTTTCCTGATCGGTTTTTTTATCTCTCGAAGACGGCCAACGCCCTGCCTTGCGCAGGGCGTCCCGCAGAACATACTCTATCTGGGCGTTGACACTGCGCAGTTCATCGTCCGACCAATGGCGCACGGCCTGCCAGATATCCTCACTAATGCGTAACGGAAATGCTTTTTTTGAAGCCATTGTTGATATGTTAGCTATACAACGAACCGGTATTGAGCACAGGCTGGGCATTTTCCTCACCACACAATACCACCAGCAAATTACTGACCATCGCCGCCTTGCGCTCTTCATCCAGATCAACCACACCCTGTTCTTTCAGTTCATCCAGCGCCATCTTGACCATTCCGACCGCACCATCAACAATCTGACGCCTGGCCGCCACGATGGCCTGGGCCTGTTGGCGTTTGAGCATGGCGCTGGCAATTTCCGGCGCATAGGCCAAATGGCTGATACGTGCTTCGATCACCAGTACGCCCGCTTTTTCGAGACGGTCCTGCACTTCTGTCTTCAGCTCATCGGCAATTTGCTGCGGATTGCTCCTGAGTGCAATCTCACCATCAGGCGCCTCATAGGGATATGTGGTTGCCAGGTTTCTCAGCGCAGCTTCGGACTGGATTTCTACAAACGAGATGTAATCATCCACCTCAAATACCGCCTCGGCAGAGTCCACCACCTTCCAGACCACGACAGCGGCAATTTCGATCGGGTTACCTGAGTTGTCATTCACCTTTAACGGGTCGCAGTCGAAGTTACGCACCCTCAGTGATACCGTCTGCTTGGCAAAAAACGGATTAGCCCAACGCAAGCCGGTTTCACGTGCGCTGCCGACGTATTTACCAAATAACGTCAACACGCGAGCCTGGTTCGGATGCACCATAAACAGACCCACCAGGCCCAACGCAAAAACGATGATGGAAGGCACAACCACGGTTAAAAGCATCAACATACTTTCAATTTCCACGGCCTTGAACACCGACCATACAATAAATATCAGCAAAACAACCAAGACTACGATAGCCGTATAACCGGACGCGCTATTGCGGGGAATTTCTCGAATCACTGTTTTACTCATGATATTGCTCCTGTGATATCATTTTAATATCATTATAGTACCTTAATGAAATTTAACAATAGGTCTTAAGTCACTGCTGTCCAACTGACTCTAAACCCCTCGTACCAAAGCAAAGGCCAAACCCAGGATTGCACGAGATTGGCTTCTTCTGGACTTCCACGTGCCATCTGCAGGCACCGCCTCGGCTATGCGGTTGCTGATGGAGCAATGGTTTCGCTTGACGCTGACGACACTGCGTCAGAGACGGGGTGGGTAGTTACTGCCAGGACCGTGAGCGGCAGGGAAGCCGCGACCGAGCCGACATGGATGTCCTTGTGGCGTGTCCTGGCAGTAACTACCCGCCCCGGCTCCTTTCCCGTGACTTTAAGTTAGGACAACAGCGGCCTGAAATCCCCTAAATGTGACTAATTGGATTGACCGGGGACGCACCAGAGAGGCTATAATCGCCCCTTGCCCGAAAACAACAGGAGAATAATATGCGCGGCCTGATTTTCTTATTGGCAGTTTTGTTACCGATATCGGCGTCAGCAGACTCTTCGCTGCCGTTTCTGAAAGACAGGGTGGGAGACAGGGAACTGCCGCGACCATGGGGAATTGGCATCGATTTCTATACCATGGAGCAGGATTACGATATTGAGAGTCTCGAATTTGCCTTACCTGGTGTGTCCCTTGGCGATCCTTCCGATATCGCCGTTTCCAACGAGGTCCAGCATTTTGACCTGAAGGGTGATGTCTGGCTACTTCCATTCCTGAGGGTATTCGGAGTGGTCGGCCACATGACGACCGATACACTGGTTGATTTCAGCGCCGCCGATATACAAGGGCTTCCACCTGGTGTGCGGTTGGGAAAGCTTCCGGTTTCATTTGATGGCACCGTATATGGCGGCGGTTTCACGCTGGCTTATGGCGGCGAAAGTTGGTTTACCGCGTTAACCGGCACCTACGCCAAAACCAGCACCAATGGCGACCTTGACTCTTCTGTGACATCAAAATCCTTACAGCCCAGGGTCGGCTTGTTGCGCAACAACTGGCGGTTCTGGGTTGGCGCCATGTACCTGAATACCGATGAAAAGCACAGCGGCACATTTGAACTGCCCTTCCTCGGCGCTGTCCCGTTTGCGATCGAACTGGTCAGCCAGGATCACTGGAACTACACCACCGGAGTCGGCTATAAATTCAGTGACAGGGCCGATTTGAATTTCGAAGTCGGGTTTGGCAACCGTACGCACACATTGTT
>JBFFWN010000076.1:0-14387 GCA_041570235.1 Lysobacterales bacterium | reverse complement strand
ATGCTGTGTGGCCCTACTGTCGGTTCAGTTTGAGTCATCATGACACCAGAAGACCTTAGGCTGGTCGAATAAAGACCCCTGTGCGCAGCACCAAGGGTTCGATTACCCGGCACGACTGCAGGGATGCAGGAGTTAGAGCAACGCAGGAGCAGTTGCCGAGGAGAGCCCGGGAAGACGTCGACGAAGGAGACGCCCGTAGGGTGAGGGCCAGGGATGGCCCGAGTTAATCCCTCCATTCCCGCCAGATAATGCCGCAGCGCTTAAGCGTAGGCCCTGAAGGTATTCAACGACTTCCATTTCAGAGTATGCTGTCATCCACCAGGTTCGGTAAAGTGACCTTCAGGTTTGGCGTCCTGGCCATTTCCCTTTTGATCGCCGAGATGGCGCCTTCGTTTCTCGCCCAGCTCCTGCGGGCGATGCCGTTATTCACATCCCAGAAAAGCATGGCCCTGAGCCTCCTTTCAGCCTCGGGCGAACCATCCAGTGTCATGCCGAATCCGCCGTTGATGACTTCGCCCCAGCCGACGCCGCCACCATTGTGTATGGACACCCAGGTCGCTCCCCTGAAGGCGTCGCCGATGACATTGTGGATGGCCATGTCGGCGGTGAATTGCGAGCCGTCGTATATATTGGAGGTTTCCCTGTAAGGAGAATCCGTGCCGGATACGTCGTGGTGGTCCCTTCCGAGGTTGATGGGTGCAGATATCGTCTTGTCCGCGATGGCCCGGTTGAAGGCCTCGGCAATCTTGATTCTTCCTTCTGCATCCGCATACAGGATGCGAGCCTGCGAGCCGACCACCAGGCGGTTCTCCTGGGCGCCCCTGATCCACTGGATGTTATCTGCCATCTGCTGGCGAATTTCGGGTGGCGAGTCGCGCATGATCTCCTCGAGTACCTCGCAGGCGATGCGGTCTGATTTCAGCAGGTCTTCCGGGTCAGCCGAGGTGCATACCCAGCGGAATGGGCCAAAGCCGTGGTCAAAACACATCGGGCCCATGATGTCCTGCACGTAGGACGGGTACCTGAAATCGATACCGTTTTCCGCCATGATGTCGGCGCCGGCTCTCGACGCTTCCAGCAGAAATGCGTTGCCATAATCAAAAAAGTAGGGTCCCCTGGCGGTATGCCGGTTTATGGCGTCTGTCTGTCTGCACAGGCTTTGCCGGACTTTCTGTTTGAACAGGGCGGGGTCATCGACCATCATCCGGTTGGATTCTTCAAAGCTCATACCGGCGGGGTAATAACCGCCGGCCCACGGGTTGTGAAGCGAGGTCTGGTCCGAACCCAGGTCGACATAGATGTCCTGATCGGCAAATTTTTCCCACAGGTCGACGATATTGCCGTCATAGCCAATCGAAACCACTTCCCTGTTCTTTTTGGCCAGTTGCACCCTTTGGCAAAGTTCATCGAGGTCGCTGATCACCTCGTCGACCCAGCCCTGCTCGTGCCGCTTGTATGTCGCGGCGGGATTAACCTCGGCGGTGACGGAAATCACTCCGGCAATATCGCCTGCCTTGGGTTGCGCGCCGCTCATACCACCCAGGCCTGAGGTGACAAAAAGCTTACCGGTCGTGCCCTTTTCGTCGATCTTTCTGCAGCCGTTCAATATCGTGATGGTGGTGCCGTGCACGATGCCTTGCGGGCCGATGTACATATACGAGCCTGCCGTCATCTGGCCGTACTGGGTAACCCCCAGCGCGTTGAATTTTTCCCAGTCGTCGGGGCTGGAATAATTGGGAATCATCATGCCGTTGCTGACCACCACCCTGGGTGCATCGGGGTGTGAAGGGAACAGGCCCAGGGGGTGCCCCGAGTACATGACCAGGGTCTGCTCATCCGTCATCTCGGCCAGGTACTGCATGCACAACAGGTACTGGGCCCAGTTGCAGAACACGGCGCCGTTGCCGCCGTAGGTGATCAGTTCGTGCGGGTGCTGTGCGACGGCGTAATCCAGGTTGTTCTGGATCATCAGCATGATCGCACGTGCCTGCAGGCACCGGCCGGGATACTCGTCGATATGGCGGGCATACATCCGGTAATCGGGCCTTAAACGGTACATGTAGATGCGGCCATGGGCCCTGAGCTCATCGGCGAACTCCGTGGCCAGCACAGCGTGGTGCTTTTTGTCGAAATAGCGCAGGGCGTTCCTTAAAGCCAGTTTTTTTTCATCAGCGCTTAGGATGTCCCTGCGTTTCGGGGCATGGCTGACGCTTTTATCCAGTGGTTTGAAAGGGGGCAAATCGTCGGGTATGCCCTGTCGTATGGTTTGCTTGAAATTCATCTATTCATCCAAATGCAGCTGCTTCACCGGTCACGTTGTAACAATTATGACATCGTATGAACAAGGGGTCAGTTTCAATTTGCCCGGTGGGACTCGTCCGGCAACAAGAAAACTAAGTGAAGCCCAGGTGCTTTTTCGATAAGATTGAGGCTCCGGATTCTTCACAAATCAAACACGGATCAGGCTCATGACAAACACCGCTTCCCATATCCGCATCGGCAGCTCCGAGATGGAGGTTTCCCGTCATATTCACGACCTGGTGGTCAACGAAATCCTGCCGGACCTGGGCCTGGATCCGGGAGATTTCTGGTCGAAGCTGGAAGCGGTCATCGCCGAGATGGCGCCCAAAAACAATATCCTGTTGCTGAAGCGTTACAAGATACAGGCCAGCATCGATACCTGGCACCAGGCTCGCTGTGACCGGCCTCATAACCATGAGGACTATGTGGCTTTTCTGAAGAGAATCGGCTATCTGTTGCCCGAAGGTCCAGACTTTGCAGTCAGTACCGATAATGTCGATGATGAAATCACCACTATCGCCGGCCCACAGCTGGTTGTGCCTGTCAAAAACGCCCGTTTTGCACTGAATGCTTCCAATGCCCGTTGGGGTTCTCTCTACGATGCGCTGTATGGCACAGACGTGATCCCTGAAGAGGGCGGCGCTGAGAAAGGCAAGGCTTACAACCCGGTCAGGGGTGAAAAAGTTTTTGCCTATACACGCAATCTGCTTGACCAGGCCGTTCCACTTGCAGCGGGGTCCCATGCGGATGCGGTGAATTACCGTGTGGAAGGCCGGCAATTGAAAGTGTCTCTTGCTGACGGCAGTTCCACCGGCTTAAAACACGCTGAAAAATTTGCCGGTTACAATGGCAGTGATGATGCTCCCTCAGACATCCTGCTCAACAACAACAAGCTGCATATCATTCTGAAGATTGACCCCTCGCATCCCGTCGGCAGGCACGACAGCGCGCATATCAAGGACGTGATACTCGAATCCGCTATTACGACGATCCAGGATTGCGAAGATTCCGTCGCTGCAGCAGACGGCGAGGACAAGGCGGAAGTTTATCGCAACTGGCTGGGCCTTATCCGCGGCAGCTTGACCGAGACCTTTGAAAAAGGTGGCAGGCAGATCACACGCAGGCTCAATCCTGACCTGCATTTTTTGGGCCCGCAGGGCAATCCGGTCACGCTGCATGGCCGTTCGTTGTTGTTCGTGCGTAATGTAGGGCACCTGATGACCAGCGAAGCGGTGTTGATCAGGGGGGAGGAGGTTCCCGAGGGTATACTCGATGCCGTGTTTACCTGCCTGATATCCCTGTATGACATCAACAACATGAACGAGCTGAAAAACTCGAGAACCGGGTCTGTTTATATCGTCAAGCCCAAAATGCACGGCCCCGAAGAGGTTGCGTTCGCCTGCGAACTGTTCAGCAAGGTCGAAGACGAGCTGGGTATGTCCCGCAACACCGTCAAAATTGGCATCATGGACGAGGAACGCCGTACCACGGTGAACCTGAAAGAATGCATCCGTGCCGCACAGGACAGGGTGGTGTTCATCAACACCGGTTTTCTCGACCGCACGGGGGATGAGATTCACACCGCGATGGAAGCTGGTGTGATGCAGCGCAAGGATGATATGAAACAGGAGAAATGGATCCAGGCGTACGAGGACTGGAATGTCGATATTGGCCTCGCCTGTGGATTGCAGGGCATTGCCCAAATCGGGAAGGGTATGTGGCCCAAGCCCGACATGATGAAGGAAATGGTCGATACCAAGATGGCGCACCCATTGGCGGGGGCCAATTGTGCATGGGTGCCTTCGCCCACCGCGGCCACGCTGCATGCCATGCACTATCACCAGGTGTCGGTAAGCGATGTGCAGGAAAAACTCAAAAGCCGCCCACGTGCCAGCCTCGACGATATTCTTACCATACCGCTACTGGATAAATCCCTCAGCGAAGATGAGATCCGGGACGAGCTGAACAACAATTGCCAGGGGATCCTGGGTTACGTGGTGCGCTGGGTTGAACTCGGTATTGGCTGTTCCAAGGTGCCGGATATCAATAATGTCGGCCTGATGGAAGATCGCGCCACCCTGCGCATTTCGAGTCAGCACATCAGCAATTGGCTGCGCCATGATTTCGTCAGCCGTCAGCAAGTGCTGGAGACCCTGAAAAGGATGGCGGTGGTGGTTGATAGGCAAAATGAGCACGACCCCGACTACAAACCGATGTCACCCGGTTTCGAGTCATCGGTTGCTTTTTTGGCTGCCTGTGAACTGGTCTTTGGCGGTGTGCTCCAGCCCAGTGGTTACACCGAGCCGGTTCTGCATCGCCGCCGCATCGAACTGAAGACGGGCAAAATCTGTTAACGGATCGAATTAGTCGTCTATAATTGTGGAATAAGCGTGGGATCACCAACTCACTGATATCAATCATTTCACCAGGATCACTATGTACTTAAGCCTTTTCAGATTGCTGTGCGCATTCCTTTTTCTTGTTTCCCTCGATACCACCGGAGCCATTCGCCAGACCAAGGGTGATTTTGAAGATAAGTTTCGTCAACTGGACGAAGTGCTGCCAACGGCCAATATTTACCGCAATGCCGGTGGCGAACCCGGTCACCATTATTGGCAACAAAATGTCGATTACCAGATCAGTGTGACACTTGATGAGGATAAACGCCGGTTGGAAGGCAGTGAACGTGTCAACTACACTAATAACAGCCCCGATACCCTGCGTTTTTTGTGGTTGCAACTGGACCAGAACCGGTTTCGCACAGACTCCATGGCGGAATTGACCCGTGCCTTTGCTGATAAAAGTATTCGCGGTTCCAAAACAGAGGATGCCAACGGCGAGCAAGCGCACCGCATCAGTATTGATGAACTGCGCCGCCAGCAATTCATGGCGGACCACAGTCTCGGTTACGAAATTTCCAATGTAAAAGATGACCAGGGCAGGGAGCTGCCCTATACCATCGTTGGCAGCCTGATGCGTATTGACCTGGCGCAGCCCCTGGAAAGTGGCAAGAGCACGGCTTTCAGCATCGATTTTGCGTTTAATATCCTCGAGGAAGATGCAGTTGCGGCACGTGCAGGTTATGAGCATTTCCCTGACGATGCGCGTAAAGGCGGCAATGATATTTTTCTTATCGCGCAGTGGTTTCCACGTCTGGCCGCTTATACCGACTACGAAGGCTGGACCAACAAGGAGTTTCTCGGACGGGGGGAATTTACCCTTGAGTTTGGCAACTACAGTGTCGAAATCACCGTGCCAGCCGACCATATTGTTTCCGCAACAGGGCTTTTACAAAATCAGCAGGAAGTGCTGACAGCCACTCAGCGCGACCGCCTGGAGAAAGCAAAGACCGCAAAAGCACCGGTTTTTATCGTTACCGCTGAAGAGGCGTTGGAAAACGAGAAAAAGGCCAGCAAGCAAACCAGTACCTGGAAGTTTGAGGCAGAGAGGGTTCGCGATTTTGCCTGGGCCTCATCACGCAAGTTCATCTGGGATGCCAAGGGCTATCAGCAGGGCGGAGACAGCCAGCCTGAAGTGATGGCCATGTCATTCTATCCAAAGGAAGGTGAACCCCTGTGGTCCAAGTATTCCACCGAGGCCGTCATCCACACCATGAAGGTTTATTCACGGTTCTCCTTTGACTACCCCTATCCCGTCGCGCAATCGGTGAATGGACCGGTGGGCGGCATGGAATATCCGATGATCACCTTTAATGGCCCGCGCACCGATGAGCAGGACGACGGTAGCCGTACTTACAGCCAGGCGGAAAAACGATTCCTTGTTGGCGTGGTTATCCACGAAGTTGGTCATATCTACTTTCCCATGACCGTGAATTCCGATGAGCGCCAGTGGACCTGGATGGATGAGGGCCTGAACAGTTTTCTAGATGCCATCTCGGGGCTCGAGTGGGACCCTGATATTCCCTGGAAAGTCGAGCCCAGGGATGTCGTGGACTACATGAAGTCCGAACAGCAGGTGCCCATTATGACCCAGTCCGACAGCGTGCTTAACCTGGGCCCGAATGCTTATTCCAAACCGGCGGCTGCGCTGCTCATCCTCAGGGAAACCATCCTCGGACGTGAGCTGTTTGATTTTGCGTTCAAGGAATATGCAAGACGCTGGATGTTCAAACGCCCGACGCCGGCAGATTTCTTCCGCACCATGGAAGAGGCCTCGGGTGTCGATTTGGACTGGTTCTGGAGGGGTTGGTTCTATACCACCGATCATGTTGACCTTTCTGTCGAGCGCATCTGGAAGTTACGCCTGGACACGCATGATCCGGACATCGATTTCGAGCGTCGCCGCAGTGAAGAGGAGGACAAACCACTGTCTATCACTGTTGAGCGAAACCGGCTTGAACTGGAGCTCTGGATCGATCAAAACAAGGACGTGCGTGATTTCTACGATCAGAACGACCGTTTTACCGTCACCAACAAAGAGCGAAATGAGTACCAGGCATTTCTGGATGAGCTGGAAGACTGGGAAAAAGCCGCACTCAAGCGCGCGATTGAAGAAGACCGGCATTACTATGTGCTGGAGTTCGCAAACCATGGCGGCCTGGTCATGCCCATCATCCTTCAATTGACCTATGCCGATGGTAAACAGGAGACCATCAACATCCCGGCCGAGATCTGGCGGCGAAACGCCAAAACAGTGAAAAAGCTGGTGGTCACAGAGCGTGAAATTACGCAGGTGGTATTGGACCCGCGTTGGGAAACAGCCGATGTGGATATTGAAAATAACCATTATCCGCGCCGTATCATTCCCTCGCGGATCGAGGCGTTCAAATCTCCGGAGTCAGAGCAGCTTGAGAGCCGCGACATCATGCAGGATATCAAAACCGAGCTTGAGCCGATTGATAAGAAAGGCGGCAAAAAGAAAGACAAGTGACTTACCTGCGCTGGCTTACATTGATGGCATTGCTGTGGGCGCTCACCTTGAGTGCTCATCAGCAAAAAGAGGCAATCACCCGCGTTCTGTTTAATCCCAGGACCGCCAATATCGAGGTGATGCATCGCTTCCTGCTGCACGATGCCGAGCATGCGGTAAAACAGTTGCTGGATGCCGACGCCGATATTCTGAACTCAGAGTCGACACGCAAGTCGTTTGCGGATTATGTTTACGCGCATTTTGCGATAGCAGACCAGGATGGGAATCCGATTGGCCTGGCGCCGGTTGGACATGAAATAGAGGGCCGCTTCATCTGGGTCTACGAGGAAGCTCCGATTCCCGATACGGTCACCGCCCTGCGGATCACACATGATGCCTTGCGTGATCTCTGGCCGGAGCAGAAGAACCTCGTCAATGTGGAGCGGGATGGGCAACTGAATAGTGCGTATTTCAGTGATGGAAGCAGGGAAATTACGATTGAATTAACGAGTGCATCGAAGCTTAATTGATGGTTTATATGCTCACTCGATAGGTTCACCCGCACTGGTACCCGGTATCGCCCTGATCGATATCTCCAGGGTTGGTATGCAAAAGTGGCGCCTGTCAGCTGTCTGATACTGCCTGCCTGCGTGATTTGTCACCCAGGTAACCGCCATGATGCCGCTTGGCGTATTCCTTGTTGGTAAAACCGATTTTCTCCATCATCAGTACGATCAGAACATCGCCCATAACCGTCATCACCGTCGTTGAGGTGGTGGGTGATAGGCCCAGCGGGCACACTTCTTTCGGGTCCCCCGTGAGAAGGCACACATCGGCGGATTGAGCCAGTTCGGAGTCGGCCTTGGCAGTGATGATGATCAGTGGCAATCCGGCATACAGGTTCTCGGCCAAATGCACCAGTTCAAGAATTTCACGGGTTTTGCCGGAGTTGGAAATCAGCAGCAACACATCATTGGGTTGTATGACGCCAAGATCACCGTGCTGCGCATCTGAAGGGTGCAAAAATACCGCGGGGGTGCCGGTGGAGCTGAACGTCGTTGAAATGTTCTGACCAATTTCTCCGGCCTTGCCCATGCCGCTGACAACCAGCTTGCCGTTTTTCTGATGAACCTGCCCGTGGATCAGATCAATGGCTTTCTCAAAATTACCGGTCACGGGTATTTGCGCTATCGCCTCCATTTCATGGCGAAGCACAGCCTTGATTCTTTCGGTCATTATTTTTGTCTCCAACTCATATACCCCTCGTGATTAACGGCATAGTCTAACCCATGCTGCAGATGCTTGATATTGGAAAGCTCATCACAAACGGTTAAGTCCTGAACCTGCAAAAGTAACCAGGTTGAGCGTCGATTTGGCTGAGTGAATGGTTCAGAGATTTCATTCGCATGTGTGTGATGTCTCAATCGGTATACCCGCTTTGTTGGATTGTTCGCTTATTGACTGGGAACTTTACTCCAGATGCTGTTAGTATTAGCGAGAGTAAACGTATGAAACCATAAGAAAAAGATCGTCCAAAAATAAAGAACTACAAAACCAGGCACCTTTTCGAGGAGATCGAGATGAGAAAACACAACAGAAATCGGTTAACCCAGTCCATTTCGATGGCCCTGTTGGGGACTGCCGTCGTGGCCACAGTTGTAGTGCCTGCCCAGGCACAGGAACAGAGCGAAAATGTGCTTGAGGAGGTGATTGTCTCTGCGCAGAAGCGCGATCAAAACCTGCAGGATGTTGCGGTTTCCATACAGGTTCTCGGCAACAAGCAGTTGGAAGACCTGAATGTCCGCTCCTTTGATGACTTTATTAATTTCCTCCCAACGGTGTCCTATACCGCTCAAGGCGGGCCCGGTGGACCCGGATTTGGGCAGGTTTATATGCGTGGTATTGCCAGTGGCGGTGACGGTAATCACTCTGCTTCCATGCCCAGTGTTGGTTATTACCTCGATGAGCAGCCCGTAACCACCATTAACCAGGTGCTTGATATCCACATGTACGATATCGCGAGGGTAGAGACACTTGCGGGCCCACAGGGAACGCTTTACGGCCAGGGCAGCCAGTCAGGCACCATACGAATCATCACCAATAAGCCTGAGCTCGGGGTATCTTTAGGGGGCTATGACCTGGAGCTCAATACCACAAAAAGCGGTGACCCCGGTTACAACCTGAATGGTTTCTGGAATTTCCCCATCGGGGATAGCGCCGCCATCAGGTTGGTGGCCTGGCACAAGGAAGACGGCGGTTATATCGACCAGGTTCCGACCACCATGTACTTCCCGGGACCGCAGTCTCACACGGTTGATAATTCCGATTTTGCCCGGAAAAACGCCAACGAGGTCAGCACCACAGGTGCGCGTGCGCTATTGAAGATTGATCTGAATGACAATTGGTCGGTCACGCCGGGCATCATGGCGCAGAAATCCGATCACGAGGGTTATTTTGAACATAACCCGGAATTTTTCGGTGATCTCGAAACCGGCAGATTGTGGCCGGCCTCAGGTGAAGATGATTGGTACCAGGCCTCGGTAACCCTGAATGGCCAGGTCGGAGATATTGACGTTGTCTATGCCGGCGCATACCTTGACCGGCAACAGAATTACGAATACGACTACAGCGATTACACCGAATACTGGGCCTATTACCTGACCAACCCCGAATACTATGATGCCCCCGGGTATTGTGTGTATTACAACGACGCCGGTGATTGCGCGATTGGCACCCAATATGTAGATGCCAAGAATGATTTCACCCGTCAGAGCCATGAAGTTCGCTTCCAGTCTTCTGCTGATCAGCGTTTCCGCTGGATAGGCGGCCTGTTTTTCCAGAAGCAAAAGCACAGCTTCGATCTGCAATACACCGTGCCGGATTCGGCTGTTGCCAATTCGGTGGTCGAAGGTGGACATGTGGTTTGGCAGACCAAGCAGGTGCGTGAGGATGAGGACAGGGCGGCTTTTGGTGAAATCAGCTTCGATTTCACTGAGAAGTTTACCGGTACCTTGGGCGCACGATACTTTGAATATGATAATTCGCTATACGGATTTAATGGCTTTCTGCGTCATTGCACCGGCCAGTATATCGATGGCGATTTTGTCGAAATTCCCGCCGATGAAGGTGGTGAGATTCAATATCCCTGCTTTAATACACGTATTCTGGATGACGTGGCCAAAGGCAATGATTGGGCCTTCAAGGGTAACCTTGAATACCGCATAGATAATGACAAAATGGTCTATGTCACCTGGTCTGAAGGTTTCCGTGCAGGTGGTGTCAACCGTGCGCGTGTCGAGGGTATTCCAAAATACGGCCCTGATTTTGTCACCAACTACGAGTTTGGCTGGAAAACGACACTCGCAGATGGCACGGTTCGATTTAACGGGGCAATTTATTTACTGGATTGGGATGAGTTCCAGTTCGGTTTCCTCGACTTCGCCGTTTCCAACCTGACCATCGTTCAAAACGTTGGTAACTCACGGACCAAGGGTGTGGAGTGGGATCTGGCATGGGCGATGAATGAAAACAATACCTTGTCATTCTCGGGCACATACAACGATGCCACCTTGCAGACCGACTTCTGGCGTACACAAGACCTTGAGGACGAGGGTGCACCACCCAACGCGCCAAAGGGAACGCCGATGCCTTACGTGCCAAAGCTGCAACTGAGTAGTATCTGGCGCAGTCAATTTGACGTGGCTTCCATACCGGCTTTCTTCCAGGCTGCGGTTTCCTACACAGGGGCACGCTGGAATGATCTGGATACACTGAATGTACCCGCCAGGCAGAAGATGGATGCCTACACGCTGGTTAACCTGTCGACCGGTATCGACAAGGATAACTGGTCGCTCAGCCTCTTCGTAAATAACCTGTTTGATGAGCGCGCCGAAATTGATATTGAAGATCCCGGCTATGGCGGTATCTCCAACCTTCAGCGCCCACCTGGCCATAAATGGACAACCGTGACCAACCGTCCGCGGTGGTTTGGTATCCGTTTCAGCCAACGGTTCTAATCAGATAGTCTTTAGGTATTGCGGCCGGCCCTGGCCGGTCGCAATACATCCCAAACCACAGGCTTTGTATAATTGATGCCGGTAACCCGGCCTTCAACCGTCAGCTGTTTATGTTATAGCGCTGCCGCACTTCCGGCCCAAGGGCTTCTTTGAGAGGATCCAGGTAGGCCTCATAGTGCCGCCATTGCTCCATGGATTCCTTGTAGATGGGCTTGCGGACCTGTTCCGAACTGGGTGTGCGGACCGCGCGTTCGGTTTCATAAAACCTGAGGCACTGATCTTCAAACTCGAGTTCGCAAAAATCCAGTAATGCACGAATCTGGGCATCGGTATTAGCCACCATTTCCTCGTACTGAACACGGTGAACCCGTCCGGGTAACACGGCGTCCCAATGATCCATCAGCCTGACATAATCGCGGTAGTACTTGCCGATGTCTTCCAGTGAATAGGTGAAGGTCTGGCCGTGGGCAAATAATTGCTTGTAACCGGAAAAACAACCACCCAGCGGGTGGCGTCTGGCGTCTATGATCTTTGAGTTGGGAAGTATCAGGTGGATCAGGCCGATGTGACGGAAATTATTGGGCATTTTGTCGATGAAAAACGGCAAATCCTTACTGCGCTGAATGCGGGTGGTTTCAAGATAACTCTCTCCCAGTTCACGCAACTGATCCCTATCCATTTCAGCCAGTATTTCAGGGTATTTTCCCGATGGGTTTTCGCGGGACTTATTACCGAGTTTGCGGGAAATTGCGATGATGTCCTGCAGTTCCGATGTTCCTTCAACCTGCGAGTGGCTTGCCAGTATCTGTTCCAGCAGCGTTGAGCCTGCACGTGGCAATCCCACGATAAATATCGGATCCCGCGCCCGGCAACCCCAGCCTTCGCGTTGCTTGAAAAAAGCCCCGTCCAGGGTGCGGACCTGCCGCACGGCTTCCAAAACATTGATCTTTTGATTATGCCGGTGCTCAAGTCGGCGAATGCTGTTGCCGCGGCGGTAGAATTTAAAGGACTCATCATACTGAAGGCTGTCCTCCAATGCCTTTCCCAGGGCAAAGGCCAGGTGCGACTGATCATCAGCGTCACCACCTTCGGCAGTGACCTGTTTGCGCATATCTTCAATATCCGAATCACTGAATTGAAATGTCTTTAAATTGGCCAGGCTCCAGTAGGCTTCGCCCACCTCCGGGCTCAGACGAATGCACTTGCGATAGGCTTCAATGGCCTCTTCCAGCCTGCCGACCGTTTTCAGGGTGTGCCCGTAACTCATTTGGGCCCTGGCCTGGTTGGGGTAAAATTTAAGGACTTTTTCGTAGATACGAATCGCTTTTTTATGCTCCCCAATCCTGACCAGGATGGAGGCCTTCAGGGTCAGAAAGTTGGGGTTGCTGGGCTCGACCGCCAGCAGTTTTTCAGCCTCAAGTAATGCGGCCTCAGCTTTTTGCTGACGCAATAGTACCAGCGCATAGCTATGTCTCGCCGCGTGAAAGTCCGGCGCCAGTTCCAGGCAGCGTTCAAGCAGTAGGGTCGCATCTTTCAGTTGACCCAGTTGGATGCCAATATCGGAAAGTATGCGAATGCCGGATACATCGACGGGATATTTTTTGAGCAAATCCCGAACAATGCGTTCCGCCTTGCCCAGCTTTCCTTCGCGTAATAACTTAACGGCCTCGACCAGTTCCGGATGCTGTGTCGAAAGCGCAAAGTGCTTTTCAAAGGCTTCACGACTGCCTTGCTCATCACCTGAGACTTTCAACTGGTGTCCCAAGCTCTGCCAGGATGGTGCATGTCCGGGGTCGATGGTGACTGCCCGGCGAAGGGTATTCAGAGCGTCTTTGCCTCTACCCACCGCACCGTAACATTGAGCAATTTCGTGCAGAAAATCAGCTGAATCGCCATGCATGCCCTGCAATGGTATCAATAGATCCAACGCTTTTTGAGGTTTCTTTAGCAGTCGGTGTGCGTAAGCCATGATGCGCACGGCCTTTTGCTCTCCTGGGTACACCTTGAGGATTTCACCTGCCTGTTCCAATGCCAGTCCGGGGTTTTTCGACAAAAGGTCGACCGCATTTTTATAAGCGGTATGCAGGTCGCCTGTATTGTGATCATTATCTGGGGTCATAGACCATATTATCCACGATTACCGAATGAATGGGAGTGGAAGTTTCCCTGTTCACAATTTAAGACAAAGCGTGACCCTTGTTGCGGATGCTTGATAATGGGAAAAAACTGATAACATGTCGTTTCAGCTAATCCGTTTTCAGGGAGTTTTTGGATGACAGATGTGTATATCTGCGATGGTGTTCGCACCCCGGTGGGTCGATATGGCGGAGGCTTATCCGGGGTCAGGGTTGATGACCTTGCAGCCGTTTCGATAAGGGCCTTGATGGAACGCAACGGCGATCTTGACTGGGCGGCTGTGGATGATGTCATGTTCGGCTGTGCCAACCAGGCCGGAGAAGACAACCGCAACGTCGCCCGCATGGCCAGTCTGCTCGCGGGCCTGCCTGAAACCGTCGGGGCCAGCACCATTAATCGTCTCTGTGCCTCCGGCTTGAGTGCAGCGGGTTTTTGCGCCAATACCATTCGCGCCGGCGAAGCCGAATTGATGATCGCCGGTGGCGTCGAAGGCATGACCAGGGCGCCTTTTGTCTTGGCGAAGGCCAGTCATGCCTATGACCGTTCTGCGCAGATGTTTGACACCACCATGGGCTGGCGCTTCGTGAACAGGCAATTCAAACAGCAATTTGGTACCGACTCGATGCCGGAAACTGCGGAAAACCTGGCAAGGGCGTTTTCCATATCGCGCGAGGACCAGGACCAATTTGCGCTGTGGAGCCAGCGCAAAGCTGCCGGTGCACAAGCCGATGGTCGTCTTGCAGAGGAAATCACCCCGGTCAGGATTCCGCAACGCAAGGGTGATGCGGTTGTCATTGATCAGGATGAACACCCGCGCTCCACATCGCTGGAAAAACTCGCTGCTTTAAGAGCCCTTTTCGAGGGCGGTACGATTACTGCGGGCAATGCATCGGGGATCAATGATGCGTCCGCTGCATTGTTGCTGGCCTCTGAAAGCGCGGTAACGAAGCATGAGCTGGAACCCAAAGTGCGCATCCTGGGAACGGCTGTTGCCGGTGTGCCGCCGCGCATCATGGGTATCGGTCCGGTTCCGGCAACGCAAAAGTTGCTCAAGCGCCTGGGCCT
>JBFFWN010000075.1:0-14509 GCA_041570235.1 Lysobacterales bacterium | reverse complement strand
CACCCATGACCACCAACACCAGGTTGTTGTCTTTAAGGGCTTTCTCCTTTGCTGTTTCAATACTGCCCAGGGCGTCGCCCGGCAGGGAGGTTTCACCAACTCTCTCAGCCTCAGGTTGCTGATCATCCGCCGCCAGCACGAACGGGCCAGTAAGGAAAAGGCATGCCAGCATGCAGATGCTGGTGATATGGGTCAGCTTATGTTTTTTTGTTATCACCTCGCTATTGCCCCAGCCACGCATCCATCTCTTCTTTGTGGTTCTGTACCTTGGCAACGCACAGTTCGATACCTTCCAGTGTCTTGGCAAGACTCCTTGGGCCGCCGGTCAGCTCGTTGATGCGTTGTTCGAAAAAGGCCCTCACCTCGGCTTGTTTTTCCAGGTCGCAGAAAGCGCCGCCAATAAACGTCATGCGGCCCCAGGAGGTTTCCGGTACACGCGGCAGGATGCGGTCCATGTTTTGCTGGAACCAGGCCCAGGTGGCGTCACGGGTCTCCTGCATAAACGCCTGCGGGTAGATGATGGTGAAGACCTCGTTATCACGAATGTCCTCCGAAAATGCCAGTTCCAGGATTTCTGCTGCCTTTTCCGGGTCTTTGGTGTTTCCAATGGCGGTAAGTGCACGGCTACGGACAACGGCATCGGTTGATGCCAGCGCCAGGTCGCGCAGGTGATCTACAAAGTCACCGCCGATGTCATCGACAGCTACGGTAAGCGCTGTGCCGATGATAATCGGGTTGGCAGCGTCGGGGTGGATCTGCCCGTCGGTTCCAAAGCCGGTATAGGCTTTTGCCATTTCAACCAGTTTGCCGCGCAGCTCTGGCTGTTTGGCGGTTTCCGCCAGGAACCCCACCAATGCGCTCTGTAACTGCGCCTCGTCGCGATCTTCGGTGGTTTCAAGACCGGTTGCCTGCAGCCTGCCAGAGTAATACTCGGCAAACCGCTCCTCCAGGGCCTTTTTCTGTCCCTCGTCCGCCATGCGGCTATACATGAAGCGCATATGGCTCATGGGTGAGGTGGCCACCTGCCAGTCCGGGCTGGCGATCAACTCGGGAGCGATCGACATCAGCGTGGCGACATCGAGGTGGCCGGAATTGAACGCACCTGTCAGGCTACCGAGCATGGCCATCATTTCATTGGTATTTTGCTGCCCGCTGTTAGCCAGTAGCCTGGTCCAGTCCTGCTGGCTCATGGCAAAACGGTAGTAACCGGCACTGTTGGCATTCGGAATGATCCATTCGGGACAACTCAACGGCAGATCAAAACTTTGCTGTTTTTCGGTTAGCAGCAGACAGGTCTGCGCACCCTTGTCGCCAATGCCCATTTTCAGGCAAACGGGCAGTTTCCATTGCTGCTCATGATCGCCTTTTGAGCCCAACGGGAAATAGCGGGACTGCGACAGGTGAATGATCACTTCCTGGTTTTTGCATTCGCTTGCGATTTCCACCAGCGGCAGGCCGGCCTGTTCCAAAAACGAATTGAAAGACTCGATCACCAGGTCTTTTGGCTGCGTGGTGGATGCTGCTGCCAGGTGGCGGATGAAGTCATCTGCCGTGGCAACGCCATACTGGAATTCTTCCATGTAATTGCGGATACCCTGGCGGAAATCTTCGCGACCCAGGAAGTTTTCAAACATCGACAAAACCGCGCCCCCCTTCGAATAGGTGATACCATCAAAGGCATTGGGGATATCATCATTGCTCAGTATCGGCTGACGAATCTGGCGGGCGTTGACCAGCGAATCAGAGGCCATGACACCCAGGCCACGCGACAGCAGATCGCGGCGGAAATTGGCTTCGGGCTCGCTCATATCCATTGCTACGTGGGCCATCCAGGTGGCAAAAGATTCATTCAGCCAGATGTCATTCCACCATGCCGGTGTTACCAGGTCGCCAAACCACTGGTGGGCCAACTCGTGGGCATGCACCATCTTGTAGCTGCGTTTGCGGGCGGGCGTGGCCGTATCATCAAACAGCAGGAGGCTTTCCCGGTAGGTGATTGCTCCAGCATTTTCCATGGCGCCGGCACTGAAATCCGGTACGGCGATGATATCCAGCTTGGCCCAGGGGTAGGGGGTGCCAAAATAACTTTCCAGCGCGGTGACAATGGCGTTGGTGCCCTCAAGCGCGTAGTCCAGTTGATCGCCTTTTCCTTTCACTGCAACACCACGCAGCGGCAGTGGACGTTTGCGGATATCGGTGGCAGGCAGGTCCGCCCACTCAACCACATCCAGATCCCCCACGGCAAATGCGATCAGGTAAGTCGGTAATGGTTTGGTCGGCGCGAAACGCACCACCTTCATGCCATCGACGACTTCAGTGGAAAGTTCCGGCGTGTTGCTGATGGCGACCTGGCCTTCGGGCACGATCAGGGTGGTTTCAAACGGGGTTTTAAAGCCGGGCTCATCAAAACCGGGAAACGCCAGTCTCGCCGAGATGGCTTCAAATTGGGTGAATGCGTAATGGTTTCCGCTCTCGGTAACCTTGTACAAACCTCTCAGGGCCTGGTTGAATGGCGCGCTGTATTCGATTTCGAGGCTGACCTTGCCCTGCAGCGGGCGCGGAGAACTGATTCTGACGATGCCGGTTTTATCGACCTGCTCGTAACTGCCTTCAAAGCTCTCGCCGTTGTGGGATAACAGCACTTTTGTGGCCGTGATGTCTTCGCCGTGCAGGTAAAAGTGGGATTTGCTTTCGCTGAAATCCATGTCAATACGGGTCTTGCCGCTGAACTCATCCAGCTCCGGTATGATCGTCAGCTCGAGTTGATAGGCAGTGGGTACGACATCGGCGGGCAGTTGGCCATAGGGAATGTCGTTGAAGTTTTCATCCTGTTGCGTGCCTGAGTCAGTCACCGTTGCGCTTTCAGTGCTTGCGGTGTCCTGTTGGCAGCCTTGCAGGGTAAAAAAACTGATAAGACAGGTTAAAGCCAATGGTGTAATGCGAAATGACATCGGTAATCATCCTTTAAAACAGTTTAGGCGGCAGTGTACGCAGGTTCACCGCTGCGGTCGAGTAGTGCTTTGGAAATCGCATACATCAACAATATTCGGGTAACAGTTGCCCTGCTTACCGCGATATTGTTGTCAGATGGCTGCGGATTCTGGGCGCTGTTCGAGCTGCAGAACTCGTGGCGCTGATAGCGGTTGGCAATGACGGGTTTGGTATTGCCAGCCTGAGGGCATCCGGGGTATTTGACAAAACCGTTAACTTGCCATTGAATGGTCAGGAATTATGTTGGGAAAGGCACGCAGAATGATACGTACAGAACTGGAAACGAGGCGACTCAAACTACGCCTGTTTACCCATGATGACCTGCCGGCCATGCATGTATTGAATTCCGACCCGGAAATCATCAGGTATGCAGATGGCCCGGTTAAGGACATCGAGGAAACCCGACAGCGCCTCGAAAACGGCCCCCTGGCAGATTACCAAAAATACGGCTTCGGTCGTTTTGCAGTGGAGTCGAGGGAAACCGGAAAGGTCATCGGTTTTTGCGGGATCAAGTACATCCCCGAACTCGACTTGCCGGAACTGGGTTATCGCTTTATGAAGGCATACTGGGGTAAAGGTATCGGTACAGAAGCCGCTAAGGTTTGTGTCGATTTTGCCAGGGAGGATCTCAACATGAGCAAGCTCATTGCCTTGATTATTCCCGAGAATATCGGTTCGATCAGGGTGGCTGAAAAAGTTGGAATGACGAGAGGTCCGAAGATCACGATTTATGGTGTCGGTGCGTATCAGTATGAAATGATGCTCTAAGGCAATATTCGGGACCACACCAATGCCACAAAACGATGCTGTGCTTTATTACGTCCATGATCCGATGTGCAGTTTGTGCTGGGCCGCCAGGCCACGAACGAATCAAGCATGATTATGACGATGTGCTCCCAACCCTGATGGAGATACGCGAAGGTGTTTCATCGGTCACACATTCTTTGAATACCAATGATTAACCAGTTATTTGCCGTCATCGCACCGATTATCATCTGTGCCGGGATCGGTTATGCCTGGGCGCGTAGCGGTCTGGATTATCCGGTTGATTTTGTCACCCGGCTGGTCATGAACATAGGTGCACCCTGCCTGATTGTTGCGTCTTTCAGTCGATCCAGTATCGAAATCATCAGCATGACGGAAATCACCCTGGCAGCGCTGGTGGTGCTTGGCATCATGGCGCTGATTGGTGTCGTCCTGCTCAGGCTGATGCGACTGGAAACCGGTACGTTTCTGCCGTCCCTGATCTTTCCCAATATCGGCAATATGGGGCTGCCTCTGTGCCTGTTCGCATTTGGAGAAACCGGCCTTGCTCTCGCTTTGACGATTTTTTTGCTGGTGTTCACCTTACAGATGAGTCTTGGCATCGTACTGGTCGCCGGCAGGGGCAATATCGGTGCACTGGTCAAACAGCCCGTGCTGTGGGCGACCGTTGTCGCGCTGGTTCTGATTGTTATGGGTTGGTCACTGCCTGCCTGGCTGGATAATACGACCGGTCTGATCGGGGATGTCACCATACCTTTGATGTTAATAACACTGGGTGTCTCGCTGGCGCGCCTGAAGGTGGCCGAGTGGAAGCTCAGCCTGTTGTTCAGCGTGATGCGTGTTGCGGGCGGCTTCTTGATCGCACTGGCGGTAGCGCAATGGTTTGACCTGCAGGGCGTTGAGCGTGGCGTTTTGATTCTGCAGTCGAGCATGCCGGTGGCCGTGTTCAACTACCTGTTGGCGCTGAAGTTCGATCGCGAGCCGGGGGAGGTGGCAGGCATGGTATTGCTATCCACGCTGCTGGCATTTTTCTGCCTGCCGTTTATCGTTGCGTTTGTATTGCTGTGACCCCGGCTAGCCTCGAGCATTCAGGCCGCGTGGGCAAAGCCGCCCAGTAATTTCTTAAGGTCTTCAAGCAACCGCCGTAGCGCACCTGTCAGCAGTACAAAATCAGCATCCAGTTTGGCTATCGGGCTTTCGCTGCCCCAGTCATCGACAGCCTCACCCTGAATGAATTTGACCTTGTTGATGATGCCTTCCTGATCGATTACACAACTCATTACCTCATCAAAGTTCACTCCCAGGTGTGTCAGGCGCATACCCTCGGTAACATGTTGACGGATGGAATGGTCGCTCAGTTCAAAATCGCGCCAGGTGACCACGGACCTGGTATCCAATTCATCCTGCATGCGGCATTCACGACCCAGTGAAAAGCCCAATGGTGACTCTCCCATGAAGATGCTCGTCAGCAGGTCAGATGGTGCCTTGTTGAAGGTCAGTGGTGTGCAATAGAATTGCTCAAACGATGCCCTTAGCTGGTCGATGAACCATTCGGCCTTGCTGACCGTGCCAACATCGATCACCAGTACGGATTCGGCATGAATATAGCAGGCACGGTTGCGCTCGGATTTGACCAGTGCCTTGGGTAAAAGCTGATCACGGGTCTCCTCTTTGAGCCGTTTTATTTCAGCCCGGTTGGGCTCCTGCTTCATGCGTGAACGGAACTCATCCACACGGTCTTCCAGCGCTTCATTAATCGCGGCCACCGGCAAAACCCGGCTTTGGGTGCGCAATTGCAGCAGGTCCGCACCGTTAAGCCGCCGGCACAGCAGGTCGTCTTCATGGTCACCCAGTGCCTCCCAGCCGCCGCTGCGTTCGGAATATGCGCTACATGGCTGAAATGCATTGTTGGAGAGAATTTCTGACAGGGCCTCCTCACTATCAGGCCAGGGGCTGGTTACACGGTAAAAGCGCAAATTACGAAACATTGATTAAATTCCGGGATTTTGGGTGGCCGGGGATTATAGAACAGAAAATGACGCGGTTGGCATCGAATTTTGAATCCATTCGCAAAGGAGTTGCTCAGGATGGCATTTCACCGTAACGCGTGCCTGAAAAGGGAAATTCAGGCTATACTAAAGATTCCTGCAACCAGGTCTCAAAAAGGAAACATTATGGCTACTTATGAATGTAAAGTTTGCGGCATGAGCGTTAATGCCACCTGTGGTAAATGTAATGCGCCGTTAAAAAATGGCACGCTCAAGATCGACGAAAATACCGAGGTTCAGATTTCCGAATGTCCGAATGGTCACGGCAAGATCAAGTCGCCGCTATGCTGCGGTCAGGATATGACCTGTACACTTTGAATGTATAGATTTCCCGGTGCTATTTCCCCGCACCGGGAAGTAGTACCGCATTGATCAACCGGGTTTGCGGTTTCGATTGCGCGCTTTGCGCAATTCCCTGGGGTGTACCACCCTTCTCAATTTATCAAAAACATGTGTCAACGCCCGGATAGGGTGCCGCCAGGGCATGCGCGGGCCTCCGTAACGCATCACCACGCGAACCTGTTCGCGCTTTTCCTTCTTGTAGCAGTGAATGGGGCACTTGGCGCAGGTGGGTTTTGCATCTCCGTAAGGGCATTTCGCCAGTCGGGTCTCAGAATAGGCCATCAGGGTGCTGCAGCTATCGCATAAGCCACCATCTTGCCGGTCATGGTGGTCACTGCAATAGATTTTTGTCATGCATGTCAGGGTGTCATGCTCGCGTTTCAGTCTGCCGCTTAATTTGTTCATAAACGCAACTTTAGCAAATTTCGCACGATCAACAACTGATTGGGGTCATCTTTGATGCACCCAAGTCACAAAGGCAGTTGATCGAATTCACCCAGGTGTTTGAGAAATTTGTGTGCCGAAAAGTTGATGCTGTCCTTGTCGGTGGCTTCTGACAGGTGGCGGACGCTTTCCGCGATCGCCAACCACCAACGCATATGATCGGCGCTGAGTTGGGCTGCTACCGGAATCAGGTCATGCATGGTGTTGAGGTTTCGTGCCGCTGCCTGCTTAATCTTGACCATGTTATCCAGGCTGAGTTCGCCCTTGTGCAGCTTGACAAACAATATCCTGACAAACTGCTGGTCCTTGTCCAGGGTTTCGGACTTGGCGGGCTCCGCATTCTCTTCCAACAGGGCGATGTCAAGGTGGCTTAATATTTCCCGCAACGCACCGCGCAGACTCTGCCTTAGCTGGCTTTTACGGTCACTTTCATTGCGTCTTTGAATCAGGGAGAACAGTCCCACCAGGAAAAAACCTTCCAGGCAAAAACCAATCAACTCGGGTAACAGGTTGTCCTCGAAGGCATCCTCGTTGCCCATGCCGAGGAACACCATCAGCAGGTAAATACCGGCAATGCCGAAAAGGGCCATTGGCGCGAACAGGAGTAAGCGTTTCAAGCTAGCTGTCCTTCTCGGGCAGGGCGAGGGCTTTGACTACGGCGGCTATTTTGGATGCCTCCGCCTGGGTCATGTCCAAGGGGATATTCTGTAAATATACGACCAGGTCTTCGCGTATCGGTACCGGAAAGATATCATGTGGGCTGCGGGGAGGGTTGAGTGTCAACTCCTCACGGGCCTGTGCCTGGCCCGGTGTATCACGTGCCGCCACGACGGCAGGTTCAGGCTTTTCGCCTTCAACGCTATTGAAGCTGGCAGGTTCATCAGTCCAGCAAATAAAGTCTTTCAGACCATTGCTGAGGCGCTCGTTATAAAGCTGGATATTTTCGGGCCGTATGGTTGAGCCCTGTAATTTATGAAAACGCGAACACAGTTCATCAACGTCCAACTCCCGTAAATCCTGGCGCTCGGATGGCTTCAACTGGATCATCAGTTGTTCGGCGGCAAGTTTACGCGAACGTGCAGTGGCGGGGCTGATAAGGCCGGCGACCGCAGCGTGTCTCAGAAAATCCAGAAAAGCCTTTTGTGAATAGTCTTTTTCAGTCATCCCGGTCTCACTTGGGCCCGGCTGATTCAGTCGGGCGGGGTTTTGCTCATTGCTTGTGAAGCAAGGATAGAGACTGTGATGGAAGAAATCTAGCGGTTCGGTCAAACGAGCAGCCCTGAACCGGCCTTGTGACCGGAACAGGGCGACTTATCCCCCCCCGGGCAGAATCAGAAGTCGAAATTTCTGCTGATGGTGAAAACCAGGTTGGTGTCGGAATCGCCACCCAGCAGCGTTGAATCACTGTAGATCGCCGCAATGGCATAATCGAACAGGTAGGTTTCCTTGACGTCCAGGCTGTTGCCATAACCGGCCTCGTAATAGGAGCCGTCAAAGTCACCTGCAAAGGTACCTATCTTGCCGTAAAAGCCATTGTGGCTCGCGGTAACCGAGTAAAACTGGTAGTCCTGTTTAGGGCTGGTGTCATATTTTCCGAAGGCCGCGTCAAAGGACAGAAACTTCCAGCTCGCGCCAAGGTTCAATTCCAGGTAGTCCTCATCGAAGTCACCGGTATAGGTATAGTAGGTGCCACCGACGGAAAATCCCCAGTCGCCGGCTTCAAAGCCATAGGCGCCGTAGAGATCGACCTCTAAACCGTCACCGACATCCGCAGTCCAGGCGCCGAGCGAAAAACCGTCCTTGCCCCAATCGATACCGGCAAAAGCCGACGATGTTTTTTGTGGAATACCGCGGTAGATGTATTCACTGTTGTAGCCGAGGTTGGCCGAAAAGTTTTCTGCACTTGCGGTTTGGAAACTCAGTGCACCCAGTAGAACAACTCCTGTACCAATTGCCTTCTTTAACATTTTTTCTCTCCATGTGTGTGTCTGTAACAGCAAAACTCCCGATTGGAGTAGCCACCATGGTGTTGTTTAAAGCAATAATCGCGCCACCTGTAAAAAGCTAATAAAAACAGAGGCTAATGTTGTATTGGGTGGGTATGGATACAAGTCTGTGCTTCATCAGGTTGCGTTTAAGCGGAGAGCGCACCATATCGGGGCGTTGAAGCAACGATCACACCACGACAGGTCAGCTATTGGCCAGCATCCATTTACGCAGACGGTTGGAGTCGCCGAATGGTGTCAGTTTGCCAAATGAATTCAGCAATACGATGAAAACGCGCTCACCCTTGATATTGGCCTGCATCACCAGGCAGCGGCCGGCCTCGTTGATATAACCGGTTTTGCTCAGGGCGATGTCCCAGCTCTTGTTCTTTAACAGGCGGTTGGTGTTGCCATATACCAGCGGGCCGCGTTTTTTGTAGGGCCGCACCTCGAGCCGGGTGGTGGTGCTGGCCTGTCTGATCAAATCATATGCCTCGGCTGCTGTGACCATCTTCATCAGGTCGCGGGCCGTCGACGTATTGTCAACCTTGAGACCGGCCGGATCTGCAAAATGACTGTTCCGCATGCCCAGCGCGGCGGCTTTTTCATTCATTTTGCCTACAAACGCCGGCATGCCACCGGGAAAGGTTCGTCCAAGCGCCGTGGCGGCGCGGTTTTCTGATGACATGATCGCCAGCAGGATCATTTCCCGCCGGCTCAGCGTGGCGCCATACTCAAGGCGGGAGCCGGTCAGTTGCACCAGGTCGCGGTCGTCCCTGGTGACGGTGATCTGTTCATCCAGGTCGACACCTGAGTCCAGTATCACCATGGCGGTCATCAACTTGGTAATGGAAGCAATCGGGCGAACCGTGTCGATATCCTTGCCATAGATGACATCACCCTGGGCGCCAACCACATATGCGGATTCCGAGTGCAAGCCAGGATTGCCCTTCAGTCCGGTAAAATTTGATGAAGCCTGGGATAACAGGGTAATCATCAGGCCAAGCAACAGCGTGCCCGTTACGGCGGTTTTCCTGAAACGGGCCATGCTATTTATTCACCCGGCCCGGTCCTTTGACGAACCTGCGCCGTCTGGCGCCTGTGTGATCTCCGATTTTAAAGACCTGTAGGTACATTATTGTTACTGCCCCATGGTAAAAAATGCATAGACTACCAGAGCCGGTCTTAAATTGTGATCCGTGACTGCGGCAATCATATGATTTTTTCGTATTTGAGTTGGGGGTGGCGGTGTGTTCAAGTTTGTTTTTTCAAAGCTGTTGCGTATTTAAAGTAAAATATATTCAAACCTTGATAAAAATATGTTTTTTATATAAATAATACATCGCAATATACGACAAAAATACGAAGCAAAGGGCAAATGCCAGTGACGCATTGATGGGGCTTAGCCAGGTCAGAAAAAGATGATCCATCAACCAGGTCTTAAGGCTGACAAGCTCACCACCTGAAGGCAATTTGATCAGGTACAGCAGCCTGGCAACGACACCTGAAAGCACATAAACCGTGATGGCATTCATGCCATATACACGAAATGGAAAGCTCCATTTTTGCCAACCCCTGATGTCGACGACATACATGCAAAATGCCAGCGTTACCAATGCCATTCCGGCCGTGAAAAGGGCATAGGAACTGGTCCAGAGGCTTTTGTTGATGGGCAGGTAAAAGCTCCACAGCCAGGCAATGAGGATGGCGCTGACGCCATACAGCAGCATCAGTTTTACCTTTTTCTGCGAGCTGAAACTTTTGCGTAACAACTCTCCGGTCAGCACACCGAACAAGGTGGTCGATATGGCGGGCAAGGTGCTGAAAACACCCTCCGGGTCCCATGTTTTGGTCTGCGACCACATATGGCCCTGCAACAATAAGCTATCCAGCCATGCCGAAAAGTTGGCGCCTTTCTCATATGACCCGGCGCCTGCACCCGGCACCGGCACCCATTCCATCGCGGCCCAGTAAATCAGCATCAGCGCTATGGCCCAAAGTGCCTGCGCCCGGACGTTGGCATGCAAAAAGATCAGCGTGGCAAACAAATAGCAGATGGCAATTCGCTGCAATACGCCCGGTATGCGAATACTCGTAAGGTCATAAGAGGGGAAGCCGGACAGAAACAGGCCGAGCGCAAACAGCACTAGGCTACGCCGGATTATTCTACGATAAAGTTCACCGATGGAAGTTTGATGTTGTTTTTTACCGGCAAATGCCAGGCTGATCGAGACACCCACGATAAACAGGAAAAAAGGAAATATCAGGTCGGTGGGTGTCCAACCGTGCCACTGTGCGTGTAACAGCGGCGGGTAAACATGCGACCAGCTGCCGGGGTTATTGACCAGGATCATCGCCGCAATGGTGAAACCCCTGAAGAAATCGAGGCTTAAAAGACGTTGCTCACTGGACATATGTGTTTGTGTTTTTGTTTTGCCGGCAGTTAGCCATTCCGCTTACAGCAATGTGATCTTGTCTTTTGCCACGCTGATTTTTCGTTGTTTATAAAGTTTTCCGAGGGCCTTTTTATAATTGCCCTTGCTGACTCCATATTGTTTGTAAATGGCTGCCGGAGGGCTGTAGTCGGTCAATGTTGAACTACCGCCGTTTGCGGCGAGATGCGCCAGTATCCGTTCACCCAGTTCATCCCGGGCCTCACGGGTTTGTCGCTGCAGGCACAGGTCAATTTTGCGATCTTCGCGAATCGACTTGATGTAACCGGTGGTTTTGTCTCCAGGTTTCAATGTTCTGAAGACTTCACCCTTGTATAGCAGGCCCAGGTGGGTGCCGTTCACGACCGCCTTGTAGCCCATTTCGGTTTCGTTGACGATTTGCAGGTCGACCTTCTGCCCGGCGGCCATATCCTTTGCACGTTCATCGAGGAACTTGTGCAATTTGGTGCTGCCGATCAACTGTTGGTTCGGATCCAGGTAGAGATAAACCACGTAGGACTGCCCGACCGTCATGGGTTGTAATTGCTGACTGACCGGCACCAGCAGGTCCCGCTCACGGTCACATGCCATGAATGCGGCTGCCTTGGTGACCGTGACGGCCTTTAGCAAAACACAGTTGCCCGGTTGAAGGCTTTCAGGTCCCTGATCGTTACCTGGCTTATCATGTTTTTCTTTGTCGCTTCGCATTTGCTAAGGTTAACTTACTTTTCACCCCGCAGTCACATCATCTGCTTGCCAATGAGGTAAATAACAGGTAGAAAGACAATCTGTTATCAGTAGCGGAAAGCACAATGGCAGGTGGTTGGAGCGCCGACGGAGCGGTACAGGATCAGATCGATGCGACTATCGAGGATGCCGTTCAGCGTGCCAGAAGTGATATGCCGAGTGGCGTTAGCCTGAAACATTGCGAAGAATGTGCTGTAGAGATTCCCCAGGCCCGTCGTGAGGCCGTATCCGGCGTGCGTTTGTGCGTCACCTGTCAGTCTGAACGCGATAAGCAACAAAATGTTCGCAGCGGCTATAATCGGCGCGGCAGTAAAGACAGCCAGTTGCGCTAGACCTTATTTCCCAATAATTTGAACCCTTTGCCCCGGAGCATGTCATGAAAGCTTTTATTTACCCTTTTTTAGGTATTTTGTTGTTGACCGCATGTAAGCCGGGAACCGAGCCTGTTGGACAGGCACAACCGCAAGCCGATGCGCCCGAGGTGGTCAGCATTGCCCAAGATATACTGGAACAGCCGATGGCCGCGAAAAAACCCCACGAAATGACCCTGCATGGTCACACCCGGGTCGATGAGTATTACTGGTTGCGTGATGATACGCGCCAGGACCCGGAAGTGATTGCCTACCTTGAAGAGGAAAACGCCTACTTCGACAAGGTCATGGAGCCGCTGGGTGACATCCAGGAAAACATGTACAAGGAAATGACCTCACGCCTTGATCCTGATGATTCCAGTGTTCCTTATTTTAAGAACGGCTATTGGTACTACTACCGTTATGAACCCGGCAAGGAATACGCCATAAATGCGCGCCGCAAGGGCTCGATGGAAGCTGAAGAGGAGGTTCTTGTCGATGGCAACCAACGCGCCGAAGGGACTGAGTTCTACACCCTGGGCGGTCTGGAAGTCAGCGACGATCAGCGTTATGCTGCAATTGCCGAAGATTTTGAAGGCCGTCGAATCAACGAGATTCGTATTCTGGATACCCAAACCGGTGAATTTCTGCCTGAAGTGATCACCAACGCCTCGTCATCTTTGGCCTTTTCGGCTGATGGCCAGTACCTGTTTTACCTGAACAAGAATCTGGAAACCCTGCTGGCGTACCAGTTGATGCGACACAAGCTGGGCAGCGATGCTGCTGACGACGTTCTTGTTTACGAGGAAAAGGACAATACGTTTTATAACGGTGTGTCGCGTAGCCGTTCAGGCGCATATATCGGGTTATTTCATCGAAATACCGATACCACCGAGGTTCAGCTGCTGGCAGCTGATGACCCCTTGGGTTCGTTTAAACCGTTTCTACCCCGTGAAACCGGTCATGAATACGATGTTGACCATGCCAATGGACAGTTCTTTATCCGTACAAACTGGCAGGCACTGAACTTTCGCGTGATGAGCGTAGACCTTGAGAATTCCGCGGATAAATCAAAATGGAAAGAGGTGATTGCACACCGCGAGGATGCGATGGTGCGGAATATCCAGGCCTTCGATAAATGGCTGGTTGTGGGGGAGCGCAAGGATGGTCTTCGCCAGGTTCGCGTGATGGCGCATGATGGCAGCATGGACCGTTATCTGAAAGGTGGTGAAGAGGCCTTTGTCATGTGGCCTGCTGAGAATGTTAATACCGATACCGACAAGATCCGCTACGGCTTTTCAAGCCTCGTTACACCCAACCAGACCTGGGAAATCGACCTGACCAGTGGTGAAAGTCAATTATTAAAAGCCGAACGCGTGTTGGGCGGTTTTTCCAGTGACAACTACCAGAGCAGGCGCATGATGGCCACTGCGCGTGACGGCGTTGAAGTACCTGTTTCCATCGCCTGGCATCGTGGGACAAAACTGGATGGCTCAGCGCCGGCGCTGGTATATGCCTATGGTTCCTATGGCAGCTCAACCGACCCCTGGTTCCGCAACTCCATCATCAGCCTGCTTGACCGGGGGTTTGTCTATGTTATCGCGCATATTCGCGGTGGCCAGGAGATGGGCCGCCAGTGGTACGAAAACGGGCGCTTGATGAACAAGAAGAATACCTTCACCGACTTTATCGATGTCACAAAACACCTGCAGCAAATACCGATGATTGATCCAGCCAGAACCTATGCCCTGGGCGGCAGTGCAGGTGGACTGCTGATGGGGGCCGTGATCAATATGGCGCCTGAGTTGTATCACGGCGTGATTGCAGCGGTGCCGTTTGTCGACGTTGTGACAACCATGCTTGATGAATCTATACCGCTGACCACAGGGGAATTCAACGAATGGGGCAACCCGAAAAACAAGGATGCCTACGAATACATGTTGTCGTACTCACCCTATGACCAGGTAACGGCCCAGGATTACCCGAACATGATGGTCACCACGGGTCTGCATGATTCGCAGGTGCAGTATTTTGAACCGGCAAAGTGGGTCGCCAGGTTGCGCGACAGGCGCACCGATGACAACCAGTTGATCATGCATACCAATATGGATGCTGGTCATGGTGGCGCTTCGGGGCGTTATCGCGCCCTGAGGGAAACCGCACAGGAATTTGCATTCCTCGCGGGACTGGCAGGCCTGGAAGAGTAGCTGCTGAAAGACAGCCCGAAAGATGGGCCAGGGTGTTTTCCTGACCCTGGTCGTCTTCCACGAATACGTGTTGAGCAGGGTGGCGGTTGTTTCAGTGATCTATCATGTCGTAGGCTGCCTGCAGCCGGCTTGCCAGTACGTTCATCACGTGCACGGTGAAATCGGGTACATGCTTAAGCAGGGCATTGAAACTGCTTT
>JBFFWN010000074.1:0-14554 GCA_041570235.1 Lysobacterales bacterium | reverse complement strand
TGATCGGGACCGGTTCGAAGGTACATCCTGTACCATCGGCCCTCGATTTTCTTCCTGAAAATCGCCCCGGGCGGAACCCTTCCCTCGGCGAATAAATGGGCAACACAGCCCACCCGATCCATTGTCCTTCCATGCTGAAACAGCGGCACTCCGTATGAGACGCAGTTGATGGCACCGCGTTCGGCGATTTTGAAACGCCGAGTAGCCAAACGGATAGTGGACGATTGGCCCGGATGGCCAATCGAGCTCATCCAGCACATGGATGTGCTGTATGAGCGGCCGCGTCAAGTCCGTTTGGATGCGAGGGAAGTCCCGCAGGGACCGTTGGTCATGAGCCGAACGCGGTGCCATCAGCTGCGCCCTATCTTTGGCGTTGGTTTTATCAGTTCAGATGTGCAAACAACTTTGCTGGAATCCCAGCTAAGCAGTACCGCCGATATTGCCCAGTTGTGACAGCACACTCTTATCGCTCTGGCGTTCGTGCAACTGAAGGTTGATGATTCTCAAAGTGGCCAGTATACCGGCAAACACCTGGTTGGAATGCACACCACGGGTTTTGAGATTCTGACCGCCACAATCCCAGGTGATAATACACTCGGTCAGGGCATCGGCATGACCACCTTTGGGTATATGCACTTCGTAATCCACAAGGTCGGGCAAGCGGTAGTTCAGATTGGCCATAACCTTGTTGACCGCGTCAATAAAGGCATCAAAACCACCGTTACCGGATCCGGACGCCTGCAGGACTTCGCCCTCTACATTAACGCGGATACTGACGGTTGATTCCAGATCAAGACCGGAGGTGACCGAACAATTCAGCAGCTTTATGTGGTGGTAGTTTTTGCTCTCCAGGACCTCTGCAATAATAAATGGCAGATCCTCAATGGTGATCTGCTTTTTTAAATCGCCCAGTTTTACCACCCGTGCCAAAACCTTTTTCTGTTTCTCTTTTGAAAGGTTCAAACCCAGCGCCTCGAGGTTTTTTGCCAGTGATGCCTTGCCGCTCATTTTCCCCAACGCATAACTTCGCTTGCGGGCGAAACGCTCCGGGCTGAGACGTGTCTCGTACAAACCACCCTTCTGGTCACCATCGGCATGAATTCCGGCCGTCTGTGTAAAGGCATCCGCTCCGACAACCGGCGAGTTGGCAGGCACCCGCTTGCCGGAAAACGTTTCAACCATGCCACTTAAATGAACCAGGTAACTTTCGTCGATGGACAGGTGCATGTTCATCTTGTCCTTCAACACCACGCAAACTTCGGATACAGACGCATTGCCGGCTCTTTCACCGAGACAATTGACGGTGCAGTGTACCGAGCTGACACCGGCCTTGACCGCCGCCATGACATTGGCCGTTGCCAGGCCATAATCATTGTGCGGGTGGAAATCGAAGTGCAGGCCGGGATAGCGTTGGCACATATCGCTGAAACTTTCGAATACCTCTTCCGGCGACATCACACCGAGGGTATCCGGCAACATGAAATGCCCGATCCCGCAGTCTTTCAGATGATCCATCAGCTTGAAAACATAGTCACGGCTATCGCAATAGCCATTTGACCAGTCTTCGAGATAGACATTGACCTTGAGTCCCTTGTCCCGGGCGTAGCTTACCGTCTGCAGTATCTCGCCAACGTGTTCATCAAGCGTCTTGCCCAACTGCTCACGGCAGTGTTTTTCACTGCCCTTGGTCAGCAAGTTGATCACACGGCCCTCGGTTTCCAGAATCCAGTCGACACTTTTTGTGTGATCTACAAATCCCAGCACTTCAACCCGCTGATCAAAACCGTGTTCCCGGGCCCAGCGGTTGATACTGGTCACCGCCTCTTTTTCACCCTCGGAAACGCGTGCCGATGCCACCTCAATTCGGTCGACCTTCAGCAGTCGCAGCAGCGCCTTGGCAATATGCACCTTCTCAGCCGGTGAAAAGGACACACCCTGGGTTTGCTCGCCATCACGCAGGGTGACGTCCATTAACTCGATATGTCGGGTGGCGGTATTCATGGGGAATCGAGGTTCTATATCAGGCCCGTTTCCACAACCATGGCTGTGACTGTTTTTGTTTTTCCTCGAACTGGGTAATCTTGTCCTCATGCTTCAGGGTCAGGCCGATATCGTCCAGGCCGGCGAGCATGTTCTGCTTGCGGAATTCGCCAATTTCAAAATCAAAGTCATTTCCCGCGGGGGTGCTGACCTTCTGATTTTCAAGGTCAACGGTGAACCTGACACCCTCATTTGCAGTAATTTCTTCCATCAGCGCCTGCAGTTTTTCAGCACTTACCACCAGCGGAAGAATGCTGTTCTTAAAACAGTTGTTGTAAAAAATATCGGCATAACTGGTCGAAATAATGGTATTGAAGCCATAATCTGCGATGGCCCATGGAGCATGCTCGCGCGAAGAACCGCAACCGAAGTTGTCACCGGTGACCAGGATGCGTGCACCTTTGAAAGCGGGGTTGTTGAGTTCAAAATCCGGGTTGTCACTGCCGTCGGCATTGAAACGCCAATCGTGGAACAAATGGGCGCCGAACCCGGTGCGCTCTACCTTTTTCAGGAACTGCTTGGGCACAATCTGATCGGTGTCCACGTTGGCCCGGTTCATCAGGGCCGCGATGCTCGTGTGTTTCTTGTATGCTTCCATAATCTCTATTTAATCCTGTCCTGGTAGGCAGCTTACTTACGTATGTCGACAAAGCGACCTGCCGAGGCTGCCGCGGCGGCCATGGCGGGTGAAACCAGGTGGGTTCTGCCGCCCTTGCCCTGCCGTCCTTCAAAGTTCCTGTTTGACGTCGAAGCGCAACGCTGTCCAACCTGGAGCTGGTCATCATTCATCGCCAGGCACATCGAGCAGCCCGGGTCACGCCATTCCCAACCGGCCTCGATGAAGATCCTGTCCAGCCCCTCCTGTTCGGCCTGGGCTTTGACGTGGTAGGAACCGGGTACCGCGATTGCTGTAACGCCGGGAGCCACCTTAGTCCCCTTGATCACATTCGCTGCTGAGCGGAAATCCTCGATCCGGGCGTTTGTGCACGAACCTATGAAGGCATAGTCAATACGGATATCCGTAATCGGCGTACCCGCTTCGAGCCCCATGTAACTGAGTGCACTTTTGCAGGCCAACGCCTTGTTGCTGTCTGCAAAACTATCAGGACCAGGCACCGTGCCATTGACCGGCGCCACCTGTTCCGGAGAGGTTCCCCACGATACCTGCGGGGCAATGTCCCCGGCCTGGAGAACGACCGATTTATCAAAAACAGCATCCTCATCTGAAGGCAGGCTTTTCCAATAAGCCAGGGCAAGATCCCAATCATCGCCTTTGGGTGCAAACTCCTTGCCTTGAAGGTAACTGAAAGTCTTTTCATCAGGCGCAACCAAACCGGCCCTCGCGCCCGCTTCGATCGCCATGTTGCACAAGGTCATCCGGCCTTCCATGGACAGGCTTCTGATCGCCTCACCCGCAAACTCGATGACATGCCCGTTACCACCCGCCGTGCCAATTTTCCCAATAATGGCCAGGGCGATGTCTTTAGCCGTGCAATATTCAGACAGCGTGCCCTCCACCTTCACCAGCAGTGATTTTGCCTTTTCCTGCGGTAAGGTCTGGGTGGCCATGACATGCTCGACCTCGGAGGTTCCAATGCCAAAGGCCAGTGCCCCAAAAGCACCGTGGGTCGCTGTATGGCTGTCGCCACAAACGGTAACCATGCCCGGATGCACGAAACCGTGCTCGGGAACAACGATATGGATGATACCGTTATTGCGGTTTTCCATGTCATACAGGTTCAGGCCATGAATTTTGCAATTGTCAATCATGGTTTCGACCTGCTTACGGGCAACCGGATCCGCAATCGGCAAATGCCGGTTTTTAGTCGGAACGCAATGATCCAGGGTAGCCAGGATGCTATGCGGGTTACGCACTTTGCGATTTTCCAGCTTCAAGCCTTCAAAAGCCTGTGGACTGGTCACCTCGTGCATCAAATGCCGGTCGACATAGATCAACGGAGCCTGGCCGGGTTCATGGTGCACCAGGTGGGAGTCCCAGATCTTTTCGTACATTGTCTTGCTCATAAAAATTTCCGTCTGAATTCTTGCAACCGGGAGGGAATATGCCCCGGAAAAGCGAATGATTATCTCCCATGTGTTGCAAACAATACAATTGAAAATGGTGTTTTATTTGAGACGGCCCGGGCCTTCAGCAGCCAGGGGAAAATGCAGCGTAATTCCGCGGCGACGGCAGAACTGAACACACCACACAAAGCCTTTGGCATACCTAAAAAGAACGCTGTTATAACCCTGATCTATAACCGGTTTCAATCGTTTCGACAGCATACATCAAATCCATATAGATCATACGCTTATATTCATTTTCAAAAACTGAAAGCGCAGTCACCGGATATACCTGGACTAGCCTTGTAAGATTGGTTTACAAGACCTGGTAGTTAATGGAGAATGATCCGCTATCCACCCGTTATCGCCTTGAGCATCGTCATTAATGAACGGGTAGTGATTAACTCCAACAAAGGAAATGTCATGAAAAACTGTTTGATCCGGATGATTCAAAGCTGTGCCCTGCTAATGGCATTCAGTGCTACAGCACTCGCTGCGGATGTCGTGCTGACCCCCTTCGGCCAAAGCCCTGATGCGATGATGGTCAAAGTCGTGCTCAAAAAGCTGGGTATTGACAGCCGTCTCGAAAAAACTCTTCAGGCAGGTGATTTGCAGGATGAAAAAGTTCTGATCACCGTGGTGGCCGGCAGTTCCAAGGGACTGGGTGAAGCCGGTATCGACAAGGATGCCGAGGTCGCACGCATGCAGGCCGTTGCCGCCGCTGCCAGGGAAAAAGGCATGAAGATCCTGGTCATGCACATCGGCGGCAAGGGGCGCCGGGGCACCTTGACGGACGTGTTCATCGTTGCAGCCGTGCCCATGGCGGATCAGTTGATTGTTGTGGAGGGCGGCGATTATGACGGCCTTTTCACTGAACTGGCAAAAGAAAACGGCCTTGCAATTCTGCCTGCAGCGTCCGTTCGCGAGACCGGAGATCCATTGAAGCAGGTACTAACAGAATGGGGCATTCTCTGAGTCCCGCATCAACCAAGTGATATTTGGCTATCGGGGTTCCTGACAAAGAGGAGTGTTCCGAATGAAACGTCGTGTCTCGTTCATAGCGGCTGGCTTGTGCTGCCTTTTGCTGGCACCGCTCAGCCAGGCGGTTACCACTGCATCAACCTTGAAATCCAAACAGGGGATGGTCACTGCGGCCAATCCCCTGGCCGCGCAGGCAGGTGCTGAAATCCTTGAAAAAGGCGGAAACGCGATCGATGCGGCCATTGCCACGGCGTTTGCCATCGGCGTGGTTGCACCCTATGCATCCGGAATCGGTGGCGAAGGTTACATGGTGGCTATAATGGCCGATGGCCGCGAAGTGGCGATTGATTTTCGCAGCGTGGCGCCCGCCATGGCAACTTATGAAAATCTCGATAAGGCGGGTAAGCTTTCAAAGGTCAAGTACACCCCAAAGGGTTACTGCGTAGCAGGCGTGCCTGCCGGGATTGCTGAAGCTTTGAAATTTGCCACACTCCCCTTAAACGAATTACTCGCGCCTGCGATTCGCCTCGCGGAAGACGGTTTCGAAGTCAACGAGACCTTTTCAAAGGTCAATATGGATGCCTGGGAAGTTCTTTCTCAAAATGCACCACAGTTCCTGGACGACGGTATGCCGTGGGCGGCGGGCGCGATATACCGCAACCCGGAGCTGGCAAAAACGCTGCGCATTCTTGCAGCCAAGGGCATGGAGGCGTTCTACAACGGCGAACTGGCAGACAACCTCGACCGGTTTATGAAAGACAACGACGGCTGGGCCAGAAAATCGGATTTACAGGCATACCGTGCGCTGGTCAAAAAACCGATCAGGGGCAGCTATCGTGGCTACGAGTTGCTGGCGCCCGGCAGTCCGGTAGGCGGGCCCCGGGTTCTGGCCACCCTGAATATTCTCGAGCACTTCAACCTGCCGATGATGAACTGGGATGATCCACTGGCCATCCACCTGATGCAGGAGGCGATGATTTTGACGTCACTTGATCAAAGGCGCTGGCTGGGTGACCCCGAGACCAACGACTACATTCCCGAAAAGGGCTATGTCAGCAAGGATTACGCCAGGCAGCGAATGATGCAGATTGACCTTGCCAGGGCGTCAGATCCACAAACCTGGTCTTCACTGAGGGTCGGCGACCCGGGCCCGTATAACAACGGCGAAGCTTATATCAATGTCATGCTCGAGGCACACGAGAAAGCATCTTTGCAAGGGGAAGTCACCGAGGTCCCGCCTTCTACAACACATTTTTCCGTGATGGATAAGGCAGGGAATGCCGTTGCATGGACACAGACCATCTCATCATTTTTTGGCACCGGTAACATGGTCGACGGTTATTTTCTCAATAATGAACTGGGCAATTTCAAAGCCCAGCCTGTTGAGGACAGTCCCATCAATCTGCAACCCGGACGTCGTCCCCGAACCACGATTGCTCCCATGGTGGTTAAGAAGGACGGGCAGGTTCGCTGGGTCATCGGATCACCGGGGGGCGGACGTATCGGCTCTACCGTTGTCGAAATACTGGTCAACCTGATCGACTTCAACATGGATCTTGAACAGGCCATCAAGACCCCGAAATTCAGCGGTTATGACGTCTATCATGAAATTCACCTTGAAGATGACTATCCACCGGAAACCATAAAGTTTTTAGAAAACATGGGACACAAGGTGAAGAAATTTGCCTATCCCGATCTCTATTTCGGCGGGCCAAACGCCATCTCTGTGGATGCTGACGGGGTGTTCACCGGCGTTGGTTCGGTACGCCGTCTTGGCGGTGCAGCGGCGCCCGGTAATTAAACGGAAAGATTCCTGATGAAAATGCTCCAGATGAAAAAACTCCACCAGCCATTATTGCGTATCCTTATCACGGTTTTTTCGATTGCGCTTTTATCCGGCACTTTATGGGCCAAAAATATCGATCCTGATATCCGCCCGGGTCCAGGAGTTACAGAACACAGGAAGCTGTCAGATTATTTTGCCCCGCTCAAGGGCACCAACCTGGATACCGACGTATTTATCCTCGACAGCGGCGAGCCGGGCGCCAACGGCCTGGCCCTCGGCGGCACCCATGGCAATGAACTGGGTGGCCAGGTGGCCGCATTGTTGATGGTGGAGAACGCACGCGTGACCAGCGGAAAACTGGTCGTCATCACCTACGCCAACCGCAGCGGTCTGTCAGTTCAGGACACCCGCAAGCATATTGCGCAAAAACACCTTATCCAGTCACGATCCGGTGAACGCATTCTGCCCTATGGCGACAGGCGAACCGATCCGGCGGACCAGGGCATGGATGACCCCGCGGAATATAAAAACCCGGCCGGTTACATCCTCAAAAACGGCCATGAGGCCCGCAACCTGAACCGCACCTATCCGGGAAACCCTGAAGGCACACCCACCGAACAGCTGGCCTATGCCATCATTCAGCTGATCCGCGAGGAGTCCATCGATTTCAGCCTCGACATGCATGAGGCCAACACCCCGGAACGGCAATCCAAAGACGATGGCAACTACAGCCCGGGCGGCAACAAGCGGCTTTCATACACGCTGGTGGCTCATCCCAGGGCACTGGAAATGGGTGCGTTTGCCTTGCTATCAATGGAAGAGGACACCGGTATCAGTATGCGTCTGGATGAATCCAACCCTGCATACCGTGGCCTTAGCCACCTCGAGTTTGGTGAGGCCACCGGGTGCTGGTCCTTCCTGAGTGAAAGCCCCAACCCCGGACAGGACAGGTGGCGTGAAAATCCGGATGTCATCGCCGACCCCAGGTACCCGTTAGAGCACCGCGCCGGTCTGCATATGCGGCTGTTTGTCAACCTCGCCGGCGCTTACGCGGATTACAATGACAAGACACTGATCATCGAAGGTTTGCCGGAATACCAGGACCTGATGGACAAGGGTGTCGGTCAGTTCCTGAATTAGAACAAAAGAAGAGGAGTTACCCAAACCGTGGAATGGTTTTGGCCGGAAGGTTTTTACACGATCGCAATGGTGGGAGTATTTGCCATTGCATCGTTTACCTTTAAACAACCCATTGCAGTGGCGCTGGCCATTGCAGCGATCGTCGGCGCCCTTGTATCCGGTAACGGCGTTCCTGTCGCTCAACTGATCGAGGGTTCATTTGGTTACCTCGACACCATCCTGATCATCTTTTGCGCGATGATTTTCATGAAAACGGTGCAGCATATCGGTTTGATGGAGTCCGCTGCCGCGTGGATGATCCGTCGCTTCAGACTGCTGCCGTTGCGCCTGACGATGGGTATTACCGGCCTGCTGATGTTGCCGGGCATGATCACCGGTTCTTCATCCGCAGCGGTATTGACGGCCGGCGCCATCGTCACGCCGGCGTTGCTCAAACTGGGAGTACCCCCGGTCAAGGCGGCCGCAGCGATAGCACTGGCCGCCATATACGGCATGATCGCTCCGCCGATCAATATCCCGGCCATGATCATTGGCGGTGGGATCGATATGCCCTATGTGGGCTTCGGTATTCCGCTGTTGATCTGCACCGTGCCACTGGCCATCTTTTCCGGCATGTTGTTGATATTCCCCTCGCTGAAGTTGTCATCAAACCAGGGTTCTGCAATACCTGCAGACCTCGATGCGGAGCTGACGCGGATGGCAAAAGTGCCATTGACCCTGCGGTTGATGCTGCCGTTTTTTGTACTGGTCGTCCTGCTCGGCGGTGAACGCCTGTTCCCGGCGTACTTTCCATCACTCGGCATGCCATTGTCATTTTTACTGGCTGCGGCCAGCGGCCTGCTGGTAGGACAGAAATGGCGTCCGCTTGATGCTGCCACCGAGGCCATCCAGGCGGCATTGCCGGTGGCCGGCATCCTGGTCGGCGTGGGTATGTTTATCGAGATCATGACACTGACAGGCGTCAGGGGGTTTTTCGTGGTTTCGGCCCTGGCTTTGCCTGCCTGGTTGTTATACGTGGGCATTGCCACTTCCCTGCCCCTGTTTGGCGCAGTATCGGCATACGGCTCCGCGACGGTACTGGGTGTGCCGTTTCTGCTGGCCCTGCTGGGCCGCGACGAAATCGTTGTGGGGGCCGCCCTGAGCCTGATTGCGGGTCTCGGCGACCTGATGCCGCCAACCGCGCTGGCCGGTCTGTTTGCCGCCCAGGTGGTGGGTGTTAAAAATTACTTTACCGTTCTCAAGGTCTGCCTGTTGCCCGCGGTGGTGACGGCGGTTTGGGGCATTATGATCATCCTTGGGGCGAACCTGCTTTGAGCGGGCCGGCCTGATCGGGAGATGGATATGTTGTTGTCATGGATTTACTGGGGTATCAATGTTCTGGCCATTGTGCTGGTTGTGCGCTGCCTTTTCAGGGAAAAATCCCTGCGTGAGCAGTATGTCGCCGCCATGGTGCTGATCCCGTTATTACTCAGGGCCCTTTTCATCAAGTAGGATCTGACACATGTTTGAAAAGAGATACCTGGGCTCGCCCCTCACCGCCACCTTGATGCTCATAGCGGCCATCGTGGTTGCTGCGATCAGTGGCAAAAGTTACATGGACATGCGCGACCCGGGTCCCGACACCGACCGCGTGGTGCCTCATGCCGGATTTGTTCATGGCAAGCTGAGTGATTATTTTGAAGGCCTGAAGGATACACCGGCGGATACCGATGTTTATATTCAGAGTGGCGCGGAAAATGGCGGAACCATGCTCGTGCTGGGCGGCACACATGCCAACGAACCGGCGGCGGCAACGGCGGCTGTGCTGATGCTGGAGCGCGCTGCAGTCAGCAGGGGTAAACTGATCATCGTGCCCTATGCCAACATGATGGGCCGCTCGCACACGTTTCCACAGGACGCCCACCCGCAGACCTTCAGCTTTGAAACACCAAACGGCACAAAGCGGACTTTTCGCTATGGTTCACGCACGACCAATACCGTTCATGAATGGCCCAACCCGGATATATATATTCATCCCGCCTCCGGCCAGACCATGGCAGGTGTAGAGCGCAGCAATCTCAACCGTGCACACCCGGGCAGCACAGATGGCGGGATAACCGAACGCCTGGCGTATGGCTTTATGCAATTGATCAAGGCTGAAAAGGTTGACCTCGCTATAGATCTGCACGAGGCGTCGCCGGAATACCCGGTGGTTGAGGCCATGGTCGCCCATGAGCGCGCTATGGAACTGGCTGCAATGGTGGCCATGGAACTGGAGTTTGAGGGCATTCCAATGCGTCTCGAACCTTCACCAAAAAACCTGCGCGGCCTGAGTCATCGCGAGTGGGGCGACAGCACCGATGTGCTTGCCATTTTACTGGAAACCAGCAACCCGAGCGCGGGCCGCTTTCGGGGCAGGACAGACGAGGCACTGATACTGACGGGCAAGGACAAGGCCTATCAAAAGGCCGCTGGCCTGGGAAGGCTCTATGTAGCCTATGAAAACGGCGACGAGCCCATGGCCGAGAGAGTGGCGAGGCATGTGACCGCGGTGAAATTACTGGCCGACAACCTCGAATATGTGCGTGACGGCAAAGCCGTGGTGATTGAAGGCTTACCCACATTCCCGGAGTTGACCGACCTTGGTGTCGGCGCCTTCCTGTCGGACTGACGTCACTCGATCATGCGATGGCCGTTTACACAGAACAGACCTGAACCAGGCCTCAAGGTGCTGGTCACCGGGAGTCGCGGCAAAAGCAGTATCGTGCGATTACTGCAGACGGCGTTCAGCCATGCCGGTTTTGAGAGCCATGCGCGTATTACCGGCGTTGTACCCCGGCATATTACGGCAGCGGGAAGCCGGGTCATAACACGTTCGTCCGGCGCCCATATTGAAGAAATACGCTGGTGGCTGAAACAGCTACCGCTGTCAGCGCAGGCGGTGGTGCTGGAAAACAGCGCCATCACGCCGGAATTCCAGCAACTGGCAGGCCATTGGTTGAAACCTGATATCACGGTTCTGAGCAATACCGTTCCAGACCACCAGGAATCCTGGGGACCGGGTCCACACCGTGCAGCTGAAGTGCTGGTGGCGGGTGTACCGCAGGGAGGGCGCCTGGTAATACCGGCAACCTGCAGGACAGACCTGCACCTGATGCAACTGATCGTGCAGCGGAATTGCGAAGTGGTTTTTGCCGAACCGGCCGGTGATACCGGGCAGGAATTTCATGCGGTCAATATTGGCCTGGCAATGGAAACCATCAGGCAACTCGGCCTGCCAACAGCCGGTGCCCTCAAAGCCATGTCGGAAATGCCAGGGGACCGCTATGATTTCAATGTCATCAAGCTTGGCGGGGCGCAACTGGCGATGGCCTTTTCAGCCAATGATGTTCAAAGCACGCGGTCTTTATTCAAATCGCTGCAATGGTCCGAATCCGACACGCGACTGATCTATAATCACCGCAGGGATCGCCCGGAGAGACTGAAAAGTTTTATCGACTGGCTGAAACTGCCAGATTGGCGGGAAGTGATGATCATTGGCGACCGCCCGGCCGGAAGAACGGGGTCGGCCTATTACCGGCGGGTTAAAACCACGGCGGCGTTACTGACGTTATTTAAACCTGGCGAACGGTTTTTTGGTTGCGGCAACATATCGGGCCTGCCCGTTTCATTGATCGACACAGCAGGGCCTGCTGCCTGTTAACAGCTATACATTGAAAGGAAAATTCAAATGATAACCACCTTGCGTCATTACAAGTTCACCGTCTTCCTGTTTGTTGCCTCCCTGTTCTTTACGGGTTGTGCCACCACGGTCGATGTGGCGCAATCACAATCGGGCCGTGATGCGCGTGGCACACTTGGCATGGTGGCAGCGGCGCACCCACAGGCGGCACAGGTCGGTGTCGATATCCTCAAAGCGGGCGGTAATGCGATCGACGCCGCTGTGGCCGTGGGTTTTTCACTGAGCATGCTCGAACCCAATGCCTCCGGCCTTGGTGGCGGCGGACTGATGCTGATCCGCCTGGCCGATAGCGGCAAGGTCATATTCATTGACTTTCGTGAACGCGCACCCGCTGCAGCAAGCGGTAACATGTATGAACTGGATGAAGACGGAAACGTCAAACCGGATTCGCGCGGCTTCGATCCCATGGTCCATGGCGGCAGGTCTGTTGCGGTTCCGGGAGAGGTTGCAGGCCTGTTAATGGCGCTGGAGAAATATGGCAGCATGAGCCGACAGCAGGTCATCCAGCCGGTCATTGATTATGCTGACAACGGTGTACAGGTTTCCACCGTGCTGGCCAATATCATCGCTGAGAACTACGAGGCGTTGTCGGCATTTCCGGCATCAGATGCCATCTACCTGACCGACGGTTTTCCAAAAGTGGCCGGTGAAACCATCGTCAACCCGGACCTTGCCAACAGTTTTCGGATCATCGCCGAACAGGGCGCGGATGGCTTTTACAGTGGCCCCGTCGCGCAAAGCATTGTCGATGCCGTGCAGGCTGATGGTGGCCTGATCACCATGGAGGACATGGCCAGCTATGAGGTCAGTTTCCGTGAACCCGTTACCGGCACTTACCGTGGTTATGAGATTGTTTCTGCCTCACCACCGAGTTCCGGTGGGGCGCACGTGATCGAACTGCTCAATATCATGGAAAACTACGACCTCGAGACGATGGGCTTCAACAGTGCCGACAGCATTCATGTCTGGGCCGAGGCGATGAAACTGATGTATGCCGATCGCGCCGTTTATATGGGAGACAGCGATTTTACGGACGTGCCGCTCAAGGGCCTGACATCCAAAGAGTATGCGCGCATCCGAATGGCCAATATTGACCTGAACAGCGCCGCCGAAATGCAAACCGCGGGTGACCCGTGGCCATCGGAAAGCGGCAGCACCACGCATTTCTCGGTGGTTGACTCAGCAGGGAACATGGTTGCCTGCACCAAGACCATCAATCACTTTTTCGCATCCGGCCTGACCGCGCCGGGCACAGGTATTATCCTGAATGACCAGATGGCGGATTTCGACAAACGGCCAGGCCAGGCAAATTCGGTTGAAGGCGGCAAAAAGCCGTTGAGCAGCATGACACCCACTCTGCTGTTCAAGGACGGAAAACCCTTTGCAAGCATCGGTTCACCGGGTGGCAAGCGCATTATCAGCACGGTCGCATTGCTGATCTCGGGCCTGGTCGATTTTGACATGGATATCCAGACCGCCATCGATGCCCCACGCATTAACAACTACGAGGACGGACCCCTGAAAATTGAATCGAGGATTCCGCTGGACGTGCAGGAAGCATTGCGTCAGAAGGGCCATACATTAAGTGTGAAAAAAGATTTTGACCTGTACTTTGGTGGCGCACAGGGTGTTGTTATCGATCCTGAAACCGGGGTGTTGCACGGCGGCGCAGACCCCCGCCGTGATGGCCAGGCGGTCGGCTTTTAATGACACCGCCCCGCCATCGCAAACAGGTTGGCAGCATGAAGCATTTTATCCTGGCGCTGACCATGCTGGCATTGGCCATGGGCAATACCATCGCGACTGCAGAGTCAACGCCCGAGTGGTTGCCCGGACTGCTGGCAAAAGAAGACATCACCATCGTCATTACCGACTCCGGACTGGGCGGGCTTTCCGTGGTTGCAGATGCTGCCGGCAAGCTTGCCGAAAACCGTAATTTCAAAACGGCCAAACTGGTTTTCGTCAACGCACTGTTCAGGGACGCGGGCGGTTATAACAGCCTGCAGTCACGACCGGAAAAACTCCGGGTATTCAGCAGCGCGCTTGAGAGCATGCAGAAACGATACTCACCGGATATCATCCTGGTTGCCTGCAATACCCTGTCTGTACTGATACCGGACACCGAATTTGCCAGGACATCGAAAACCCCGGTGGTTGGAATAGTCGATAACGGCATCGATCAGATCGCCGCTCAATTGCGCAGCAATCCATCTGCAAGAAATATAATCTTTGCAACGCAGACAACCGTGGATGAAGCAAGTCACAAAAACGCTTTGCTGGATCTCGGATTTAGCGACAGCCAGGTCATCACCCAGGCCTGCCCACAACTGACCCTGCATATTGAACAGGGTTATGACAGCCCGTATACGGAGATGCTGATCGACGCCTATGTGGATGAGGCCCTGTCGCAGACCGGGGAAACGGACGGGCCTTTATCCGTCAGTTTTAACTGCACGCACTTTGGTTATTCGATGGATTCCTGGAGACTGGCCTTCTCTTCGCGTGGTGTCGAAATCGATGCATTCCTGGACCCCAACACCCGCATGATCAATTTCCTCGTTCCGGAAAGGCTGCGCGACCGTTTCGCTGAAACCGCCGTCACGACCCATGCCGTTTCAATGATTGATATCCCACCAGAAAGCCTGGATTCGATCGGCCGCTACCTGCATGATATTTCCCCTGCCACCGAGACCGCTTTACGACACTACGAAAAGGTCCCCGACCTGTTCGAATGGCGTAAGCTGCTTGCTGTTCCGGAAAAATAGGCAACCGCGGTCTTGGTATACGATCATGAAACCCTGTGCCTGGCGATTGGCATGTTG
>JBFFWN010000073.1:0-14580 GCA_041570235.1 Lysobacterales bacterium | reverse complement strand
GTCAATATGAAATAGTTATCAAAACGGTATTGCAAAATAAGAGGTGTACATATATGTATTCACGGCATGTCCTGGAAGGGGACACCCGCCCCGGCGCCCCGATCTCAAAACATCAAAAAATCAAAAAAACAGTTAGCGCAATAAAACCAGAATCAAAAAGCCGGCTTAACCGGCTGCGCCTGGTATAGCGCCACAGAATCCATCACTTCCTTACGGGCAACCTCAACATTTTTCCAGTCACCGGTTCTCACCCACTTGTTCGGTTCAAGGTCTTTATAGTGCTCAAAAAAGTGCGCAATCTGGTCAAGCAGCCTTTCGTCAAGTTCCTCAACGGATTTGATGTCCCGGTACATACCCGAAACCTCATCTACCGGCACCGCGACCACCTTGGAGTCTTCGCCGGCCTCATCTTTCATCTGCAAAACCCCGATCGGGCGGCAGCGCATGACCGTACCGGGCACCATCGGCAGGGGCAGTACCACGAGTACATCAAGCGGATCACCATCACCGCAAAGGGTGTGCGGGACATAACCGTAGTTGCAGGGGTAGTACATTGCAGTTCTGAGTAAGCGATCGACAAAAATTGCGCCTGAGTCCTTATCGACTTCATACTTGATTGCCGGGCTGTTCATCGGAACTTCGACGATAACGTTGATATCATCCGGTAAGTTTCTACCGGCCGGAACCTGCTGCAAACTCATTGGAAATTCCTCTTTTGGTGGCCCGCCATTATACGTTAATTTAAGTCTAATCATTTCAAAGATGTTCGTAAGGAATTACAATACGCGCCCTGCTTTCAAAGGTAATAACTCAATGTGTCCGGCAACTCCTGTTAATGATCAATCCCGCGGCTATGTGATTCCCATCGGTGGTGCGGAAGCCAAGCGTAAAGATCCCGAGATTCTGGAAAGATTCGTCAAGCTGTGCGGTGGCGATGAGGCCAGGATACTGGTCATACCGACGGCCTCCTTATTGGACGAGACCGGTCCGGCCTACCAGGATATTTTCGAAGACATGGGAGCCAGAACGATGTGCATCCCGATCGAAGAGCGCGAAGATTGCTACGGTGAAGAAATACTTGACGTGATGGACCGTGCATCGGGTATTTTTATCACCGGTGGAAACCAGCTCCGTCTGAGTACGATACTTGGCGGTACGCCGGTGGCACGTAAAATTCGCAAGTTGAACGCAGAGGGCGTACACATGGCCGGTACCTCAGCCGGCGCCGCGATCATCTCTGAGCACATGATCGCCGGTGGTCGCAGCGGGCCTTCCCCGCGCGAAAGCGGGGTTGTGCTGGCCCCCGGGCTTGGCCTGACCAATCGAGCCATTATTGATCAACACTTCAACCGCCGCGGCCGGATGGGCCGGTTGCTGGCTGCCCTGTCCTTCAATCCGTTTGCCTGTGGCCTGGGTATTGATGAAAATACGGCCGCTTTTATTGCTCCCGACGGCAAGTTCGAGGTTGTTGGTCACGGTACGGTAACGGTTGTCGATCCGTCGGAGTTGCGCCATTCATCGATGAGTTATGTACGAAAAGCCGAGTCGATTTCGTTGATCGGTTTAAAGCTTCACGTGCTGGCATCCGGATCACACTTTAACCTGGAAACCCGCGAAGCCTCGCTGGATTGAACAGGTAAATTAGCGCAGCGACAAATTTCGTCATAATATGTCAGGAATATACCCCCGCAACACCCGCGCTGCGGGTTCAAAGTCACGATTAATTAAGGTTTTGCCATGAGAATTCTTTCCACCAATGTTTATGTCGGGCCCAGCCTGTACGCTCATTTTCCGGTCATCCGTCACCTCGTCGATCTGGGCGTGCTGGAAGAGTGGCCCACCGCGCGTCTTGGCTCCGGCTTTATTGATGGCCTGATCAAAGCCCTTCCCGGCCTGGAAAATCATGGCTGCTCCTACGGTGAGCCGGGCGGATTTATACGACGCATGCGTGAGGATGAAGGTACCTGGATGGCCCATGTTTGGGAACATGCTGCGCTGGAATTGCAGAACGAAGCCGGCTCGGCTGTCTCTTTTGGCCGTACCCGTGGCGCCGGCGAGCCTGGCCAGTACAACATGGTATTTCAATACAAGCAGCAGGATGTCGGACTCGAAGCAGCACGCATCGCCCTGCAGCTTCTTTTGAGCCTGTTGCCAGAAGAACTGAAGCCGGAACTGCAGGCCGACATTGATGAAGACTTCAATTTTGTCGAGCAGCGTGACGAATTCATCGTATTTGCGCAGCGTAAGGAACTGGGGCCAAGTACCCAGTCGTTGGTAAATGCGGCGGAAGAGCGTGGCATACCCTATCTTCGACTGAACAAGTATTCATTGGTGCAGTTTGGCCATGGTGCCTACCAGCAACGTATCCAGGCAACCATTACCAGCAAGACCAACCATATTGCCGTGGAGATCTCCTGCGACAAGGAAGATACCCACAACCTGTTGCGCGACCTCGGTCTGCCGGTGCCCGAACAGAGAATGGTGTACAGCGAATTTGACGCTGTTCGGGCGGCGAGTTATATCGGTTATCCGGTTGTGATCAAACCACTGAATGCCAATCACGGCCGGGGTGTGTCCATCAACCTGACCAACGAAGAGCAGATCAGAAGCGCATTTGCATTTGCACGCGAGCATGGCACCAGCCGGGCAGTATTGGTTGAAAGTTATGTCGAGGGTTACGACCACCGTATGCTGGTGGTCAACAATGAACTGGTCGCGGTTGCCAAACGCGTTCCCGGTCACGTCGTGGGTGACGGTAAAAGCACGGTTACCGAGTTGGTTGCAAAGGTCAACGAGGACCCGCGCCGCGGTATTGGCCATGAAAAAGTCTTGACCCGTCTTGAACTCGATCGACCGGCCATGGAGCTTCTTGAACTGGCCGGGTTTGATGCGCAAACGGTTTTGCCCGAAGGCGAAGTTTTCTATTTGCGCAATACAGCAAACCTGTCTACCGGTGGTACCGCCATCGACCTGACCGATGTGGTGCACCCGGATAACCGCGAAATGGCCGAACGGGCGATCCGGGCCGTGGGCCTGGATGTGGGTGGCGTCGATTTTCTGACCAGGGATATTTCCGAGTCCTACAAGGAGGTCGGTGGCGCCATCGTCGAGGTCAACGCCGCGCCGGGATTCAGAATGCATGTTGCGCCATCCGAGGGTAAACCACGCGATGTCGCCGGCAAGGTCATGGACATGTTGTTCCCGCCGGGTTCACCAACCCGCATCCCGGTTGCCAGCATTACCGGCACCAATGGTAAAACCACCACGTCGCGTATGTTGTCACATATCCTGAAAACCGCCGGCCACCGGGTTGGCATGACTTCAACCGACGGCGTGTATATCGATGGCCGCTTGTCGGTAAAGGGTGATATGACCGGTCCTACGTCCGCACGTATCGTGTTGCGCGATCCGAGTGTTGATATAGCCGTCCTTGAAACTGCACGTGGTGGACTATTGCGTTCCGGTCTTGGTTACCGTCAATGTGATGTATCTGCCTGTCTGAATGTTGCGGCTGACCATCTCGGTCTTAAAGGTATCGATACATTGGAGCAATTGGCGGAGCTCAAACGCGTGGTCGTTGAAGTTGCGCGCAATACCGCCGTGCTCAATGCCGATGATGAACTGTGTCTGAAAATGGCCGACTACACAAAGGCTGAGCATGTCTGTTATGTCACCATGAATCCGGCCCATGCGCTGGTCAAGGAACATATCCGTGCCGGTGGCCGCGCCGTGGTACTGGAGCAGGGTATTAACGGCGATATGATCACCTTGTACGATAACGGTACACATTTCCAGTTGGTCTGGACTCACCAGATACCCGCAACCATGGATGGAAAGGCCACCCACAATGTGCAGAACGCGATGTTTGCTGCCGCACTGGCCTTTTCCCTGGGTAAATCACTGGATGATATCCGTCATGGTTTGCGTTCATTCAATTCCACCATCTTCCAGGCGCCGGGCCGCATGAATGTTCATGATGAACATCCGTTCCGGGTGATCCTTGATTATGGGCACAATGCAGCGGCCATTCGCAGTATCTGTCAATTGGTCAGCCGGCTTGAACAGCCCGGCAAAAAAATCTGTGTGCTGGCGGCGCCGGGGGACCGTCGTGATGAAGATATCCGTGCGATTGCCGATGAGGCCAGCGGCCACTTCGATCACTACATCTGCCGGGCCGATGACCGTCGTCGCGGGCGTGGTTATGACGAAGTGCCACAGATGTTGAAAGCGCAGCTGGAGGCCAGGGGCGTTGCTGCTGACACGATTGAAATTATCCCTGACGAGGTCAAAGCCGTTGATACTGCCTTGCACATGGCGAAAGAGGGCGACCTGGTAATGGTGTTTGCCGATGATGTACGTCGCAGCTGGAACCAGGTCATCCATTTTGAGGTGGATGCGAAGGACGGTGCAGGAACGGCTGAAGCCAAGCCGGTTCATAGCTTTGTCGAAGCCGATCCCGAGGCGTTCGCGCTTGAACCGGGTACACGCCTGGTGAGGGACGAACGTGGTGTCCGCCTGGCCCGGGACGAGGAATCGGACTGACCCATGACTGCCAGTTTGCTTGACAGCAGGCGGCTGACCGGCCCAAACCTGTTTTGGGATTGGCCGGGGGCCGTGCTGGATGTCGCCACGGGAGATATTCCGGCTCAAACCCTGATCAAAGCCTGGTCAGAAGAGGTTTCCAGGTTGATGGAGGGCGTCGGCTGGGACCCGCAGAACATTTGTTCACGTATTTACGAGGGTGGCGTCAGCCTGGTGATAAACGCCCCGATAGATGTCCTTTATGCAGCCTGTGAGTTAAACGAGGTCGCATTCAGCCGGGCGATGGCCGTGCTTGAGTCATCCGCCCCGCCTGATTTCCAGGAAAGCCTCACAGCGTTGCTTGCAATGATCAGCGAAGAATCGAGGCCGGAGTTGCTGGCCTTACAGGCTGCCGCAAGCAGCCACCAGGTGCCTTTCCTGTGGGATGATGACGAGGTATCTCTCGGCTTTGGTGAAACATCCATCACCTGGCCTGCCGATCAGTTGCCGGCACCCGGGGAGATTGACTGGGCAGCTATCAAGGCGATTCCACTGGGTATCGTGACCGGCACCAATGGAAAATCCACAACGGTCAGGCTCGCTGCGTCGATTCTGGCGGCTGCGGGGCTGCGTGCCGGTATTACATCAACCGATTACATCAGGGTTGGTGAAACCATACTCGATAGAGGTGACTATTCCGGCCCGGGTGGAGCAAGAACCCTGTTGAGGCACCGGCAATCAGAGGTGGTTGTACTCGAAGTCGCACGTGGCGGCTTGCTGCGTCGTGGTATCGGGGTTGAGCGGGCCGATGGCGCTTTGATCACCAATATCGCCGCCGATCATCTGGGTGAATGGGGGATTCACTCAGTGGAGGAAATGGCCGAGGCAAAATTCATCGTGCGTCGCGCATTGAGCGCCAACGCGCCACTGATACTGAACGCGGATGATCCCCAAAGTCTGCGGATGGCAAAAAAGCTCGAAAACCGCATTGTCTGGTTTGGCCTGGACCCGCAGCACCCGGTCCTTCGGGATCACCTGGACAGGCAGGGGGACGCCGCATTCCTGCAGGACGGCTGGCTGGTATTGGCCTATAACGGTCATACCCGTAATGTCGTACGGGCCGCGGATATCCCCATCACCTTCGGAGGTGTGGCCCGCTACAATATCAGCAATGCGCTCGGCGCGATGTTGCTTTGCAAGGTGCTGGGGGCTTCCGATAAAGCCATTTCAAGTGGCCTCAAAGCATTCAGCGGTGATTCGGAGGTCAACCCCGGTCGCGGTAATTTGTTTGAAAAAGACGATATCCGCATATTTATTGATTTTGCCCACAATGAGCATGGCATCAGGGCCATCAGCGATACCGTCAACGCCTTCAATGCCAGGCGCAACATCGTTCTGATGGGCCAGGCGGGTGACCGGACCGACGAGGAAATTGGTGGTTTTGTAAAAGCAGCATGTGAGTTAAGCCCCAGGCCGCTGTTGGTCTGTGACATGCCCGGTTATGAACGTGGGCGGGAATCAGGCGTAGTGGCGGAATTGATCAGGGAATTTGCCATGCAATCCGGCGTCGAAGACGATGATATCGCCATGTTTAAAACCCCGTTGGAAGGGGTTGCCCATGCCCTTGCGAATGCGCAACAGGGTGACTGCCTGGTATTGCTGGCGCTTACCCAGCGCGACGAGGCACTGAAAATGGTACGCTCGTTTTTACGGAGTGATTAAATTCCGGGGTATAACATCGAATGGCAAAACTTTATTTCAATTATTCATCCATGAATGCCGGTAAGACCACGGTTTTACTGCAATCGGCACACAACTACCGCGAACGGGGCATGAACCCGCTATTGTTCACGCCTCAACTGGACAACCGTTATGGTGAAGGCTGGATCAAATCACGCATAGGTCTGCAGGCCAGGGCGACCATTTTTGATTCACAAGACGACCTGTTTGAAATTACCCGGGCACAACTCGAAAAACGCAACATTCATTGTGTATTGGTGGATGAATCACAGTTCCTGAGCCGTGATCAGGTCTACCAGTTAAGTGAAATTGTCGATCGTCTGAATATACCGGTGCTGTGCTTTGGGTTACGCACCGACTTCCAGGGTGAACTGTTCGAAGGCAGCAAACACCTGCTGGCATGGGCTGATGAGTTGTCAGAGATCAAGACTATCTGCCATACCGGGCGCAAGGCCAATATGGTGGTACGGGTGGATGATGAGGGATATGCATTGAAAGAGGGTGCACAGGTCGAAATTGGCGGCAATGAGCGTTATGTTTCCGTCAGTCGCGCCGAATTCAAGCGTGTATTTTATGGTGGCAAACGAATCAAGTTCATCGAGGTGGTCAAAACTGGCGCCGATGAAGACAAAGAAGACGACAACCGCCTGCTATAGTGTGGATATGCTTTTCTGATTCTCTGAAAGGAGTTCAATGATGCGCTGGTTAATATTTTTCCTGTTGGTTTGCGCCGCACTCTGGTACATCCGTGGCATCCCTGAGAAAGCACCTCCAACGGCCGAAGAGAGCTTTATCGGTGATCAGGTAAAGGCCCTGCGTAAGGCCGAGGAGTTTCAAAAAGACTATATCGAAATGGACCAGCAGCATCAGAAGAAACTGGAGGAACAGATCGAAAAAGACTCCGGCGGCAGATAATGCTCGGCCGATAGCCCTCAGCTTATAGCCTGTAAAAGATCTGCGGCAATTTCTTCCGCATCCTCGATTCCGGTTGAAACCCTCATCAGGCCCGGGGTGATTCCCAGTCGATTACGTTCCTGTTCCGGCACTTTCTGATGTGATGTTGCCACCGGCTGGCAAAGGGTTGATTCCACCCCGCCCAGGCTGATCGCACAGTTCACCATTTTGAGACGCCGGATATAGGACTCCGGGTCAATATGCCCGTCCAGTTCAAATGACATCATGCCGCCAAAACCCGACATCTGACGCTTGGCAATATCATGACCCGGGTGGGTTTTCAGACCAGGGTAGTAGACCTGTTTGATTCCTGTACATCGATTTAATTGTTCGGCGACATAGGACGCGTTCTCGCTTTGCCGCGTAACTCTCAACTCCAGCGTTTTGAGGCTGCGCTCCAGTAAATGACAATCCTGTGCGTTCAGGCAGCCGCCATAAGCCACCGAATGGTTACGGACTTTTTCAATCAGCTCCGCAGAACCATTGACGGTGCCGCAGCACAGGTCGCTGTGACCACCCAGGTACTTGGTGCCACTGTGCATGACCAGGTCAAAACCATGATCCAATGGGTTTTGCAGGATAGGTGATGCAAATGTGTTATCGATGACTGACAAAAGGCCATGATTCCCGGCCATTGCTGCCACGGCGCTCAGATCGACAACGGTCAGTAGCGGATTGCTGGGTGATTCCACGAAAACCATCCGGGTGTTTTCCATCACGGCTGACTGAAGAGAATTTACATCGGTTTTCGCAAAACTGTAATCGATACCAAACCGGTGCAGCTCTTGGGTAATCAGGGCATGTGTGCCGCCATAAAGCCCTTCGGTAAAAACCACGTGATCACCTTTTTCCAGTAAACCGAAAAAGATGGCTGAAATCGCGGCCATGCCCGAACTGGTCACAATACCGGCCTCGGCGTTTTCAAGCGCGGACATCTTCTCGGCAACCACCGTATGGTTCAATGTGTTGAAATAACGCGGATAGCGGACTTCTGAATCATCCATGTATTCAATTGCGCTGGACGAGACCAATGGTGTGTTCAAGCCACCCATGTTGTTGGAGCGATGACTGCCTGCGCGTACGGATTGTGTAGACTTTTTCAAGGTGGGGTCCCGGGCTGGTTTCAGGAAGCCAGCATTGTAGCCGTATTCCTGAAGCTTACAAAGCAGGCAAATGGAGTTAACGCTGACAACATGGGCAGTAGTAACTTGAACGCTGACCAATCACCTTTTGCCTTATCGGGACGCCGCACTGGAAACAATCACCGCCAGCACGGTCGTAGACCAGTAAATTCTGGGCAAAATAACCCGGCGCGCCCTCGGAATTAACAAAATCGCGCAAGGTCGTGCCACCCTGACGGATAGCGCGCTCCAAAACGTCACGAATGGCCAGTACAAGGCCTTCATAGCGCTGCATCGAAACCCGCCCTGCAGCGCGCTGGGGGTGAATGCCAGCCATGTACAAAGATTCAGAAGCATAGATATTGCCCACGCCGACAACCACGTGACCATTCATGATGAAATTTTTGATCGGCACTTTCCGGTTGCGTGATGAGCGATACAAATAGTCTGCGGTAAAGTCGGCAGAAAGCGGCTCAGGTCCCAGCCGATGTAGCAGTTCGTGCGACTCCATTTGATCATCGACCCACAAAAACGCGCCAAAGCGTCTTGGATCGTTGAAGCGCAGGCAGATGCCATCTGCCATTTCAATATCGATGTGGTCATGCTTTCCGGGAGGCATGGGTGTTTTAAGAATACGCAGGGAGCCCGACATGCCAAGGTGAACGATCAGGCCGCCCTGCTGCATTTTCAGCAAAAGGTATTTGCCACGCCGGTGCAAGCTCGTAAAGCGCTGGCCTTCCGCCTTGCAAACGTCCGCCGGAACAGGCCAGCGTAGCCTGGCATCACGCACAATGACCCGGCCAACAACTTGGCCGGTCAGGTATGGTTCTATTCCCCTGAGGGTGGTCTCGACCTCTGGTAATTCAGGCATATCTGAAGGGTATCCGTGACAAAAACCGTATTGTAAACCAGGCCGGTCAAATACCGGGCATTAGCAACCGCAAGCCTGGTAAGTGCCAGGCCCGGCCATGAACTGATTGCCTCAGCGTCAACCGCAGGGAATAACCGACTCCGGGACAGGGTTCCTTGTCAGGCGCACTTCAGAAATGCTCAGCTTGAACGAACCATTCGTCGCGACAACCATGGGTGCAACAATATTGCTGAGGTTTGCACCGGCGTCCTCAAAGCAACTGAGCTTCATGCTGATACGGAACCACTGGTCCTCGGGGACGCTTTTGAGCAACTTGGTCATATCCAGCGAACCGGCGCAGGGGTAGCCACAATCCATCTTGATGTCGACGGATTTTTTGGGCGCCTTATCGACGCGAATGACGATGCTCAAGGCCCCGCCTTGCTCTGCAAGGTCGCGATAGTCACGGGGATCATCCTCCTGCCAGTACAGCTGTCCGAGACCGCTTTTCCAAGCGGCCTGGATCGCGTCTTTTTCAGAAATATGATCAATTCGACTCACCGTGATCACCTTGCTTTTGTGCGAGGTGGTCACGTCACCCTGTACCGGAACCATCCAGTTGTTACTGCTGCCGAGGTACAAGCGCCATGGAGAATCACCATCGGCTGAGAAAATGACCTCGTCTTCCTGGGCAATTGCGCCGGAAGACAGAAAAAGAGTCACAACCAGGATTGAAAGAAGGTTAAAAGTTTCTGGTGAGGATGGTAAATCTCTCATGCGCTTAATCGCTCCAAGGTTTTTGATAAGTGTGGATTACCGTAAGACAGACCATAACCCATTGGAACTAAGGGTTTACTTTTTTTGTATTGATCAGATACTTCGTCTGTATGTTTTAGCCAGGAAAATGACAGCCTGCCCTGGAAATCATAATCTCCAACCAGGGCCTCCCCAACACCAAGGCCTTCCGAACCCGGTAGCCATGCGGCAACAAACGCTGTGGAGGCCTCCAGTTCATGGTTGATGACCAGTGGTCTTCCGGAAATCAGCACAACCACGGCCGGGATTCCCTTGTCGCTAACGTTTCTGATCGTTCGCAGGTGCGGCCCCAGTGAACATTCAGGGCAATGGGCTTGTTTTGCAGTATGGAGTTGGTCATCGTGTCAAAATAAAGGTGCCCGGGACTATGCAGCCATTTGCAGGCATACTTGGCTGGAGCAATAGTGTATCGGCGGTTTTTCCGGGATTAAATATCTTTGCGCCGGGTGGGACCAGAAACACGACAACCGGGATTTTGTTTAATTATCATTGGCCTTGGAAAGCAATTGCCGCGTAAGCATTAAGAGAAGACACGAAATTGGGCAAAGCATCATTGAAATGGATCGATGAGACGCTGACGGGCGCTCACGCAAATCGTACCTACCAGTTTTGGTTGATGCAGGTCATCGGCTGGGGCGGCCTTGGAATGGTGACCTTCTTCAGCCTGACGCTGTGGTACGCCACGGCCAGTTGGTCCCATATTTCTCACACGGTGGTGCAGTGCGTGCTGGGCATGCTTTTATCCATACCGTTACATCACATCTGTCTGCGGCTCTGGTATCGATCCAAAATATCGCTCATAGGCTGGAGCCTTTTCGCCGTTGTCGTGATATCCATGGTGTGGACCGTTCTGCGAATCTATGCGTTCACCCTGATTACCGGTTTTGGTGATACCTGGACGGAGTTTGGCGGGTGGTATTTTTCGTCTTTCCTGGTTTACCTGTGTTGGGTGGCCCTTTATTACGGCAACAAGTACTACTACCAGTCAGAACTCGAGCGGGACAAGCGACAGGTGGCGGATCTGGCGACCAAGGAAGAGCAGTTGAAGCGGCTGAATGCCGAAGCCGAGGCAAAGAGCGCACAACTCGGTATGTTACAGTACCAGCTCAACCCGCATTTTTTGTTCAATACATTGAACTCGATCAGTGCCCTCGTAAAGTTCCAGGAAAGCCAAAAAGCCCAGCATATGATTACGCGGCTTGGCGATTTTTTGCGTTATTCCCTGGATAACGACCCGGCCAAAAAAATCTCGCTTCAGCAGGAAATTGACGCGCTGATGTTGTACCTGGATATTGAAAAAACACGCTTTGGTGATCACCTGGATTTGCAGTTTGATATTGACGAAAAAGCCAGGTTGGCGCAGGTTCCAAGCCTTTTATTACAACCGCTGGCAGAAAACTCCATCAAGTACGCGATTGCGGCCAACGAAAATGGTGGCGCCATCAGGCTCAAAGCGAAGGTGGAAAACGATGAATTGCTCATTGACATGAACGACACCGGTCCGGGCAAAGCCATTGATCTACCCAAGCCGAAACCGGGCCGGCGGGTCGGTTTGTTCAATACGCTGCAGCGTTTAAAGACACTTTATGATGAGGCTTACACGTTTGATATCAGCCTCCATTCGTCCGGAGGCCTGAATATCAATATCCGAATTCCCTACGAGCCCATGGAGGCCACTGGTGACCAGGCTTAGGACTATCGTCGTGGATGATGAGTCGCTGGCACGGAAGCTGGTTCTTTCGTGCCTGGAGGATATTCCCGAGATCGAAGTGGTTACTGAATGCGCCAATGGCCGGGAGGCGATTGCGGCCGTTTTGGAACACGAACCCGATCTGATGTTCCTTGATATCAGCATGCCTGGTCTCAATGGTTTTGGCGTGATAAAGAAGATTCAGCCGGAGTTATTGCCCATGGTGATTTTTTGCACGGCTTACCAGCGCTATGCACTGGATGCCTTTGATGTCCACGCTGTGGATTACATCGTCAAACCGGTTGATGAGCAACGTCTGCAGTTGGCGGTAAAACGCGCCCTGGTCCGTTTCCGCCAAGAGCAGCACCTGGGGAGCAACAAAGCTTTGTTATTGGGGGCTATAGATACCATTTCGGCCAATGTCGGGGAACGGCAAGCCCTGGAGGAAAGGGTAAAAAATGAAGAGGCCGGGACGGAGTCGGTAAAAAAGATCACTATAAGGGACCGCGATTCGATCAAACTGGTCAAGACCGATGATATCGCCTGGGTGGATGCTGCCGGTGATTACATGTGTGTGCATACCGAGGGCGAGACTCATATCATGCGGTGCACGATGAAACAGCTTCTGAGTGAACTTGATGACCGGGTTTTTAAACGCGTTCATCGTTCCACCATTGTTAACCTGAACTGCATTGTGCAGGTTATCCCGCATACCAAGGGCGAGTATTTTCTGCAAATGGATACTGGTGAGCGTATCAAGGTCAGCCGTAACTTTCGCAGTGAAATTAAATCCTTTCTTGACTCCATGAAAGCCTAGCGCATCAGCGCAGGCTAAATAGCGGCCCATAAACCCCTTTTAAACCCTGCTATGTCCATCTTGGCTCAACACTGGTCCCATTCACCGATTATCTATTGAGGGAGTGGTCCCTCTGTATAGACTACAGGGTTTGATACTAAAAATAGCGACAGTATCCTTTCACCGGTGTTGAAGAGGGAAAGCCAGCATGCCAAAGGGAATTTTCAGCCGTATTCTTTTAATCGTTTTGGGGATTACGGCTTTACTGCCTGTGTCCTGGGCGCAGGATATGGTGTTGGAAGAGGTTGTTGTCACAGCGGTCAGGCGTGATACCAACCTGATGGAAACACCATTGGCCGTCTCGGCTGTTGATGCGGAAGCACTCGCACGTGAGGGTGTGAATAATATTCTTAACGTCGGAAACCTGGTGCCCAATATGCAGGTTGGCTTGTCGCCCTCGGATTCCGGTGTTTCGATCGCTATCCGTGGTATTACCTCCAATAACTTCACCGAGCTGGGCGACCCCACCGTCGGCATTCACTTTGACGGCATTTACTCGCCGCGGCCACAGGGTGGCCTGGCGCTGCTGTTCGATGTCGAACGCATTGATATTATGCGTGGCCCGCAGGGCACTCTGTTTGGACGCAACTCGACTGCGGGTACCATCAACATCATCAATTCAAAACCGCAATTTGAAGAATTTGGCGGTTCTGCAGAGGTGGAAGGCGGCAACCATTCGACCAGGGCTTTTCGTGGCTGGATGAACATACCCGCCAATGAAAAACTGGCGTTTCGGGTTGCCTACATGGCGCAACGGGCCAATACCTATCTGAACCAGGAAATGGATCTTTATGATCTCGACTGGGATGTCGATATGGATGGCAATACGGACGGCCCCAATGATGTTCCAGGAGATGGCATTCCCAATGTGGACCAACGCCGCAATTACCACCAGAGAAAATCACAGGCCTATGGCAGCATCGACCGTTATGCCGGTCGCCTGGGTATGCGGTTTGCACCCACCGATACTCTTGAATGGCTGGTGACCTATGAACATTTCAAGGACAAAAGCCCCGGCGTCCCTTTTTTGAAGGACTGCCAGAAAGCCAAGGGTACTTTTTTTGAATGCGATCACGACGAATTCGATGTGAAGATCAACACCCCGGGCGAAATGGACATGTCCATCAAGACCGGTCGTTCCGAGCTGTTTTGGGACATAAATGACAGTTTTTCCATGGAATACCGTTTTGCCTACTCCATTCAGGACCGGACTCAGCTATTTGACCAGGATGCCGGCGCGTTCGCAGACCCGGACCACCCCGGCTACGGTATTGCCATAGAAGGAGCCAAATTTGGCGGCACCACCGGTATGCTGATCCGTGATCCCCAGGCATATATAGATCTGGGTTTTGATCCGCAGGCATTACAGCCTTTTGAAGACCTTGCCCTGGAAACCGAGTATTCAAAATACAAATCGACCGTGCACGAGGTGCTTTTCAAGTCTGAATCAGACTCCGACCTGCAATGGCTGGGCGGTTTTTTCTATCTGAAAGAAAACAACGAGATCAAGTTCAATGTCGAGTTGCCCTTCTGCTGTGCATTCATACGCCCGCTGGCACAATCTTTTGTGCAACCCGAGAGAACGGTTGAATCAAAGGCGCTTTTCGCACAGTTTGATTATGCTGTAAATGACCGCCTGAACCTGACCGCCGGTTACCGCTATACCTGGGACGAAAAACAGGACAAAAACGGCTCGACCCATTCCACCATCGGCTACTGGGTTAACCCCAACCTGTATTCCGCAGACCCGGACAACACGTTCTGGTATGAAAGCTGGACGTTTATTGGCGACGGCACGCCATTTTACCCTTTCAATGTGCCTTACTGGACTGAATATTACCAGTCGGATGACCTGGCCATGGATGATGGCACACTGGGTCCGGACTTTACCAGCCGCGTGCCGGGTACGGACAACAGCCACAAGGCGGATTGGGGTAAGGGCACCTGGCGACTGGGTTTTGACTACATCATCCGGGATAACCTGTTTGTCTATGGTTATGCCGCCACGGGCTACAAGGCCGGCGGGTTTGGT
>JBFFWN010000072.1:0-14665 GCA_041570235.1 Lysobacterales bacterium | reverse complement strand
TCAGGATAAATATGCAAATATATTGGATGTTTTGTTGTCTGACGTTTGAAATCAAGGAGCACCCAGCGGGTAATCATGCAAACTGTAACCGAAAAAGTTGACAGCCCACATTTGCAGGAACCGGTGCAGCCATCCCGGCGGCCAGATGCTTATCCATTTCTTTTGGACGCTGTTGTGCTTGCCGGAACCCATCAGAATGACAAGCGTCTCATCATGGGCAAAAACAAGGCTTTGCTTCAACTGGGAGACCAGGTGCTGTTCCGCTATGTTGTTGATGCCCTCGTTGAGGCCAGCACGATAGACCAGGTTTTCGTTGTTGGGCCGGCCGGGGAATTGCTCAAGGAGCTCTCTGGTTACCCGGCCAGCGTTCACGTGATTGCCCAGCGGGGTAAAATGTTGACCAATGCCTGGGCTGGTATCGAGGCATCCGAGGACCGCCACAGAAATGATCCGGAACTGCCGGTCAAAGAGCGGCCCTTGCTGATTATTTCCAGTGACTTACCGCTGGTAACCGCAGGGTCAATTGATGATTTTGTCAGGCGTTGTGCGGTTGAGGACAGCGCCGCTTCTGATCCCTACGCCATGTTGGTGGGTGTTGTTGATGAGCCCGGTGTAGCGCCCTTTCACCCTGCGGATGGCAAGCCGGGTATTAAACGGCCTTTTGTTGAATTGGCATGGGGTCGTTTGCGTCTTGCCAATATCTATGTGGGCAGACCGCGCAAGCTGGCCCGCCAGGAGTTTTTGCAAACCGGTTTTTCGCACCGGAAAGCCAAGGACTGGCGTAATGTTGTGGCCCTGATATTCGACTTTTTTAAAACTCAGGGTGGTTGGGCCGCGGCCTGGATGACCATGCGCGTACAGGTCACCCTGATGCTGTCGAAGAAAAAAGGGCGCTTGTACCGGCGTTTGAGGAAAGGCAATACCCAGGACAGGGTCGAAAGTTGTGTCTCCGAGGTGCTTGGCGGATCCGTCAAAACCGTAATCACGCCGTTTGGCGGTTTGAGCCTGGACGTTGATGACGAGGAAGATTTCCAAATTCTGAGCGCCCGCTATCAGGACTGGGCAGAAATTACCGCCCGGGTCGAAACTCAAAATCCTCAGGACGGGCTTAAATCACCGCTTTGATTTTATAAAAGGGCCAGGGATAAAGCCGGCCAGAAGGCTATCAGGGCCACGGAAATCATCAGGAACACGAAAAACGGCAATGTGGACAGGTAAATATTGACGATAGGCCGGTCAAACCGGTATCCGGCAATAAACAGATTGAGGCCGACAGGGGGGGTGATGTACCCCAATTGCATCGTGGCGAGGAAAACAATACCAAGATGAACCGGGTGAACCCCGAACTGGATGGCAACCGGCAGAATCAGTGGCACAACCAGTACGATGGCCGAAAATATATCCAGTATTGCGCCCAGCATCAGCAGGAAAAGAAGCAGCATAACCATAAAGGCAAATTCACCGTTGACAAAAACGCTGATCCACTCCAGCAGTTGCTGTGGCACACCCGTGTCGATCATGAAATTGGTGGACGCGCGGGAAACCCCGAGGATCATCATGATGCCACCGACCAGTATCATTGATTCCCGAACGATGTATGGCAATTTGCGTAAAGAGATCTCTTTCAATACCACCACATCGATGAGCAAAACATACAATGCCGTGACGGCCGCGGCCTCTGAAATGGCGAAATACCCGCTATAGATGCCGCCAAGCACTACAACCGGTAATGGCAATTCCCATATCGACTCGCGCAGAGCAGCGCGCACCTCAGCCCAGGAGAAATCGCCCAACGGTGTGCGGATTGCGCGGTTTTTCCAGATGCTGTAGGCAGAAAGGGTAAACAACATTAAAAACCCGGGTATTACGCCCGCCAGGAACAGGTCTTCAACCGGCACCTCGGCGACGATGCCATAAAGAATCAGCGGCAGGGAAGGTGCAAACAACAAGCCCAGGCTGCCCGCCGAAGTCACCAGGCCGAGGTTGAATTTTTCAGGATATCCAGCCTGTTGCATGGCGGGGAACAGGATCGCCCCCAGCGCAATGATGGTGACGCCGGAGGCCCCTGTGAAAGCGGTAAAAAAGGCGCAGGCAACCAGCGACACGATGGCCAGTCCTGCCGGCATCCAGCCCAACAGCGCGCTGGTCAGGCGCACCAGGCGTTGCGGCGCTTTGCTTTCGCTCAGCAGGTAGCCGGCAAAGGTAAACAGCGGTATGGCCAGTAGTATTGGCATTTCCGCAATGCCGTAAAATTCGATGGCAATGGCCTGGAGGTCGATTTCCGCCTGGTAAAAATTCCAGAACGCACCCGCAGCGATAATCGCGAACAACGGTGCGCCGAGCAACAGAAGGATCACCATTAACAGGCCGAGAATCATCATGTCAGTTTAAGTTTGCCGGTTCAGGCTTGCTCTTTGGTAATGAACGTTTCACAGCCAGTACCAGGTGACGGTAAGCCATTAAACCAAACCCTATCGGCAAGATGGCCTGCAGTGCCCATGCCGGGATATGCCTCATCAAGGTATCTCCAAACTCGTATGAACTCATCACAAACCGCGTACTGTGCCAGGCAAATAAGGCGCATATACCTGACGTGAATATATCAATGATTACCCTGGTAACCTTCTGTGCCATTGTGGAAAGAAAACGGTCCAGCACGGCGATGCTGATATGTCTTTCCATTCTGCTGGCTGCAAGAGCCCCTGCCATGGTCAGCCACAAGACCATCATTCGCAGCATTTCATCACCCCAGAAAAAACCGGTGTCAAAAAAGTTTCTGAGGAAGATCTGCGAGCCGGCCAGTAAAATCATGCAGATCAGAATGATCAGCAGCAAGGCGTCCTCTGCATGGGTGCCGGCTTTCTCCAGCTTGTCAAGAAAGGAACCCATTGATGTCACATCAGGGGTTGATCGAACAGTCTTTTGTTGTGTTATTGGAACGTGAAGCCTCGACCCAGCACTCGAGTTCATTCAACAGGGCAACATCTACAATGCCCTCAGCCGCGAGGCGGTGATTGGTATCGCGAATGGCCCTGTGCCATTCGGGTATCTGGCCCTGATCAGGCTTGACTGCTGTCATACCTTCCTTCAATAACGCCTGGTAGGCCTCGATGTTGTCATCGTTGCCTTCCTGATCAAAGCCCCGGTAGATACCTTCCATGACTTCGCGCACGATCAGTTGGTCCTCTTCTTTAATCCGGTTGAAGTACTTCTTGTCTATCACCAGCATGGCAAAAATATAAGAGAGCGGCAATTCGGTGATATAACTGACCTTGGTGTTCCACTGCAGGACGATGGTGGCCGCGGGCGGGCTCATGATGGTGTCGATCAACTCGGTTTGAAGTCCGGTCATGACATCCGTTAAAGGCATGATGACGGGTGATATTCCAAGGGCGTTGGCGGCCTCATAAGAGATCCTGTCACCTTCAGGTACCCATACCTTCAGACCCTTCAGGTCGTCGAGATTGGCAATCGGACGGCTCGACATGATGTGGGCAAAACCACCGCCGGCAAACCCGAAGTTTGCATAACCGGCATCCTCCAGCATGCCACGCAGCTTGTCATCCATGCGCTGTCGTACAAACTTGACCTCTTCAATATTCTCAAAAATCATGGGCATGGCATAGAGAACAGTGTTCTTTTCGAACTCCACCAGTGCGTTGGAGGTGAAAGCGCCTCCGTGCAATTGCCCGATACGCATTTTGCGTAACACTTGCTTGTCGTTACCCTGAACACCGCCGCCATAAAATTTGAATTTGACACGGCCATCGGTGCGTTCATCAATTTCCCTGGCGCCGTCGCGCATGGAATTCATCCAGCCGGAACCCTCCGGGGCAATCGTGGCCAGCTTGATGGTCTGGGCACTCACATCCGCTACCTGGCCCAGCAACAGCATGCTTATCATGATCGGCCCGGCTAGCGACCGGAAGGGAAATTTGTTCAGAATGCACGAAATCATTTATTGTCCTTTCAGTTAAAAATATTCATCCGCGGCGTCAAGCAATTCCTGTGCTTCACGTTGCGCCAGCGTATTGAATAGAGTGTAGCCCTCCTGTTTAGGTTCCGCCGCCATGACTTCTTTTAGCAAACGGTCGTGCAGTTCCCGGTCGTACAAGGTCCGGGCGTAGTAGCGGGCGTAATCGACATTGATGGAGAGGTCCTTGCCATTTGAAAGCGCCAGTGCCTTTTCGTAATGGCTTTTGCCTGCCTCAAAATCGCCGCCCAAAGCCGGTGGACGGATGGTATTGAGAATGGCGAGGTAATGTTCGACCTGCACCGGTTCGTATGACGGGTCGAGAACCTGCACACGTTTCAGCGTGGCTTCAACCCTTGGCAGCTTTGCCATCGCGCCATAGTCATCAGAATGAACCGTGATAAAGGCGCTGGAGGACAATCCATATGTGAACAGGCTTGGAGCATCTTTTTTATCCAGTTTCTCGAGCAGGCTTTCAAATTCCTTGTATGAAAGCGAGTCGATACCACAGGTCAATTTGTTGCTGGCGCACAAGGACTGTTCGCTGTAGTTTAACGAGCGACTGGTCAAGCGGTCAGCACGCTGTTTGTCGTCAACAAATATCACACCGTAGGCGGCATATAATTCTGCGGCAGCAGCCAGCATAGAGGCATTTCCGGGTGATCCTGCTATGAAGCTGTCGAGCATCAACAAGTAGGCCGGTGCACCATCGCGAACAGTTTCCGGATCATCCTGGTTGAGGATAGCCGCATTGAGGTTTGCGGCCATGTCGTTGGTTGCTGATTGCATGACCGAGGCACATGCCGTCAGTAACAATAATAAACATGATGCGCTGATGAGTTTAATTTTGTTTTGAATCACAATTGCTTAGTGCTGCCAGTATCAGGAGCGGGGATTATAAACTGAACAACAGCAGGATTCTTCAGCTAAGCCCGATATTGGTCGATTAATCGGGAAATAGCCCAAAACTTTACCAGTATCCTGAACGACGAGCCCGGACATGACAAGCAGGCACGAGATTCCCAATAATTCGCATTCGTTGCGAAAAGTCACTATTCGCTTTTGTGCCTGATGCTTGTTTTCGTCCTGTACCATGTCCTGGGGGCCGGGTTCGCAGACCGTGGTGATATGATGAGGCGCGCGCCTGGCTGCGGGGTGTAAAAATGCGCTCCGGCGTTCTTCCTGCCGCATGTACGGACCAGATCATAGACGCCCTGCAAGACCGCGACTTTTACGAAGATACGGTCAACTCGTTGCTGTTTGCGGTTGAAAATGATTTACTGGACAATCAAGTTGTTTTTGAAGCGCTGTTAATGCTGGGTTCACCGAAAGCATTTTCGATTGGACTGAACCCGCAAGAAGACATTGAGAATAATCAAATTCATGCGCAAATCCGGAATAACCGGGCATTTGAATTGCGCCGGGACAGACGTTTTAAAGATTGGGTGAGCGCCCTGGGATACGTGGGTTTCTGGCAGCAGTTCGGCTGGCCTGACCGCTGTCGTCCCACCGGGCTTGATGATTTTGAGTGCATTTGAAACCTTCGGGTTGAATTAAGGTAATAGAAACCGTATGGATCTGACTACACACTGGGCCGGCTATCTGGCCATCGTTATATTTGTTGCAGCTTACACGCTGGTTATCCTGGAAGAGAATATTCACCTCAAAAAGTCAAAGCCGGTGCTGGTGGCTGCCGGTTTTATCTGGCTGCTGGTGGCGTTGGCTTACTCATGGGCCGGGGATACCCATACTGCCGAGGAGTTGGTCCGGCATAACATACTGGAGTTTGCAGAATTATTCCTGTTCCTGCTGGCTGCGATGACCTATATCAATACCATGGAGGAACGCGGTATTTTCGAGGTATTGCGGGCCTGGCTGGTTAACCAGGGATATACCTTGCGAAAGGTGTTTTGGGTGACGGGTGGAATCGCTTTTCTGATGTCACCCGTGGCAGATAATCTTGCAACCGCACTTTTAATGGCCACGGTGGCCATATCTGTTGGGGGCAGCAACCAACGTTTCATCGCGCTGGCCTGTGTCAACATCGTGGTTGCCGCCAATGCAGGTGGCGCATTCAGTCCTTTTGGGGACATCACTACCCTGATGGTGTGGCAAAAAGGACATGTCCAGTTCAGTGAGTTTTTTGCCCTGGTGCTCCCGTCCGTGGTCAATTGGGTCATCGTGGCCGGCATCCTCAGTTTTGCCTTGCCCTCAGGTAAGCCCGAACCGGTGCACGAGGAGGCCTATTTGCAGCATGGCGCGCTGGTCGTGGTGGGTTTGTTTATCCTGACGATTACCATGGCGGTTTGCATGCACAACTTCTTACATATGCCACCCGTCATAGGGATGATGACCGGCCTGGGCTTTCTGAAGTTGTTTGGTTATTACCTGCAGCGCCGTGATCAGAACCAGTTAAGACGGGAAATAGTTGCGGAATCGGCACTGGGCATCGAAGCCATGCATGGTGGCGATGTCATATCGCATAAAAAGTTTTATGACATCTACAGCAATCTGCAAAGGGCAGAATGGGACACGTTGATGTTCTTCTATGGGGTTATTTTATGTGTCGGCGGGCTGGGTGCATTCGGTTACCTTGCGGTTGGTTCGGAGTGGTTATACACCGGCATGGGTCCCACCTTATCCAATATTTTTGTCGGTGTGGCTTCAGCCCTTGTGGACAATATTCCGGTGATGTTTGCGGTGCTGGCGATGAACCCTGACATGAGCCAGGGTCAGTGGTTGCTGGTCACCCTGACCGCCGGGGTAGGTGGTTCCATGCTGTCCATTGGCTCAGCCGCCGGTGTTGCTGTGATGGGCCAGGCGCGCGGGATGTACACCTTCTTTTCCCACCTGAAATGGACCTGGGCGATCGCGCTGGCGTACGCCGCGAGTATCTGGGTGCACTTCCTGGTAAACGGTGATAAATTTTAACCGCCTGATGCCCGCTATTTGATGACGACGGTTCTGGCCTCATCCAGAGCCTGTCGTAACAGGCTGGCCCATTCGCCAACCATTGCAAAGTGAGAGCGGTTGCGGCGTTACTTGTCGCGGCTTTAAGGCAATGTTGAAACTACCATAAATAGAATATGACTAACTGGTATGATGCACGAATTGATGGTGTTTGAGCGGTTGATAAATCATCAAGCCAATGAGCCAGGCTGTGTTAACAATTGACTCAAATCATGTTTTCTGAGAAAAATTTGTTTCCGCTTCGCTTCAAAACCCACATACGGGTGTTCCTAGGATGTTCTTGACCTGAGTCATTTGTCAATGATATTTGTGGTGATACCGTGCGCTGCACAACGAATGATTTTTACGGATGATTTTTACATGACAGGGTTTTCAGGAGCTAAGATTTCCAGTTTTCAGGCATCTAAGTCCCCAAGGACAGCACTCAGAGAATGGACCCGGTCACTTTGAGTGCCAAGAGAAGCTAAGCCATGAGTAATACAATTACCTTTCCAAAGGAACTGATTAAAAAGTACGGACTTGCAGGTCCGCGCTATACGTCTTACCCGACTGCATTGCAGTTTCATGAGGGTTTTGATGCCGAGGCATACCGGCGTTTTGTTCAAGCCAGTAACGATGACCTGATACCCCGGCCATTGTCGCTTTATGTGCATTTACCTTTTTGCAAGGAGCTTTGCTATTACTGCGCATGCAATAAAAAGGTGACCCGAAACAGGGAACGTGCCGAGACTTATCTGCATTACCTCGATAAGGAAATCCAACTGCAGGGTAAATTGTTCGATAGTGACCGCCAGGTAATACAGTTGCATTTTGGCGGCGGAACACCGACCTATTATGATGATATCCAGTTACGGCATATCGTTGAACAGTTATCACGGAACTTCCTGCTGAGCCGTTCAGACAGTCGCGAGTTTTCAATCGAAATAGACCCAAGAACGGTTGATAAACCAAGGATCGCAAACCTTGCCGACATGGGCTTCAACCGTGTCAGCATGGGTGTGCAGGATTTTGATCCGGCCGTACAAAAAGCCGTCAACCGTGTACAGAATGAGGGTAAGACTCTGCGCCTGATCGAGGACGCCCGCGAACATGGTTTCAACTCGGTGTCAGTGGATTTGATCTACGGATTGCCACTGCAAACCCCGAAATCATTTGAACGCACCATCGATTCGGTGCTTTCGGTGCGTCCTGACCGTTTGTCGGTTTATAACTACGCGCACTTGCCGCACCTGTTCAGGGCCCAGCGCATGATCGATTCACAACAGGTTCCGATACCTGAAGTGCGTTTGCAGTTACTCGATTCCACCATACGCAAACTGGTTGAGGCCGGGTATGTTTATATTGGTATGGACCACTTTGCCCTGCCCGATGACGAATTATCACTGGCGATGAAGAATGGAACGCTGCAACGCAACTTCCAGGGTTATTCCACATGTCGTGAGACCGATCTCGTAGGCATGGGAGTCAGTGCAATCGGTAAGGTCGGTAACAGTTTTGTCCAGAACCAGAAGGATATTCGCGATTGGCAGGCCGTACTTGAGCAAAACGAACTGCCGGTCTGGCGCGGCCTGGGTCTGAGCGGGGAAGACAGGTTACGCCGCGAAGTCATTTTGGCGATCATGTGCCAGGGTTTTGTCAATTTTTCGGATTTTGAAGAACGTTTCGGTATTGATTTCCGCACACATTTTGCACTGGAACTGGAGTCTCTCATACCCTTGCAGGACGATGGCCTGGTAGAATTATCCGAGCAAAGTTTTGAGGTTACACCCGTTGGATTACTGTTGCTGCGTGTTATCGCCATGAAGTTTGACGAATACCTGATCAACGATCAACAAGGAAAATCGTACTCAAAAGTTATTTAATCCGCACATTAGGCTATAATCGACTGCTAATTGACTTTGATGTTATGGGAATTAGCGTTTATGAGTGCGGATATTGAACAAAAACCATATTTTCCCGAGCGCCTGCAAGTCGCTTGTAGCCAGTGTACGCTGGGTGATTTGTGCCTGCCCCGCAGCCTGGATGCCGCGGGCCTCGAGCAATTCGAGCATATCGTTAACAAATCCCGTCCGATTCAACCTGGTGAGCATATTTTCAGGGCCGGTGATAAATTCCAATCAATAGCAGCGGTCAGGGCCGGTTGCTTCAAGAGTTATGTCATAGACAAAAACGGTGAAGAACAGGTGCTGGGATTTTACCTGCCTGGTGAAATTATCGGTTTTGATGCTATCCACGAAAAGACTCACAGGGCCAATGTGGTTGCATTGGATACCAGTTCGGTCTGCGGTTTGAGTTTTGAATCGGTTACAGAAATGGCAAGACATCTTCCCAAACTACAGGAAGAGTTGTTTCGGGTCATGAGTTTGCATATTTCAGAACTCGAAGCCAGTGCAGCGGACCTCAGTGCAGAAGAGAGAATTGCACGGTTGCTGTGCTCCTTGTCCCAGCGCTTTGCAAGTCGCGGTTATTCCGCAAAGGAATTCAACCTCAGTATGTCACGCCGCGATATTGCCAGTAATCTGCGTTTGGCAACAGAAACCATCTCCCGGGTTCTCGCACGTTTTCAGAGTGCCGGGCTGATCAAGGTCAACCGTAAAAAGGTTGCCATACTGGATTTTGAAAAGCTGAAGGAGCTGGCCCGCCGGGATACCTGCTAATTGCACACCCGTCCACCCGGTTGGGGTTGAGGTTTGTGAAAATCACAAACGCGGCATGTCTATGGATGTTCAAATGAACAGGCTTCTTATCCTGTCTGCTGAAGCTGCGATTTATCGGACACTGGTCGAATCGGCAGACCTTTCACAATTGCAAGTCATGATCGCGACTGATGCAGAATCCGCCGGCCCGCTTTTGGCCGACTGCAATATCATCCTCGGCGACCCGCCCCTTGTCAGCAAAGTGCTCGAACAGGCGCCTGCACTGCAATGGGTGCAATCAAGTTGGGCCGGTGTCGACAGTTTGTGCAGGAAGGGCCAACGGCGTGACTACCTGCTGACCGGAGCAAAGGGCGTCTTCGGTCCGTTGATGAGTGAATACATGATGGCATACCTGTTGATGTTTGAACGACAGGTATTGACGATGCTGGATAATCAGCGAAAAAAGCATTGGCAGCCCCTGGCTTACCGTCCGGCTGCTGAGATCACCTTGGGAGTTGCCGGGCTCGGCTCCATTGGCAAACACCTGTCAAAAACCGCGCGGCATTTTGGCATCAGGGTGATCGGCATGAATCGCTCAGGCAAAGCATGTGAGTATGTTGAAACGGTCTATACGCACGATCAAAGCGAGGCCTTTTTCGAGCAGTCGGATTACATCATATTGACATTACCGGATACGCCGGAAACCAGGCATTTTATCAATGCAGAAAAACTCAGCCTGATGAAACCGTCTGCCGTTTTGATGAATGTCGGCAGGGGCGGTATTGTCAATGAGGAACATCTGATCGATGCCTTGCGCAAAGGTGTCATCGCTGCCGCAGTGCTCGATGTGTTTGAGCAGGAGCCCCTGGCAATAGACAGCCCATTGTGGGAATTACCCAATGTGTATATCACGCCACATAATGCTGCAACCAGTTTCCCCGCCGACATTGCCGGCATTTTTATAAAGAATTACAAACGCTTCATCCGGGCGACAGATTTACAGTATGTGATAGATTTTGAGGCAGGCTACTGAGTGCCCGACATTATTTACTGACCTGCCACGATAGTTACAACTTTTCAATCACCGTTAACACTCACCGGTACATGGGTTATGCTTGCCGGGTATCATGTAAGCAGGCATTCGAAGCCAGAATAGGTTGAAGGAGTTAAATGTCTTGAAAATATTGAAACACTTGTTGGACAGAAACCAGGAGTGGGCTGCTTCGATCAAGGCCAGTGACCCTGAATTTTTCTCATCCTTGTCGAAGCAACAGAATCCTGAGTACCTTTGGATTGGCTGCTCGGACTCCAGGGTGCCTGCCACACAGATTGTCAACATGCTGCCGGGTGAGATTTTTGTTCACAGAAATATCGCCAACCTGGTCATACATACCGATCTTAATTGCCAGTCGGTGATCCAGTATGCGGTCGAAATTCTCAAGGTCAGGCATATCATTGTCTGTGGTCACTACGGTTGCGGCGGTGTCCAGGCTTCCATGGATGACAGGCAATATGGGCTGATCGACAATTGGCTGCTGCACATCAAGGATGTAAAACGAACTCACGAGCAACAATTTGAAGGGCTGTCAGAACATGAGCAGTTTGATCTTCTGTGTGAGTTGAATGTCACAAGACAGGTTGCCAATGTCTGTGACACTTCCATCGTTCAGAATGCCTGGAAAAATGGGGCGCAACTGACGGTCTATGGTGTCATCTACAGTATTGAGAACGGAATCCTGCGCAGTCTCAGTGCCAGGGATGCCAACGGTGAGTTGCCGGTCGACTAAGTCCGCATATTCCACCAGTATCCCGGCCCTGGCTTGTCCATATACACCACCAGTATCCCGGATACGGGTGAAATATGCGGACCAGCCCGGGTCTGATTGATTTATCAGAAATCAAATCGCCCGCGTATACCGCCATAGATGGCCCGGCCCGGGCGCACAAAACCGAGGATTTCCTCATAGTTCTCGTTGAACAGGTTACTGACACGGGCGGTCAACTCCAGTGACCCTGTCAGTTTCCATGACGCAGCCAGGTCTGCCACGATGTAGCTGTCCATTTCAACCGGTTCGGCTTGATAGGTGACCGGGTCATAAAAGACATCAAATTGTGTCCCCACGTAATTCACGTTCAGATTCACATTCCCACGGTTTTCCTGGAAGTAGAAGTTGGCGGCAACAGTGGCCATGTTTTTAGGTCGTCTTACCTCGGGAAAAGAATCCCCCATACCGTTATTTTCGGTGGCCTTTGTGTAGGTGTAGGACGCTGAAAGCACCAGGAACCGGCTGATGTTGGCATCAAAAACTGCCTCGACTCCGCTGCGCGAACTATCGTTATCCTTGTTAACGGCGGTAAATAAACCGCTGACGGGTTCATATACGAAGCTATCAATTTCATCTTCAAGGTCCTGGTCAAAATAGGCCAGCTCAAAATGGTACCGGCCCTGTGACCAGTTGGTATCGACACCGATTTCCCATCCCTGCGATGACTCCGGCTTCAGGTTGGGGTTGCCGATAAATATGTCCGGGTAATAGCCGTACCTTTCGGTGAAGGTGGGCGCCTTGGAGCCCGTGCCCAGCGAAGCCCTTACACGCCAGGCAGGGGAAAGCCGGTAAGACCCGGCAAGCTGCCATGTGCTTGCGTTGTCAAAGTCGCTATAGTCATCCAGCCTGGCGCTGGCCGTCCAGCTGAACTCCTCGGTTGGCTTGCCGATATATTCGATAGCGTAACCGCTGATTTTATAGGATTGGTCCTGGTTTGGATCCAGGTAGGAGGCATCGCCCCTTTGTTCGAATTCCACTTCCTGGTGTTCCAGTGCAAATCCGAATCGATGATTTTGCCCGGCGCCGAAACGGATGCCGCCCCGAAGACGGTACTCAAGCGTGTCAGAGGCGGTTGAACCTGACCACAATCCATCACTGATATTGTCATGGTCGGAGCTCATCCAATTGACTGCAAAGCTGCCGGAGAACGGGCTGTCACTGCGGTCGTAACGGGCTTCACCTGTCAGAAAATTCTGCGTTGATTCGGTTACCCGGTCTGCATCGACAGGAAGTCCGGTTAAAAAGTAATCAATGTCATCGTAGTCGTTGCTGGCATCCATGGTTTGGCCGTTGAATCGCAGATCGACGGCCTCGCTGACGTCAACATCCAGTGTCAGGTTAGCGCTTAAATTTTTGGCGCCGTCTTTTTCATTTCCAAATCGCGAGATATTCGTGCCATCGGTATCGAGGAACGAAACGCCACCCGAAACCTGGACATTATCAGCGGAGTACCCACCATTTACGGCAGCGTTGAAGGTGTTGAACGAGCCGGCCTCGAGGTTGCCTGCAAGGTAATTATTGCTGACATCCTTTCTGCGGATGATATTGATCACCCCCGCCACCGCATCGCTGCCCCAGGTTGCGCTCTGTGGGCCGCGGATGATTTCAATCCGTTCGATATCTGATGTCAGCGCGAGTTGGTACAGAAACTCGCCGCTGGCAGCGGGGTCGTTGGCACGTACACCGTCCATCAGCACCAGCAGGTGATTGGCCTCGGAGCCCCTGACCCTGACCTGGGTTTGAGAGCCTGCACCGCCAGCCTGGCTGACGGCAAACCCGGGAACATCGCGGAGCAGGTCGGATAGATACCTGACCTGCTTTTGTTCAATTTCTTCACGCGTGATGATGGTGACCGAGCTTGCCACGTCGCGCAGTGATATGGGTTGTAAATGAGAGGTGACCACCATGTCATCCAGCTCATATGCATCCTCGGCCAGCACGGATGTGGAGATACAGAAAACGCAGACCATATTTGAAATGGTTTTAATTGTTGGTTTGACCATTGTCTTTTTCCTTGCGATCTCACCCGAACGCATAGGGTCGTGCCTTTGACTTTGGCCGGTATCTGGAGTCTGTTTCTCTGGTCGGATTGCCGTTGGAAGCAGTACTCACACGCTCCGCCCGCCGCGAATGCACAAGTGAATAAAACTGCGGGCCGGTCTCCGGGCTTGCGAAGGGCGGCTTGAAGTCGCCAATGACAGATCGCCTTCCCATGAATTAACACAGTGGCTGCGATGATCTGTACCTTCGCCTACCGTTGCGGGGGCAGCGACGGAATGACCCAAAAGGGCGCACCGTCTTCCCGTTTAATCCCCTGACAGAGCAGTCAGAAGGACACCTGCAGACAAGTTTCCGAGGGTGATGTATTTGCTATTGGGTGTCAAGCAAAGAATGGTTCCGGAGGCACCACTGCCCCATTTACTCCAAACCCCATGCGCCCAAATAGAGGTAAATCGAAGGGTCACACGACATTGGTTTTATGCGACCTTCAACTTGTTATCTGCCGGGACCGCCAAGGGGGTACAGTGTCTTCCTTCAGGACACGACATGAACACATATATGTACACCTCTTATTTTGCAATACCGTTTTGATAACTATTTCATATTGACTCGTCCTGTTCCCAGGCCCGGTCTTGACAGCTATTTTCAGTAACAAAGGTAAAACTGCGTACGTATATCCGGCCTTTGAGTTGAGCCGTTCATGTGGGCTCTGGCCTAAATGAGAACCGCGCCCCTGTCGCTCATCATCCCTTCGGGTTTTTACACCCGTGTGCAAGTCAGCATTCACAGGGGCCGGTTTGACCCGTTACTTCATTTTCTCTGTCGCATTCCCGGGTTGGCTTTCCTCTTTTAGTAACTGGGTTAGAGCTTCTTCCTGTGCCAGGATCAGTTGGCCCTGTACTCCGTTTGGTGATACAGCATGGACCACATGATTCGGGCCATCTTGTTGGCCACCGCCACCACGGCCTTGTGCGTGCCGCGCCGCTCAATCAGCTGCCTGGCCCAGCGCGACATGCGATCATCATTCTTATCCACATTTCGTATGACCGACCAGGCCCCCTGGATCAACATTCGCCGAAGGTAACGGTTACCCCGCTTGGTCATACCACCGAGTCTCTGTTTACCACCACTGGAATGCTCTTTGGGAACCAAGCCCAAATTCGCTGCGAAGTGACGGCCATTCTGGTAACCATGGCCATTACCGACATGCGCGATCGTTGCCGTTGCGATCCTCTGTGCAACCCCTTTTATTTTCCTTA